>NZ_JAUSZL010000002.1:305054-610109 GCF_030817535.1 Streptomyces sp. V3I8 | reverse complement strand
CGTCGGTGTAGAGCACGATCAGGCTTCCCTCGGGCACCGCCATCTCCAGTGTCTCGAACGGCGGCCTGGCCGCACCGAGCGGCGGGTCGGCGGCCGGCTCGGGGAAGTGCACGGAGCCGTCGGGGTGCAGCAGGGCCGGCGGGGGATGGCCGGCCCGGGCGATGGAGCAGGTCCGGGTGGTGGAGTCGTAGAGCGCGTACAGACAGGTCGCGTACGACTCCTCGTTCAGGCTGCCGACGACGTCGTTCAGGTGGCTCATGATCTCGTCGGGGGGCAGTTCGAGGTCGGCCAGCGTGTGGACCGCGGTGCGCAGCCGGCCCATGGTGGCCGCCTCGGACATGCCGTGGCCCATGATGTCGCCCACCACCAGCGCGACCTGGCCGCCGGACAGCGGGATGATGTCGTACCAGTCGCCGCCCACGTCCATGCCCTGGCCCGCGGGGAGGTAGCGCGCGGCGGCCGTGCAGGCGGCAAGGTCGGGCAGGCTCTGGGGGAGCAGGCTGCGTTGCAGCTCGCGGGACCGGGCGTGCTCGGCGTCGTAGAGCCGGGCCCGTTCCAGGGCCTGTGCGACGAGGGCGCTGATGGTCGTCAGCAGGGTGCGTTCCTCGTCGGTCAGCAGGCGTGGCCGGTCGAAGGAGACGACGCACACGCCGAACGTCTGGCCGGACGCGGCCAGGGGCAGGAACGCCCACGCCTGTTTGCCGGCCAGGGCGGGCACGTCGGCCAGCGCCGGCGAGTGCGCGACGAACTCCTCCATGGACGACAGGAACAGCGGGGTGCCCGAGACGACCGGGTCCCAGGCCGGGTCGCCGAGGCTCCTGGTGCGCTCTTCCCGCAGGTTCAGGAATTCCTGCGAGTAGCCGACGGCACCGACCCGGTGCAGCCGGTCGCCCTCGACGACCTGCATCAGCAGCCCGGTGGCGGCGAACGGCGGCAGCACCCGGCGAGCCACGGCGGCCACCACGTCCTGCGAGGTCGTGGCCTTGGCGAGGTCCGCGGTCAGCTCGGTGATCCGGGCCGCCCGCTCGGTCGTGGCCCGCTCGGCCGTCCGCCGCTCCACGGCCTGGCGCCGCTGGTCGGTCACGTCGGTGAAGTAGAGCGTGCGGCCGTCGGGCCCCGGGACCAGCCGTACGTGGAAGAGGCGCCCGGTCTCGGGCGCGCGGACGTCGAAGCCGACGGGCTCCCCCTGCGCGGCGGCCGCCCGGCAGCGCTTCTCCAGACCGGGGACCTTCGTCGCGGAGGGCAGGTCCCACAGGAGGCGCCCGAACAGCTTCTCCTCGGAGAGGCCCAGCGCGCGTTCCGCCTCCAGGTTGGCGAAGGTGATCCGCCAGTGGTCGTCCACCGCCAGGAAGCCGTCGCTCATGTGGCGCAGGGCCCGGCCGAGGGCGTCGCGGGCGGAGCGGGACTCGTTGCTCTCCCAGCCGACGCCGATCATCCGCAGGGCTTCACCCCCGTCGTCGTACGTGACCCGGCCGCGGGCCCGGGTCCAGCCGTACGAGCCGTCCGGGCGCCGCACCCGGTACTCGGCCTCGTACACGCCCCGGTCCTGGATGGCCCGCTGCGCCGCCGCCAGGGTCGGGGCGAGGTCGTCGGGGTGGACGACCCGCATCCAGTCCTCGATCCGTCCGGTGAACTCCGCGGGCCGGGTGCCGTACAGCTCCAGCGCCGCCTCGTCCCAGATCAGGGCGCCGGTACGGATGTCCCAGTCCCACGACCCGACGCTGACCTCCTTCAGCGCCTGCCGCAGGCGTTCACCGTCCGGCTCGGCGGGCACGGGCGCGGACGGTCGCGGCGCCTGCAGGATGCGCTGCTCGGCCCAGGCGACGACCGCCCGCAGGAAGTCCCACTGCCGCGCGGTGGGCTCGCCCCCGTCGCCGGTCAGGACGGTGAGCGTGCCGATACGCCGGTTCCCGCTGGACACGGGCAGGGCGGCGAGACCGGAGCCGGGCCAGGAGGGGCCGCCGGTGCCCGCCCCGTCCTTCGGCACGACCGGTGCACCGTGCTCCGGCGCGACCCATGCGCCGCTGCCCCGGTGGAGGGCGAGCGCCGGTGCGGACGGTCCGTCCTGGTCGACGATCTCCCACGAACGGACGAGGGCGGACGGCAGACCGACCGCGGACACCAGGCGCAGCGCGGACATGGGACCGCGGAGGTGGACCGCTCCGCCCAGCGCGCCCAGTTCTCCCACCGCGTGCTGCAGAGCCAGCCGGAAGACCTCGCTCTCCGGGGCACCGGGCGCCACCGTGCCGAGCAGATCCAGCCGTGCGTTCATGCCGGGAACCCTATCGCTCCCACCTCGGTCGAAACCGTGCTTCGCGGGACTCCCCCGCCCGTTTCGGACCTTCCCGAGGGTCCCGGGGAGGGGGGAATACAACCCCGGTGGGCCTGGTTGTACCGCATGTGAATGACATGGCCCCATCAATCCAGATGGGTGTCCGGGGTGTGAGAGGAGACGTTCATGGCTGCCAGAGGTGCGCGTCCGGTGGTGACGTTGAGGTCCATGGCCGGAACCGGTGCGACCTATGTGACGCGGAAGAACCGTCTGAACGACCCCGACCGGCTGGTCCTGCGCAAGTACGACCAGGTGGCGGGGGAGCACGTCCTCTTCCGCGAGGAGCGATGAACCAGGCCGTGGCCCTCCGGCGTACGGCCGCAAGGAAGGAAACCCCATGAAGCTCGGTATTCATCCCGTGTCCCGCCCGGTCGTCTTCCGCGACCGCGCCTCGGACGTCACGTTCCTGACCCGCTCGACCGCGGGTTCGGCGGCGACGATCGAGTGGGAGGACGGCACCACCTATCCGCTGATCGACGTGGAGGTCTCGTCGGCCAGTCACCCCTTCTACACGGGGAACGCGCGGGTCATGGACGACGCGGGCCGTGTGGAGCGGTTCGAGCGGCGCTACGGCCGCACGGCATCGGCGACCCGCTGACGGACGGGCCGGCGCCGGAGCAGGAGGAGGTACAGCCATGAAGGTGCGCAAGTCGCTGCGCTCGCTGAAGGCCAGGCCGGGAGCGCAGGTGGTGCGCCGGCGGGGGACGGTCTTCGTGATCAACAAGAAGGATCCGCGCTTCAAGGCCCGCCAGGGCTGACGCGGCGCGGGTAGGTTGTGGGGCCCGGTCCCGGGTGGGGCCGGGCCCCGTCCGTTCGGCCGCGCCCCGATTGACGGATTGGCCCCGGCCCTTGCTGGGCAAGGAGCCAGGGTGTTATGTCATGTGCACGACTACCTTCCCCCCACAAGGAGGTCGACCATGCACGTCCGAAAGCTGACCGGTGGACTCGCCGCCGTCCTGGCGGTGACCTTCTCCCTGCTCGGTGGCCAGGCCGTGGCCGCCCCGGCCCCGGCCCACAGCGCCGCCGCCCGCGTCGTCACCTACGACGCGAGCGCTTCCGCGGAGTTCAGGTCCGCGGTCGACCGGGGCGCCGCGATCTGGAACGAGAGCGTCGACGCAGTCGAACTGAGGCCCGTCGCGTCCGGGCAGCGCGCCAACATCCGGGTCCTCGCGGACAACGGCTGGCCCCGCGCGCTGACCACCTCACTGGGCAACGGAACCGTCTACATCGGACGGGAGGCGGTCGGCCAGGGCTACAACACGATCCGCATCTCGTCCCACGAGCTGGGGCACATCCTGGGTCTGCCGGACCGTAAGCCCGGCCCCTGCACGAGCCTGATGTCCGGTTCCAGCGCAGGCACCGCGTGCACCAACCCGTACCCGAACGCGGCGGAGAAGTCCGAGGTCGAGGGCAACTTCGGTGGTGCGCTCGCGCGGACGGGCGGGGCGGCGGTACCGGTGGGTGCGGTGATCGTGGACTGACCCTCGCCCGCCGAGCCGCCGCACGGCTCAGGAGAACGGTGGTACGCCCCGGAGCGGATGCCGCGCTTCCGGGGCGTACGGGCGTATAGGTGTACGGGCTCACGGGCGTACGGACGCGCGGGTGTGTGGGCGCACGGACGTATTCGGACGTACGCGGGACGCCGGGCCGGGACCGGTTCAGCGAGAGGCCGGGCCGGGGTCGGTGAGAAGGGCGATCCGGGCCGTGACGTGTTTGCCGACCGGCTCCTTGCGCACTTCGAAGTCCTCGCAGACGGCCATGACGATCTCCAGGCCGTGCTGGCCCACCCGTCCGGGATCCGTGGCCTTGGCCACCGGCAGCACCGGGTCGCTGTCCCAGACGGACACCTCGAGCGTTCCGCCGACGATGCGCAGGTCGAGCAGGACCGGCCCCGGCGCGTACTTCATGGCGTTGGTGACCAGCTCGCTCACCACCAGCTGGGTCAGGTCCATCGCACGGGCCGTCACCGGCAGGCCGTGCTCCGACTGGGCCTCCGCGAGGAAATCGGCCGAGAGGTGACGCGCCTCGGCGATGCAGTACGCATCGCCTTCCAGGGCGACGGCGGTCTCTATACGGCCACGTTGCGGCGCCATCCGGCCTCCGCCCTCGATCAATGATTTCATGCAGTCCGCCTTCACCGTGTGCTCGCCCGCATGTACCCCCTCCTCCGTCCCGTACGCACCTGGAGTCCGAGAATTCGGGTTGACGGAAAGAACGGTGGAGTAAGCCCGGGAAGCGGGGGTACCGGCCCCATGTCGCGGGAAAGCGGGATGTGGAGCCTGGGGAGGTCGCACATCCCGCTTTCCCGCACCCTGCGGCCCCCGACGCACGAGTGATTCCGGATCCGTTGAACGATCCGTTGAACACGGGGCACCACCCACCGCGTACTCCTGGTGACTGATGACCGGGAGCAGGACTTCAGCGAGGGATGGACATGGGCAACGCGGGTCCTACTGCGAACGGGCTGGTCGCCGGCAGGTACCGGCTGCAAGAGGTCGTCCACCGTGAGGTCAACAGCGTCTGCTGGTACGCCGAGGACACCGAACAGGCGCGTCCGCGGCTGCTGACACAGACGCAACTCCCGCCCGGCACACCGCAGAGCCCGGCCGAACACACCCTGGCGCGGATCACGCACGCCTCCGAGGTCATGGGAGTGCGCTGTCCGGGCGGGGTCGCGAACGTCGTCGACGTCGTCGACGTGGCCGAGGAGTTCGGCAGTCTGTGGACGGTCGTCGAGTGGATCGACGGCATTCCGCTGGGCGAGTTCCTCGAACAGTACGGCGCACTGGACCCCGTGCGGGCCGCCGGTGTCGGGCTCGACCTCCTCGACGTCCTGGAGTCCGCGCACGAGCAGGGACTCGTCCACGGTGAACTGAGCCCCGGCCAGGTGTTCGTACGCGACCACGGCGGGGTGGTCGTGGCCGGCTACGGCCTGGCGGGGGCCGGTCCGGTGGCACGGATCGGCGCACCGGCCTACGCGTCCCCGGAGCAGGCGCGGGGGGAACCGTACGGCGCGCCGGCGGACCTGTGGGCGCTGGGCGCGCTGCTCCACACGATGACCGAGGGGCGCCCGCCCTTCCGGGACCGGGGCCGGCCGGAGGCGACGCTCAGGGCGATCGTGCGGCTGCCGCTGCGCAGTCCCCGGCATGCCGGGCCACTGGCCGAGGCCGTGCAGGGACTGCTCCGCAAGGACCCGTACGAACGGCTGACCGGGCCGGAGGTCCGTGAGGCGCTCGGCCGCGTCCTCGGTGAGGACATCGCGGCCGTACCGGTGACCGCGGCGCAGGCGGGGTCCTCCGCGCACGGCCTCGTGGGCACGGCGCGGGAAAGACGCAATCTCGGCCGGGCGGCGCTCGCCGGGGCCGCGGTCGTCGCCGCCGTCGCCGCGACGGCCACGGCCCTTGTTCTGACCGGCGACGACTCCGGTACCGGCTCCTCGGCGGTCGCCGACGCGACGGCCTCCCGGCCCGCGGCCGTTCCCCCGGCCGCCGGCGACGGGACCGGACCGGACGCGCCGCGCCCCGGCCCGACCTCGGCGTCCCCCGGACGGTCCGCCTCCTCGTCGCCCACTTCGGCACCCCGGCCCTCGCCGTCGCCCTCCCGCACCGGCGGGGCCCTCCCGGACGGCTTCCATGTCCGTACGGCGCCGGAGGGGTTCGCCGTCGCCCTGCCCGAGGGCTGGCAGCGGCTCGACACCGGGCGCGCGAAGGACGGTTCCTACCGGGTCGTCTTCGGCGACGAGGGCGACCCGCGGAACCTGGCCGTCACCTACAGCACTCAGGTGGGCCCCGACCCGGTCGCGGTGTGGCGGGACACCGTCGAACCCGCGCTCCGGCAGGGGCCGGGCTACGACAGGGTGGGCGCGATCCGCGCGACGACCTACCAGGGGCGCGAGGCCGCGGACATGGAGTGGGTCGACGAGTCCGACGGCACGCGCGTGCGTACGTTCGGCCGGGGGTTCCTCATCGGCGGCGGCGAGGGCTTCTCCCTGCGCTGGACCACCCCGGACGCGGACTGGGACACGAAGGCCAACCAGCAGGCGCTGAAGACGTTCCTGGCTACCTTCCGCGGTTCGCCGACCTGACCGGCGTGCGGCGCACGCGCGTGGACCGGGCGCGGAGGCGAAGGGTGAGGCAGCCGGCCGCGGTGAGCAGGGCGCCGGCGCCGAGGCCGGTGCCGAGAGCGATGTCCCGGTCCGAGGGGCGGGAGGCGGAGGCGCCACCGACACCGCCCCGTACCCCGAGCGTGGGCCGGGCGGTGGCGGGAGTGCCGGTGGCCGGAGTACCGGTGGCGGGGGCACCGGTGGCGCGGGCACTGGCAGGGGGAACGCTGACGGCCGGAGTGGCGGCCCCCTGAGTGGCGACAGGGCGTCGGGGCAGGGCCTCGCAGGCTATGCCGTCGTCCGCGCCCCGGTCCTCGTCGAGCCGGTTCGGGTCGGTGGGGTCCTGGTTGTACACGGACTGCGCGTCTTCCTGGTAGGTGAAGTCGCTGCAGTTGACGTCCTGGGCGTGGGCGGTGCCGGCGAGCGGTGCGATCGACGCGACTGCGAGGGCCATGCCTGCGGCGATGCCGGTACGACGTGTCATGAGCGCCTCTTTCGGGCTGGAACGGTCGATACCCGGACGCTAGGGAACGATCGGTCGGCGCGCGCGACGCGAGGGGCCGAACGGGTGGCCGTGCGGGGGCTCCGCCTCCGGCGGCCCCCCGGGCCCCACCGGGTGCCGGTGAGGGCCCGGTGGGACCCGGAGGGCGATGCTCCGCGGCGGTGGCTCCGCCTACTTGCTGTCGACCCTTCCCAGTGCGTCCGGGCCCGTCGTCAGTTCCTCGCATGTCGTCCGCCAGGCGGGGTCGCCGGGGTGGAGCTCGCTGCGGAGGTAGGCCGTCGTGAGCCGCTGGACGACGGAGACCCGCTCGGGGTTCTCGTCCGTCGTCTCGGCGACGTCGTAGCCGGAGATGCCGCCGAGCCCGTGCTCCGCGCCGAACAGGGTGAGCAGGGTCTTGCGGCCGGGGGAGAGGACGTACGGATCGGCGTGCCAGTCCGGGCCCATGACCGTCAGATGGGCGGAGGCGTCCTTGTCGCCCGCGACCACCAGCGTCGGTGTCGTCATCCGGGAGAAGTCCGGGGTCGAGAAGAAGGGCCAGTTCTCGGCGACGGCCCCGGTGAGGGCGTCACCCCCTCGGCCGGGCGCGGCGAGCAGCACACCCGCCTTGATGCGCGGATCGGCCAGGTCCACCACCGTCCCGTCGTCCGGATCGGTCAGCCGCGCGCCCAGCAGCAGGCCGGCGGTGTGCCCGCCCATCGAGTGCCCGGCGACGGCGACCTTGTCCCGGTCCAGGCGCCCGCGCAGCTGCGGGACGGCGGCCTCGACCGCGTCGAGCCGGTCGAGGACGAACCGCATGTCCTCCGCCCGCGATCGCCAGTACAGCGGCGCCCCGGGGGTGTCGGCGGGCAGGGTCAGGGTGCTGGAGCTCAGGTGGGTGGGCTGGATCACCACGAACCCGTGCGCCGCCCAGTGGTTGACGAGCGGCGCGTAGCCGTTCAGGGAGGAGAGGTGGTTCGAGTGGCCCTGGCCGTGCGACAGGAGGATGACCGGCAGATCGTCCCCGGTCACCGGCGCGGAGACCCGTAGGTGCAGGTCCACCGCCCGGTCGGGAGCCGGCAGCACCACCGGAGCGACCGACAGGACGGGCGAGGGCCCGCTGAAGGTGGTCGTGGTGCCGGTGGATTCGCTCATGGGTTCGCTCATGATGTGTGGGTCCGTTCGCAAAGAGGGCTCGGCTTCCACGGAGCGCGCGCCTGACGGGCGGCTTCGGATAAGCTGAAGCGGAGCGTTGTTCCGTTTAATATACGGAGCGCTGTTCCGCTTTGTCAACGGCCCTCGTGGCCATCGGAAAGGAGAGCGCGGTGCCCAGTGCAGTGCCCAGTACGGACGAGCCGGGCGGGTCCGGGAAAGCGCCGGCCAGGAGCAAGCGGGTCGACGCGCAGCGGAACCAGCAGACGCTGCTCACCGCCGCCGCGGCCGTCTTCGTCACCTCCGGGATCGATGCGCCGATCCGTGAGATCGCGGCCAGGGCGGGCGTGGGGATGGGGACGATCTACCGTCACTTCCCGACGCGCGCGGACCTGGTCGTCGCCGTCTACCGCCACCAGGTAGAAGCCTGCGCCGAGGCCGGGCCGGTCCTGCTGGCCGATGCCGGCTCCCCGCTGACGGCCCTGCGCCGGTGGGTCGACCTCTTCGTCGACTTCCTGGTCACCAAGCACGGGCTCGCCAACGCGATGCAGTCGGACAGCAGCGGCTTCCAGGCGCTGCACACCTACTTCCTCGACCGGCTGGTGCCCGTCTGCGCGCACCTGCTCGACGCGGCGGCCGAAGCCGGCGAGATCAGACCCGGTACGCAGGCCTACGAACTGATGCGCGGCATCGGCAACCTCTGCATCGGACGGGACGGCGACCCCCGCTACGACCCCCGCCGGCTGGTCGCGCTGCTCCTCCAGGGCCTCCAGCGACCGCAGCCCTCCTGAAAGGGGTCAAGGGAGTCAAGGGCGTCGAGGCCGTCGGCGAGCGCCGGCGGGGTGGGCGCCGGTGTGTCCGGGCGGGTGCGGAACCGTGGTGTGATGGCGTTGTGAGCCGTGCCGCAGAGGAGAGCAACCGCCGTATGCTCCGGGCCCGGGACGCGATGGACCGTGCGTACGCGCAGCCGCTGGACGTCCCTGCCCTGGCCCGCGTGGCCCATGTGTCCCCGGCGCACTTCACGCGCACCTTCCGCGCCACGTTCGGCGAGACACCGCACCGCTACCTGCAGCGCCGCCGCGTCGAACGCGCGATGTCCCTGCTGCGCGAGACCGACCGCAGCGTGACGGACATCTGCTTCGAGGTCGGCTTCGGCAGCCCCGGAACCTTCAGCCGGACGTTCCGCGACATCGTGGGCCGCTCCCCGCGGGCGTACCGCAAGGAAGCCGGACGGGCGGCGGACGGGGGAGCGGCGACAGCCGTGGGCGTACCGACGTGCTTCGCGATGGCGTGGATGCGGCCGCACACCTGACCGGCGTGCGCTCGGCCCCCGCCCGCGCCCTCGTCCCTGCCCCGCCCCCGCCTCTGCCCCGCCCCGCCCCTGTCCCGCCCTCGCCCCGCAAGCCCGCCGACAGAGCAGTTTCGGATAAGTTTTCGTTCGCTCCCGTCGCTAACGTGGTGCGCATGTTCACCGCCATCACGCACTCACAGATCTACGTACTCGACCAGGACGAGGCCCTCGACTTCTACGTCGGCAAGCTCGGCCTCGAAGTCAACGCCGATGTCGACCTCGGCTTCATGCGCTGGCTGACCGTCAACGTCCCCGGCCGGCCGGAGCGCCAGATCCTGCTGGAGAAGCCGGGCCCGCCGGCCATGTCCGAGGAGACGGCGCAGCAGGTCCGCGAACTGCTGACCAAGGGCGCCGTGGGCGGCCACCTCATCTTCGGCACGGAGGACTGCCGCAAGACGTACGAGGCACTGCTGGGCCTGGGGGTCGAGTTCACCGAGGAGCCCACCGAGCGTCCGTACGGCATCGACTGCGGCCTCCGCGACCCCTTCGGCAACAGCATCCGCTTCACCCAGCCGAAGGCTTGACGCCGACCGCCGGCCCTCGCGGTTCCGTGGGGTGCCGGCCCGGTCCGTCGCTGTGCGGCGAGAGCGGTGTGGGGGAGAGGTCCGTCGGTTCCTCGCCGGCCTCCAGCAGGGTGTTGGCGGTGCCGATGATCCGCGGGTCGGCCGCTCCGACGGCCTCCTCGTCCTTCGACGCGTAGTCGCACAGCAGGAGCAGATGACGCATGGCCTCGAGGCGGGCCCGGCGCTTGTCGTTGCTCTTGACCACGGTCCACGGGGCGTACGGCGTGTCCGTCGCGCGGAACATGTCGACCTTCGCCTCCGTGTAGGCGTCCCACAGGTCGAGCGAGGCCAGATCGGTGGGGGACAGTTTCCACTGCCGGACGGGGTCGATCTGCCGGATGGCGAACCGGGTGCGCTGCTCGGCGCGCGACACCGAGAACCAGAACTTGACCAGCACGATCCCGGCGTCGGTCAGCATCTTCTCGAAGACGGGCGCCTGCGCGTGGAAGAGCTTGTACTCGGCCGGGGTGCAGAAGCCCATGACGCGTTCGACGCCGGCCCGGTTGTACCAGGACCGGTCGAAGAAGACGATCTCGCCGGCGCCCGGCAGGTGCGGTACGTAACGCTGGAAGTACCACTGCCCGGTCTCCTTCTCGGTGGGCTTGTCCAGTGCCACCACGTGGGCGCCGCGCGGGTTCATGCGCTCGGTGAACCGCTTGATGGTGCCGCCCTTGCCGGCCGCGTCGCGCCCCTCGCACACCACGACGATCCGTTGCCCGGTGTCCCGCACCCACTTCTGCAGTTTGAGGAGTTCGATCTGCAGTATTCGCTTCTGCTGCTCGTAGGGCCGCCGGCGCAGCTTCCTCTCGTACGGGTAGTTCTCGCGCCAGGTGTCGATGGGCTTTCCCTCGCCGTCCAGCAGGACGGGCTGCTCGGGGCGTTCCTCGTTCACCAGCAGTCCGGCGAGCAGCTCCGTCTCGAGGGAGGAGGCTTCGTCACTGTCGGAGGCCGACGCCTTCCGGGGTTCAACCACGGGTGGTCCCTTCATGGTCCGGGCAGCCTGAGTGCCCCGGAACGGTCATGGCCGCCCGTACCGGACGCTCGGATGCCAGGTACCCGGATGCCACGGACAATCACCGCGGACCGTGGTGGTGCGTGCGTCGGGCCCGGCCGTCATGCGCAGGTCCGGACCGCCGGTGCCTCCGATGCCTCCGATGCCGCCGGGGTGCCGTGCCAGTCCAGGATGATGACGGTGGCGTCGTCGGTCAGGTTCCCCTGACAGGTCTCCCACACCTTCGCCGTCAGGATCCGGACGGCCTCCCTGGGATGCAGGTCGCGTGTCTCGTGCACGAGCCCGGCCAGGTCGACGGCCGCGGCCGCGCGGTCCTGCATGCCGTCGGTGAGCAGTATCAGCCGGTCACCGGCCCGCAGCAGCAGTTCCTGTTCCCGGTACGGCATCGGCGCGGGCACGCCGAAGGGCAGGTTGACGCCGAGCCTGACCTCTTCGACGGCGCCGTCGCGCAGCCGCAGCGGCCACGGATGTCCGGCGTTGACCAGCCGGCACAGGCCCGACTCCAGTTCGATGCACAGCAGTTGCCCGGTGGCCAGACCTCGGCTGTGCTTCATCAGCGCCTGGTGCGCCCGCTCGGCCTGGGCGACCGGGTCGCAGCCACCGCGCCGGGCCCCGCGCAGCGCGCCGAGCAGCAGGGTGGCCAGCAGGGCGGACTCGGTGTCGTGGCCCATGGCGTCGGTGATCGACAGATGCAGGGTGTCGCGGTCCAGCGTGTAGTCGTAGGTGTCGCCACCGATGTCGTCGGCCGGGATCAGTCCCGCGGCGAGGGCGAACTGCGACGCCTCGCAACTGGGCGCCGTGGGGAGCAGCTGGTGCTGGATCTCCGCGGCCAGGCTGGCCCGTGTGGTGCGCCGGTGCAGGTGGTACAGGTCGGTGAAACGACGGTCCGTGACGATGATGTACGCCAGTGCGTGCGCGGCCTCCCGCACCTGTCTGAGCACGGTGTCGTCGGCGTACTGCAGGGTCACCTCGAGTACGCCGAGACAGTCGCCGCGGTTGCTGACGGGCGTGATGACGCGCCGGCCGCCCTGGCCGTCCGGCTCGACATGCTGGCGCTGGCTCTGCAGCACCGTGTCGTAGATGCTCTCCCGCAGCTCGATCGGACCGGTCCGCTCGACGACATCGCCGGCACCGGCCGCGTTCAGCCGCACCAGCTGCTGACCGATGAGGTCGACGAACAGGAAGGACACACGCTCCGCGCCGAACCTCTTCTGCAGGTTGCGCGCGACCACGTCAACGGATTCCCCGGGTGGCGCGGCTTCCGCCGCAGCCAGCAACGCACCGAGTTCCAGATCTCCACCGTCCACGACAACCTCCCATCGGGTTCAAAATCTCCTTCCCCGACTTTCTTCGACCTCACTTGGTGTGTGTCTCCTCACGGGGAGGTGTCTTCGCACGCATGTACGGGAATGGCGCCGCGCGCTGGGCGGGCGACCCGCACGTGGTGGGCGTGCAACCTACGGGCGCCTCGCGTGTCTTCCTTCCCGGGGGTGCCATGGGAGCGGAACAGCAGATCGCGTATTTCCTGCGGGAACTGGCCGGCGCGGACCCGGGGCGGCGCGCGGCGGCGGCGAAGGGACTGGGCAGGACCGGCGGACCCGAGCACGCCGGAGTCCTCGTCGGAGCGACCGGTGACCCCGTGCCCGGGGTGCGCGCGGGGGCGGCCCGCGGACTGGGCCGACTGGGGGTCCCGCAGGCGGGTGCCACGGTCCTGCCGCGGCTGATGCGTGACACGGACGCGGACGTACGCCGCCGGGCCTCGCTCGCCGCGATCCGGCTCGGCCTGGCCGGCCGGGAGGTCACGGAGGCCTTCGCGAGCCTGCTCGGCGATCCCGACCACCACGTGCGGATCAACGCCCTGGCCGGTCTGGCCACGCTGGACGTGCCCGGCGACGCCGTGGCGCTGGTGCGGCTGCTCGGCGATCCGCGGGGGCAGGTGTGGGGCCACGCCCGGATGCTGGTGCACCGGTTCGGCGCCGACCCGGCGGTCGAAGCGGAAATGCTCCGTACGGCCCGGGAGGGCGAGAGCGCCGCCCGTGCGAGGGCCCTGGACATGCTGTCGCGGGACCGCACCGGGACGCTGCTCGACTCGCTGCTCGCGGGCCTGCGCGACCCGTCTCCCGAGGTGCGGCGAGCGGTGGCGCCGTGGCTGCTGGACCTGGAACGGCCCGCGGTGCGGGACGCGCTGGTCGCCGCCCTGCGGACGGAACGGGACCCGGGGGTCGCGGACCTGCTGCTGGGCGGACTCGGGTGGCGCGGGGAGCACCGGGTGACCGGCCTCGCGGCGCGGTGGCTCCGTGATCCCCTGACCGGCCGGGGGGCCGCGCGGACGCTGGGCCGGCTGGGCGGCCGGGCCGCTGTCGACCTCCTCGGCGATGTCCTCGACGACAGCACGCTGCCGGCCGGCACCCGGGCGGCCGCCGCGGAGGGGGTCGGCGAAGCCGGCAGGTGGGACGCGGTGTGGGTGCTGCTCCCGCTTCTCGACGATCCCGACGCGGCCGTCCGGGCGGGGGTGATCGGCGGTCTGGGCAGGCTCGTGCACGAAGGCCTCCGCCTCTGGGAACGCCGTCCGGTGGCCTGGGCGCTCACCGGCCACCTGGCGTCCGGCAAGGACGCGGCCCGGCGCACGACCGACGCCCTCCACGGGCTGGCGGAGGCACTTCCCGCCGTCCGGCGCCTGGCGGACACGTCCGCCTCGGGCGAGGTCCGCGCTGCCGCCCTGTCGGTGCTGGACGCGGAGGACGCACCCGACCGGAGGACGGCCCGGCAGGACGTACGGCGTTTCGAGCGCGGCCTCGACGACGAGCACGAGGACGTCCGCCTCGAGGCGGTCAGGGGTCTGGCCCGCTGGGCGGCGCAGGGCGCACTGCCACCGGTCGGCAAGGCGGTCCGTGCCCGTCTCACCGCCCTCGCCGGCGACGAGGCCTCCTCGCCGTCCCTGCGCCGGGAGGCCGCCGAACTCCTCATGGCACCGGACGCGAACCGCGAGGAGTGACGACGCCGGGCGAGCCGTGGACCCCGGCCGCGGGGCAGCAGGTGGTCGACCGTTCCCGCCGGTGCCGTGCGCCGGTTACTGTCGCTGGGGCTGCGGGACGCGGGAGTTCGACTCCAGGGCCCTGTCCATCGTGCGCAGGCGGCGGTCGTGCGTCGCGCCGGCCGTCGCCGTCCAGCCGAGAAAGAGCACGGTGAGCAGGGCCATGCCGACGGTCTGGCGCAGACCGCCGGACAGGGCCGTCAGGACGGTGACGGAGCAGAAGAGGACGCCGAGGAAGATCAGGGCCGGCACCCGGTGGCGCGTACGGTGCAGGCGCCGGCCGACCAGTGCGCGCATGGCCTCGCGCTCGGCCGGGTCGGTGGGCACGTCGCCCCGGCGCAGCCTGCGGTCCAGTGCGACGAGGCCGTCCGTGCTGCCCGCGGCGCGCTTCTCCTTGCGCCGGGTGGCCAGCACGACGGCGATGCCGCCGACGGACATGACACTCGTGCGGATCACGACGGAGAGCACCGAGGGCCCTGGGAACAGGAGCAGGACCAGGGCACTGGCGCAGAGGACCGACAGCACGAACTGCAGCCACAGGTGCTTGCCGAGGAAGGTGTTGACGCGTTCCGTCCGTGTCACTTCGTCTCCTCCCCGGGTCAGATCCGCGTGCGGCGGCGGACGGTGGCGACGCGCAGGGTGAGGGCGATGGCGAGGAGGACCCAGGCCACGGCGCTGTAGGCCCAGTGGGCCGCTCCGTCCACCACGTCGAAGATGCTCCACACGGCCCACAGGGCCAGGACCGTGCACAGCGCGGTCCAGGCGATGTCCATGAGGCGGACACGCAACTGCCCGCGCTGCCCGGTGCCGTGCTCCAGGGTGCCCAGCCCGGACACCTCGGTCGTCTCCTGCGCTCTGCCTCGCGTCGTCACGGCGGGTCTCCTTCTCTGCTCGTGCTCGTACGTTCAGGTGTGCTCGTACGGTGCTTCCGCGTACCCCGCGACCTGCCCCGCAACCCGTCAAGACGTCAGCGGCAAGCGGAGGTTCAGGGTCCGGGTGGTGCGGTGCCGTTGCCGGTCGCGCGACGCCGTGCGCCGTGGTGCACGGCGCGGCGGCGCCGCCGCCCGCGCCTGCCGTATTTGTGAGCTTTATCCGTTTAGCATGCGGTGATCCGCGTCCTGTGGCCCTGCCGTGCACAGCCCGTGGGTCCGTTGTGCCGTCAACCGCGAGAGGAGCCGTCCTATGGCCCCGGCAGGCCGTCGCAGACCGCTGACGCAGGACACCTCGTCACGCCACGATCCCGAACTGCACGCCGCCGCCCGGCATTTCGGGCGCCGCCGCTTCTTCACGGTCACCGCCGCGGCAGCCGCCCTGGCCTTCTCCGCCAACCTGCCCGCCCGCGGCGTCGCGGTCGGCAAGGAGCTGGACGGGGCCAGGATCCCCAGCGATCCGTTCACACTCGGCGTCGCGTCCGGGGATCCGCTGCCCACCTCCGTGGTGCTGTGGACCCGGCTCGCCCCGGCTCCGTACGAGCCCGGCGGCGGCCTGCCCGCGCAGTACGTGGGCGTCGAGTGGGAGGTCGCGAGCGACGAGCGCTTCGCCACGGTCGTCCGCTGGGGCCTGGTCATCGCCCACCCGGAGTACAACCACAGCCTGCACGTCGAGGTCGAGGGCCTGGAACCCGGCCGCGTGTACTACTACCGGTTCCGGACCGGCACCTGGATCAGCGAGACCGGACGCACCCGCACGGCCCCGGCCACGACGGCCGCCGCCGCGACGCTCACCTACGCGGCCGTGGCCTGCCAGGCCTACCACGACGGGTACTTCACCGTGCACCGCCATCTGGCGCAGGACGACGTCGACGTGGTCTTCCACCTCGGTGACTACCTGTACGAGTACGCCGTGAACTCCGCGGGCGGCGCCCGCAACTACACCGACCGCAAGCTCCCCGGCCTCTACAACCGCGAGGCCAGGACCCTGGAGGACTACCGGCTGCGGTACGCCCTCTACAAGAGCGACCCGGACCTGCAGGCCGCACACGCGAAACACCCTTTCGTCGTCACCTGGGACGACCACGAGACCGAGAACAACTACGCGGGTGCCGTCAGCGAGAACAACGACCCGCCGCAGGAGTTCCTGCTGCGGCGCGCCGCGGCCTACCGGGCGTACTGGGAGAACCAGCCCCTGCGCGGCACGCAGCGGCCCAGCGGCCCGGACATGCAGCTCTACCGCCGTCTCCAGTGGGGCACGCTCGCGCAGTTCGACGTCCTCGACACCCGCCAGTACCGCTCCGACCAGGCGTACGGGGACACCCTGCACGCCCCGGGACCCGAGACGGACGACCCGGCGCGCACGCTCACCGGCACGACGCAGGAGAACTGGCTGATCGACGGCTGGCGTGCCTCGCAGGCCCTGTGGAACGTCATGCCGCAGCAGGTGTGCTTCTCGCAGCGCAGGTTCGACGTCGGCGCCGAGGCCAGGACGTCCATGGACGCCTGGGACGGCTACCGGGCCTCGCGCCGGCGCGTCCTCGACGGCGCGAAGTCGGCCGGGGTCGACAACCTGCTGGTCATGACGGGGGACGTGCACGTCGGGTACGCCTTCGAGATCAAGGAGGACTTCGACGATCCGGCGTCGAAGACGCTGGGCACGGAGATCGTCGCGACCTCGGTGGCGAGCGGCAAGGACGGCGCGGACAAGCCCGGCAACTGGGACACGTACATGAAGGCCAACCCGCACCTGAAGTTCTACAACGGGCGGCGCGGTTACGTGCGGGTCTCCCTGGACCGCGAGAAGGCCCGGGCCGACTTCCGGACGGTCACCGCCGTGACGACGCCGGGCGCACCGGTCTCGACCGCGGCCTCCTTCGTCACCGAGGCGGGCAACCCGGGCCTCGAACCGGTCTGAGCGGTCGGGCGACAGCTGTCCCCGGTCTCCGTACCCGGTATGACGGTCCGTCGGCACCCGGTACTCCGCCGGGCGGGTCCTTCGTGTCGCCCGAAGCGGCCGAACCGCGGGCCGCCGGACATTTTCTGAGTGCATGTCGGCAAGGACTGTGTTCTCGACCCCCTGTCGCGACCGAATTCCCGAGAACGAGGAGTCACCCGATGGTCCACAGACACGCCGACGGAGCCGCCCGGACCGCCCTGACCGCGCTCGGCGCACTCGTGCTCACCGGGCTGCCCGCGGCCGCGGCCGTCGAACCCCCCGCGCCGGCGCCCGCCTCCGCCGCGCAGACGCTCGGTGCCGACAGGCCGTCGGCGGCCCTCCTGCGCGCGCTCCAGCGCGATCTGCGGCTGACAGGTCCGCAGGCCAGGGCGCGGCTGGTGAACGAGGCGGAGGCGGGCACGCGCGCCGGCCGCATCCAGAACACGCTGGGCAAGCACTTCGCGGGTGCCTGGGTCCAGGGCACGACCTCCGCCGACCTGACCATCGCCACCACGGATGCCGCCGGGGTCGCCGCCATCAAGGCCGGCGGGGCGCGGGCGAAGGTCGTCGGGAACACCCTGGAGGACCTGACCGCCGCCAAGGCGAAACTGGACGCCGCCGCGGTGGGCGGCTCCCTCGACACACCGGTCCGGTACGTCGACGTGCGGACCAACCGGGTGACGGTGCAGGCGACCAGCGACGCGGCCGCCGACAGGCTCGTGACCGCGGCCGGGATCGACCGCCGGCTCGTGGAGGTCAGGGTGTCGGCGGACCGGCCCCGCGCGCTGCACGACGTCCGCGGCGGCGACGCGTACTACATCGACGAGAAGGCCCGCTGTTCGGTGGGGTTCTCCGTGACCAAGGACGACAAGCAGGGTTTCGCCAGCGCCGGACACTGCGGGAAGGCGGGCGCGAAGACGACCGGCTTCAACAAGGTCGCCCAGGGCACCTTCGAGGCGTCGGTCTTCCCGGGCAAGGACATGTCCTGGGTGAGCGTCAACAGCGAGTGGACCGCCACGCCCGCCGTCAAGGGCGAGGGCGAGACGAACGTGCAGGTCGCCGGTTCGGTGGAGGCACTGGTGGGCGCGGCGATCTGCCGGTCGGGCTCCACCACCGGCTGGCACTGCGGAACGATCGAGCAGCACGGCACCACCGTCGAGTACGCCGAGGGCGCCGTCGCCGGGGTGACGCGTACGACGGTGTGCGCGGAGCCCGGCGACTCCGGCGGCTCCTACATCTCCGGCACCCAGGCCCAGGGCGTCACCTCCGGGGGCAGCGGCGACTGCACGAAAGGCGGCATCACCTTCCACCAGCCGGTCAACCCGCTGCTCACGGAGTACGGGCTCACGCTGAAGACCGTCGCGGGCGGCACCCCCGGCGCGCAGGACGGCCACTCGGGCAGCTGGAGCGCGGGCAGGGTCTACGGGACCGGCGTACGGGTGACCTACGACGACGTCACCTACGAGTGCCTGCAGACGCACCAGGCGCAGGGTGTCTGGCAGCCCGCCCTCACGCCGGCCCTGTGGCGGCGCGTCTGACGAAGGGCCCAGGGACCCGGCGCGGGGTCCGGCGCCCACGCGGTGGCACGGCGGCGCCTCACGCCTCGGCGAGGAGCGCGTACGCCGTCGCCACGAAGGTGTCGCGGACGCGGAAGCGGCGGGTGGACACGGCGGCCAGCGCCGTTCCGGTGTCGGGCCTGAACCCCAGGAAGGCCTGCTGGCCGAGGGTGGCCCCGCAGTGGAAGTACATGGGGCCGTGCCCGGTGGGGTGCTGGAACCAGCCCACCGTGTGCACGTGCCGGTGCCCGTGACCGCGTCGCAGGACGGGACGGCGTACCGCCCGCAGCGCACCGGCCAGGGGCCGGCCCGCCGGTTCCAGGTGGGCTTCGAGGAAGGTCAGCAGGTCGTGCGGGGTGGCCCGGACGGCGCCGGCCGGCCGGAACCCGCCGACGGTCAGCGGGGGCGTGGGCGTCGCACCGTCCCTGCGGTGCCCGACGGCGTCGGTGTCCGGTCCGGCGGGTCCGAGGGCGGTGCCGCGCAGTTCCAGGGGCAGCAGCACCTGCGTGGTGAGCAGGTCGTCCCAGCGCGTCGCGGTGGCGGCGGCGAGGGCCTGACCGAGCACGGCGACACCGAAGTTGGAGTAGCGCCAGCGGGTGCCGGGCCGCCGGGGCTGCCGGCGGCGCAGGAAGGCGTCGACCACCCGCTGGTCCGGATACCCGGCATAGGGGTTGGTGTGCCACGTGGGCAGGGCGCGCGGGAAGAAGTCGGCGGGCAGGGCGGGCAGCCCGGACGTGTGGGTGATCAGGTGCGCGAGGGTGACGGGGTCCCGGCCGGCCGGCCGGGACGGGTCCAGGCAGGTCACGGCGGGCTCGCCCGCGGACAGCACGCCCGACTGCGTCAGCTGGGCCAGGAGCAGCCCGGTGAACGTCTTGGAGGCCGAGCCGATCTCGTAGCGCAGCCGGTCGCGGGGGACGGGCGGGGGCGGGCCGGTGCCGCCGCTGCGCACGGTGCGGTGACCGTCGCGGGAGAGGGCGAAGACGACGTCGGGCGCGTCCAGGCCGCCGACGGCGTCGTCGAGCCGCTGTTGCACCGCCGCGCCGTCCGCACGTGCCGCCGTGGTCGGGCGCCGGAGCGGGAGCCGGCCGGTGGCGCCGAACGGATCGCCCGGCCAGGGCTGGGTACGGGGAGTCATGCGGGTGCGTGCGCCAGCTGCGTCAGGGCGCGGGACGTGGCCAGTACCGAGGCGAAGGCGGCGACCAGGGTCGGGTGGTAGACGAGGTCGAACAGCTCGTCGCGCTCGCCCCGGGGCATCGTGCGTACGGCGGGCATCGCCCCGTCGGGCTGCTGGGCGGCGGCGAACCCCTCCCAGGCCCGCTCGTCCAGGGTGGGACGCGGCAGACAGGCGTCGACGACGAGCAGTTCGCCGAGCAGGTCCCAGCGCTGCAGGTCGAGCCAGTCGTCCAGCCAGGCCGGCAGCCAGGTGGCGAGGTAGTCGGCGAGGGGGGCCGGCAGGCCGTCGGGGTTCTCCCCCCAGTCGGTGAGGTGGAAGACGGTGTGCGTGATGTCGTAGGCGGTGTGGCCCTCCACCGTCCACGGCTCGGGGGTGCGTCCGAGCCAGGTCCTGCCGACGATCTCGGCCTCGGGCGGCCGCGGCTGCAGTCCGAAACGGCGTTGGAAGGCCGACAGGCCCAGGCGTCGCACCGGCGGCAGCTCGTGGGCGGCGAAGCTCTCCAGCCGCTGGTTGAGCCGGAAGGCCTGCTCGGCCTCGGGGTTGCTGTAGCCGAGTTCCTTGAACGGCAGGTAGACCTCGAAGGGAATGGGGGAGAGGGGCTCGATGCGCTGGCCGCGCACCAGCATCCGGCCGCCGTCCAGCGTGTCCCGCCAGGCGTGGTCCAGCAACTGCCGTGCCAGCTCGGTCTGCCGGGAGCCCGACACGCCTTCGCGGAACAGCACCTTGCAGATGACGGCCAGTTCACCGACCGGCTTGAAGCGCTCCAGGAAGCCCACTTCCGGGTCGACGTCCTGCTCCAGGCGGAACTCGTCGCGGTGGGCGTGCAGCCACTCCAGGGCGCCGGTGCCGACGGTGTGGATGAGACGGGTACTGGTCATCTCGGCCCTCCTCGGCCGCCCTGCCCCGGCCGCGCCGCGTGCTCGAGGACGAGTGTCTTTCCCGCCGCCGCGCCGTCGTCGACGTACGCGCGCAGGCGGTAGGTGGTCAGTACGGCGGCGAAGGCCGTCATCAGGGTCGAGTGGTAGCAGCCGACGAAGTCGTGGGCGACCGGGTGCCCGTCCCGTCCGGCGCCGACCTCCGGAACGGCCCCGGAGGCGTCCTGGGCCCGCGCGAGCCTCGTCCAGGACTCTTCGAGCACCGCGCGGTCCGGCGGGCCGGGCAGGCTGCCCGCCACGGCCAGCAGCTCGCAGCCCAGGTCCCACTGCTCGTCCTCCAGGCAGGTGTCGAGCCAGGGCGGGAGCCACTGCCCGAGGTAGTCGGCGACCTGCGGGGGGACGCCCCGCGGGGTCAGGCCCCAGTCGGTGAGGTGGAAGACCACGTGGGTGAGGGTGTAACCGGCGGCGAGCTCGAACGTCCACGGTTCCGGCAGACCGCCCAGCCAGGTGCGGAGCAGCGCCCGCGGCATGGCGTCGTGCTGCGGGATGCCGCTGCGCTGCTCGGAGTTGAGGACGCTCAGGCGCCGGTTGGGCTGCTGCTCCGTCAGCCGCCAGCCGCGGGTGCGGGCCACCGTCGCGGTCGCCCGCTCGTACTCGGGGTGGCGCAGCCCGTCGGACGCGAACGCCGCGTAGATCTCCAGGGGGTACGTCGCGAAGGGTTCGAGGCGCTGCAGTTCGAGGAACAGGCCGCCGTGGCCGGTCTGCCGCCAGGCGAAGGCCAGCAGATCGGAGGCGGCCCGGTGCAGTGGGTCGGCCGGTTCGGTGTGCCGGCGGATGCTGACGCAGACCTGCGCCAGTTCGCCCAGGGGCTTCCAGGTGAGGTTCACGTTCGCGTGTTCGGCGAGTGCGTCGTCACCGAGCGCGAACTCGTCCCGGTGGGCGGACACCCAGGCCAGGGCGGCCTCGCCGAGCCCGTGGACGTCGCGCGCCCTCACACCCGCACTCCGGCCCGCATCAGCCGCGCCGCCTCGACCTGCAGTGCCACGCGTGGATCGTCGCGGCCCATCTGCGCCACGAACTCGAGCCCGGCCGCCAGGCCGAGCGTCTCCGGGACCCCGTCCAGGAGCACCAGCCAGCGCCCCGCGCCCGCCGCCTGCAGCCAGTCGCGCCGACGGACCGCGCGGACGAATCCCCGGGCCACGTCGACCGGGCGGCTACGGGCCACCCGTGTCACTGCGCAGTCCGCGGCGGGCACCGCCAGCGGGGCCAGCACGGCGAGCTGATGGGTCAGCGACTGCCAGGAGGCACCCTCGAGCCACCCGGCCCGGGGTTGCGAGCCGTTGCCCGGCATGCCGTTCGAGGCCCCGTCGACGGACCCCTCCAGTGCCAGCAGGGTGCGTTCCATGGCCCAGTGGCTCCACACCGAGGCGGGGGAGGCGTTCGCGGGGGGCGGGTAGGCGTGCACGGCCCTGCCGAACACGGCGAGGTCGTCGGGTTCGGCAGGGGTGTGGCGCAGGACGCTCGGCAGAACGGCGTCGGCCCCCACCACGCGTACGGCGGCGAGGGTGATTCCGTCGGCCGCCCCGGGGCCGTCGGCCCCGGGGACGCTGCCGGTCAACCGGAACGGGCCCCCGCTCCGAAGAGCGGAGACCAGTTCCGAGGTGAGGTCCTGCACCGCGCCCGTCAGACGGGTCGAAGTGCCTGACTGCTCCATGTGGCTTCTCCCGTCAACCCTTCTTCGGCCGGGGGGTGGGCGGGGACAGCAGCAGCTGGTTCGTTCCGGCCTGCAGTGCCAGCGCCGCGCACTCGCGGCTGTCACGGTAGGAGCCGTCGGCCTCGGTCGGGTCGAGAGCCGCCTCGACGTCCACGGTGACCTCGGTGAGTTCGGCGGACATGAATTCGGTGGACATACCACCATCCCCTTTACGAGAGACGTGATGTTCTCCACCACGAGTGTCCCCTTCGAGATGATCTATTCATGAAAATCCAGATATGTCTGCTTCGGTCGATTCCGGGACCGTGAAGCGGGGGGCGCCAGCCCTCGTGCCGCGCGTTCACTCGACCGTGCGACGGTATTCCGGGTGCGGCGGGGTAATGGGGTGTCGACCAGCCCCCGTGGAGATGAGCCGACGATGACCGACGACGCCTACCTGTTCCTGCTCGACGACGCCGCCGTGCGGCTCGGTGTGCCCCCGGCCGCCGTCGGTGACCTCGCCTGTATGGAGACTCCCGCGGTACGGGCGTGGCTGGACGCGCAGGGGACCGCACCGACCGCCCCCGAACTGCGGCTGCTGCCCCCGGAGGAGACCGGAGCCGTCCCCGAGGGCGCGGAGCGGCTGCCGGTGCCGCTGAGCGACGAGGAGCTGAGCCGCCTGCGGCAGCGGTCCGGGCCGGAGGCGCTCGCCCGGATCGAGAAGGAACTGCTGTACTACCGCGACTGCGCCGACGGCCGGGACGGCCTGATCGGCCGGGCACTGGCCGCGGGCGTACCGCCCCACCGCGTCGCGGAACTGACGGGGGAGGACCCGGCGACGGTGACGGCCGCGGCGGGCGTCTGACGCTCCCCGCCCGGCCCGCCGGTGCCCGGCACCCCCCGGTACGCGTGCGTCGGCGTGCGGGAATGTGTGACGGGCCGCAGCCTGGATACGTGAGCTGCGTGGTTCCGAATGCCGTCGGAAGGTCATGAACAGCATGGGCAGCCGAAAAGACAGCGCGGGCGCGGACGACGGGTCCGGTCGCCACCACTCCGAGGTCGCGTTCCGGGTGAACGGCGCACCGCACACGCTCACCGTCGACAACCGCTCCGTCCTGCTGGACGTGCTGCGCGAACAGCTCGACCTCACCGGCGCCAAGAAGGGCTGCGACCACGGCCAGTGCGGCGCCTGCACGGTCCTCGTGGACGGCCGCCGCGTCAACAGCTGTCTGCTCCCGGCGGTGGCCCAGGACGGCCGGGACATCACGACGGTGGAGGGACTCGCCGACGGCGACGGCCTGCACCCGCTGCAGCGGGCCTTCCTGGAACGTGACGCCTTCCAGTGCGGCTACTGCACGCCGGGGCAGATCTGCAGCGCGATCGGCGCGGTGGCCGAGGCGGAGGCCGGCCACCCCTCGCACGTGACCGATCCCGAGGCCCCGTCCGGGCGCCCCGTCCCGCTCGGCCCGGACGAGATCCGCGAACGGCTCAGCGGCAACCTCTGCCGCTGCGGCGCCTATCCGAACATCGTGCGGGCCGTCGAGGACGTGATCCGGTGAAACCCTACGCATACGCGCGGGCCGGCAGCGTCGAGGAGGCCGCCGAGCTGTACGCGGCGCACCCCGGCGCCCGCTACCTCGGCGGCGGCACCAACCTGATCGACCTGATGAAGCTGGGCGTGGAGGAACCGGCCGCCCTCGTCGACGTCAGCCGGCTGCCCCTCGACACGGTGGACGAGCTGCCGGACGGTTCGCTGCGGGCCGGCGCCACGGTCCGCAACAGCGACCTCGCCGCCCACCCCCTGGTGCGCGACCGCTACCCGGTCCTCTCCCGGGCACTCCTGGCCGGCGCCTCCGGACAGCTCCGCAACGCGGCCACCACCGGCGGAAACCTTCTCCAGCGCACCCGCTGCCCGTACTTCCAGGACACCGGCAAACCCTGCAACAAGCGGACCCCCGGTTCGGGTTGCGGCGCCCGGGACGGCGTGCACCGCGACCACGCGGTGCTCGGGCACTCCCCGCAGTGCGTCGCCACCCATCCGTCGGACATGGCCGTGGCGCTGGCGGCCCTGGACGCGGACGTCGAGCTGTACGGGGCCGACGGGCCCCGGACCGTGCCCGTCGCCGAGTTCCACCGGCTGCCCGGCGACCACCCGGAACAGGACACGGTGCTCCGTCCCGGCGAACTGGTCACCGGGGTGCTGCTGCCGGCGGCCGCGGCCGGTCTGCCCTCGCTCTACCGCAAGGCCCGCGACCGTGCCTCGTACGCCTTCGCCCTCGCTTCCGTCGCGGCGGTGCTCGGCGTCGAGGACGGCGTCGTGCGGCATGTCGGGCTCGCCTTCGGCGGGCTGGCCCACCGCCCGTGGCGGGCCCGGCGGGCGGAGGAGGCCCTGCTGGGCGCCGCCCCCACGACGGCGGCGTTCGAGCGGGCCGCGGACCTCGAACTGGCTGCCGCGCAGCCGCTGCGGGACAACGCGTACAAGGTCGGGCTGGCCCGCAACCTCGCGGTCGACGCCCTGGAACGGCTCGCGCGGGCCGCCAGGACCTGAACGCGCACCTGAACGCGCACCTGAACGCACATCATCAGGAGGAGCAGGATGGCCGACACCGGCACCAGCACCGGCCGCACGCTGGGCGCGCCCGCCGAGCGCCGGGAGGGCCGGGACAAGGTCACCGGCAGTGCCCGTTACGCCGCCGAACAGACCGACGCCGGCCGGGTCCACGCCTGGCCGGTGGCCGCCGGGATCGCCCGCGGGACGATCCGTACCGTCGACACCGCCGCCGCGCTGGCGCTGCCCGGGGTCCTCGCCGTGCTCACCCACGAAAACGCGCCCCGGCTGGCCCTCGCGGACGATCCCACGCTCGCCGTCCTGCAGGACCCGCGGGTGCCGCACCACGGCTGGTTCGTCGCCCTGGTCGTCGCCGAGACCCTGGAGACGGCCCGCGCGGGCGCCGCCGCGGTCCGCGTCGCGTACGACGTCGAGGACCACGACGTGACCCTGACCGAGGACCACCCCGGGGCCTACGCGCCCGAAAAGGCCAACGGCGGCCACCCCGCACGCCGCGAACAGGGCGAACCGGAGCAGGCGTTCGCGGCCGCGCAGGTGCGCGTCGACACCCACTACCGCGTCCCGCCGCTGCACAACCACCCCATGGAGCCGCACGCGGCCACCGCCCGCTGGTCCGACGGGAAACTCGTCGTGCACGACTCCAGCCAGGGCGCCACGACCGTACGCGCCACCCTGGCCTCGCTGTTCCGGCTCCCCGAGGACGACATCACCGTCGTCAGCGAACACGTCGGCGGCGGGTTCGGGTCCAAGGGCACCCCGCGCCCGCACGTGGTGCTCGCCGTGATGGCGGCACGGGAGACCGGCCGGCCCGTCACCGTGAACCTGCCCCGGCGTCTGCTGCCCTCCGTCGTCGGCCACCGGGCGCCCACCCTGCACCGGTTCCGGCTCGGCGCCGCCGCGGACGGGACCCTGACCTCGTCCGTCCACGAGGTCACCACCCACACCTCCCGCATCAAGGAGTTCGTCGAGCAGGCCGCCGTGCCCAGCCGGGTCATGTACGCCGCGCCGCACCGGCTCAGTGCCCACCGGGTGGTGCCGCTGGACGTGCCCAGTCCCTCCTGGATGCGTGCGCCCGGCGAGGCACCGGGCATGTACGCCCTGGAGTCGGCCATGGACGAACTCGCCGTGGAGACGGGCCTGGACCCCGTGGAACTGCGCATCGTCAACGAGCCCGACACCGAACCCGACAGCGGCAAACCGTTCAGCAGCCGCCACCTGGTCGAATGCCTGCGCGAGGGCGCCCGGCGCTTCGACTGGGCGCGGCGCGACCCCCGCCCCCGGTCCCGCGCCGAGGGCCCCCTCCTCGTCGGCACGGGTGTGGCCGCCGCCACCTATCCGGTGATGGTCAGCCCCGCGAAGGCCACGGCCCTCGCCCTGCCCGACGGCCGCTTCGTCGTCCGGATCAACGCCACGGACATCGGCACCGGCGCCCGCACCGTCCTCGCCCAGGTCGCCGCCGACGCCCTCGGTGCGCCCCTGGAGCGGGTACGCGCCGACGTGGGCAACAGCGACCTGCCGTCGGCCCCGCTGGCGGGCGGCTCCTCGGGCACGGCGTCCTGGGGCTGGGCCGTCCACGAGGCGTGCACGCGGCTCGCGGCGCGGCTGGCCGAGCACACCGGACCGCTGCCGGACGCCGGGCTCCGGGCGGACGCCGACACGGCGGGCAGCGCCGACGCCGACAGCGACTACGCCCGGCACGCCTTCGGGGCCCACTTCGCCGAGACCACGGTCGACACGGTGACCGGCGAGGTCCGGGTACGCCGCCTGCTCGGCGTGTACGCCGCCGGCCGCATCCTCAACGCCCGCACCGCCCGCTCCCAGTTCATCGGCGGCATGACCATGGGCCTGGGCATGGCGCTGACCGAGGGCAGCACGACGGACGCCGCGTCCGGCGACTTCATGGAGTCCGACCTGGCCTCCTACCACGTCCCGGTGCACGCCGACGTCCCGGACATCGAGGCGCACTGGATCGAGGAGGACGACGCGCACCTCAACCCGATGGGCAGCAAGGGCATCGGCGAGATCGGCATCGTCGGCACGGCGGCCGCCATCGGCAACGCCGTCCACCACGCCACCGGCGTCCGCTTCCGCGAACTGCCCCTGACCCCGGACCGGGTGCTGGCGGGACTCGCGGACGCACCGCGCTAGCGGGCGCGGGACGGGCCGGACCCCGGCCGCACTCGACGAACGCGCCGGGCGGCTCCACATCACCGACTCGGTGCTCGGCACGGTGTGGACCGTCCCCGTCACCGGTGGCACACCCACCGCGTGGTCCACCGCCCCGAACTCGCCCCGGCGGGCTTCCTCGGCGTCGACGGGGCGAAGGCGCACGACGGCGCGCTCCGGGTGACCAACCTCGACCGGGGCACCCTCCCGCGCATCCCGATCCGCCCCGGCAACCGCGCGGGCACCCCGAAGGCCGAGGCGTCGGGCCTGACCGGCATCGACGACTTCGCCTTCACCGGCCGGGGCGAGAGCGTCCTCGCGGCGCTCAACGGCCCCGGCACGGTGGTGCACATCCGCCCCGACGGCACCCGCACCACGGTCCTGGACGCCTCCGACGGCCTCCAGAACCCCTCCGCCGTGGCACTGCGCGGCAAGGAGGTGTACGTACTGGGCGCCGCCTGCACCACGGTCACGGACCCCACCCTGCTGCGCGCCAGGATCGGCGGCCGCCTGTAGTCCCCGGGGAGCGCGGGGGCGGCGGCCCGTGGCCCCGGGACCACGGGCCGCCACCCCCGGCGGCATGATGGCCGTCATGCGCATCCGTATCGACGCAAGTGACCTGCCCGGCCCCACCGCCCCGGCCCGGCCCGGAAGCAACGGGCCGCAGGAGCACCGCAACGTCCATGTCGCCGTACAGCGCCGCGACCGCCCGGGCGAACTGCTCGAACCCCACCCCGCGGACGCCGGGTCGGCGACCTGGACCCTGGAGTGCACCGCGGCGCCGACGCCCACCGGCGGCACCGACGTGCGCGGCCCCTACGTGCAGGACCGCCTGGGGCGGCGGTTCATCTACCTGTCCTGGGGCACGGTCGACGAGGCGGGCGTCTTCTCGATGTTCCGCCGCGCCAAGCTGATGCTGGACATGGTCCCCGCCGACGTGCTCGCCACGGCGGCCCGGCAGGGCCTCCTGGTGGCCCGGCTCGGGCTGACCGACCCGCAGGGCGGACCCCTGTGCGCACGGGTCGTGCCCCCGCACGTCACCTGGACCGCCGAACGCGGCACCTGAACACCCGCTGCCATCCGCACCCCCCCGCACCCCCCGTGCCGCCCGCGCCACCACGAGGACCCGGACGCCGCGAAGCCCGTCGTCGCGAGGGCGGCCCGCCGGGCGGGCCGACGCCGCACGGCGGCCCGAATTCCGTCCCGCCCCCTTGCCCGCCCGAATGCGGGGCACACGCTCGCATACGGGTGCCGCTCCGGACCGTGTGCGCCCGCACCGGAGCCGGGCGGCGCACGACGGGCCTGGCGGGGCCGCTCCCCGGCGGTCTCCGACCCGGAGGTGTGCCGACGTGCGGGAGTCGCCGGGAACGGGCCTTCGCGCGATGAGCGGATGGAGGTGTGATGTCCACGCGGACCCACCGCCTGATCATTACCGAGGTAACCGACAGCGACCACTGCGCGGTGCTGCGGATCAGCGGCGAACTCGACCAGAGCTGCGAGGAGTACTTCCTCGGTACCCTCGCGGCCATCGTCGACGCCGGGCGCCGGCACCTGGTCCTCGATGTGACGGCTCTCGTCTTCTGCGACTCACGCGGACTCAACTGCCTGCTCGCCATCCGCTGGCTGCTCAGGCGTATGGACGGCAAGCTCCTGCTGGCCGGGGCGGGACGCAGGCTCTCGGAACTGCTCGTACAGACGGGCAGTACGGAGATGCTGCCCGTCCGGCGCACGGTCGGCCTGGCCCTGTTCGACCTGCCCGCGGCCGAACGCCCCCGCTGGCCGCCGAGCCTGGAGAACGACGGGAAAGAGGAAAAGGACCGCAGCGGCGGGAGTGACGCGAAGGGCGGGAAGGACGAAAACGCCGGGCCCGCCACTACGGGGGGAAGCGACGGGCCCGGCTGAGGTACAACTTGCCACACCCGCGCGAGAAAAACGTCGTTCTTCACCCGGTCGGCGAGAAAAGAATGCCGGCGGTGTCCGGACGCGGGCGCGGGAGGACCCGTCCGGACCGCCGGACACCACCCGGTACCGGCGGCACGATCGGCGGCTAGGATTCCCCGGCGCGCATCGGGCGCCAACGGGGCAGGTGGGGGACATGGCCGAGGATTCCGGCGATTTCGGGAAGAGGGTGAACGTGGGGGCACAGGCCCTCGCGGCGGTGCTGGTGGTCGGAGGCATCGGGGGAGTGCTGTGGGCCCAGAACACGTTCCAGGGCGGTGCCTACGAGGCGGCACCGGCCACCTGTTCCGACTCGCGCACCGGGGCGCCGTCGAAGTACGTGTCGGGGCCGGAGCTGTGCGAGGCGCTGAACCGGCCCGATCTGCCGACCCTGCTGGGGACACCGAAGGAGCGGGCGTACACCGCCGTGGGCGGTGACAGCACGGTCACCTTCGCCGGCGGCACGAAGACGGCCACACCCGAGGCGACCGTCGGGCTCGAGACCTACTCCGTGCAGCTCTCGGCACTGGACAACGGCCTCTCGGTCGCCCGGTCCGTCCGGCTGATGGGGGACGGGGCGGAGCCGAAGTCGGTCCTGGGACACCCGGCGGCCCTCTACTCGGACCGGACCATCGCCCTGTCCTTCGGCGGTGACCGGTCCGAAGCCGGTCAGGGCGGTGTGGCCCGCTGCCTGATGGTCGCCGGGGACGAGAAGGACGGCGGCGCATCCTACGAACTGGTCATCTGGCGCCAGGACGGCGTGACCCCCGACGACGCGGCGTTGTTCCGTGTCGCCGAGCAGGTGCTGCCGACCGTTCCGGGCTGGACCGGGAGCTGACCGGCGAGGCGTCCGCCGGTCACCACCCGGTCAGCAGCAGGTGGTTGAGGAGCAGGGCGAGGACGGCCTGGGCGGCGAGCCAGGCCCTGGGGCGGGGGAGGAGCGCGCAGGCCGGGAGCAGCCACATCGCGAAGGGCAGCCAGATGCGCTCGGTCTCGGCCTTGCTCATCCCGGACAGATCGGCCACGAGCAGGGCGAGCAGACCCCCGAGGACCAGCAGGGCGAGCCGGGTGTCGGCGGTCGCTCCGGTCGCTCGGGTCGCTCCTGCCGGTCCTCGGGGCCCGGCGCCGGGCCTGTGCGAGTCGGCGGTCCGCCCTCGTACCCCGTGCCGCCGCAGCGCGGAGAACGCGTGCCGTCCACCGGCCGGCATGCTTGCGGCCCGCCCGAGCCCCGCCGCCGTGGCGAGGCCCGTGATGAGGACCGTGCACGCGAGGTTCGCCCACACCCAGTAGCCGTAGGGCCGGACGCCGCCCGCGCCCTGGTGGTAGCGCTCCACCAGGAGGTGGTACGCCTCCCACCAGTTGAAGCCGGCAAGGGTGAACACCACGGGGACGACGGCGGCACCGGCGGCGAGGAAGGGCAGCGTCCGGACACGGCTTCGCCCGAGGAACAGCACGGCCGCGCCGATCACCGCGAGGAGCGTGAGCCCGTACGACAGATAGCAGGTGAGGCCGAACAGCAGGCCGGAGCCGAAGGCGGCGAACCCGGCACGGCGCCGTGTCGACGCGGTGACGGCGAGCGCGAACACCGCCACGGTCCAGGCGGCGACGGCGGCGAAGTACCCGTCGGCCGACGTGCCCATCCACACGGCGGCCGGTGCGAGGGCCAGGAACGGGGCCGCGCGCCGCGCCAGGTCCTCGTCGGCGAGCCTGCGCACGGTCACCAGGACGGCGACGCATGCGGTCGCGCCGGCCGTGATGCACCAGGCCCCCGCCCAGCCGCCGCCGCGCAGCCCGATCCGGTCGAGGAGGACGAAGGTGAGGGTGGCGGCGGGCGGGTGCCCGGCCACATGAGGGGGCCAGTGGTCCGGTGAGCCGAGCAGGATGTGGTGGGTGAAGTCCCCCAGGGCGGCCGGGATGTCGTGGAAGCGGTCGATGACCTGGAGGTACTCGTAGCGGGTGGTGAGCCGCACGGCGACGCCCCGGTGCCATCCGTCGATCAGGGCCAGCGACCAGGTCCAGGCCATGGCGGTGGCCCAGGCGGCCCCGAGCAGCGCGCGCCACGGCAGTCGCACGGCGAGAACAGGGCCGTACCCGACGACGAGGAGCGCGACCGTCACCGCGGCCGGGGTGCCCGGACCGACGTGCGGGCCCCAACTCGCCCACAGCGGCGGCCAGTCGGCGAACAGGGTGTGGTCGGTGCGCTCGATGCGGCGGCCGATGAGTACGGCGGCGAGGACGAGCAGCGCGGCGGCCGACGCTGCGGCCAGGTCGCGGAGAGGGGAGCGGATCACAGGGGAACGCTAGGGCGGAAGAGGCCGTCCGCGGCCGCCGGCCGCACGGACGTCAGCGTTTCGTCATGGGTTCCACACCCCTTACGAGGCCCCTTCCTGCCTACGGTCGGGCCATGCGCGACCACACCCCACGGCTTCCCACCTCACCCGGTTTCTGGCGCAGTCCGCTGCGCGGACCCTGGCTCACCTCGGTACTCGGCCTCGTCCTCCTCGTCGGCATCACGGTGCTGTTCGTGACGGGTCTGCTCTCCTACGCCGCCTACAACCCCGGTCTGTCACCGCTGAACGACAAGACCCCGGACAAGGGACTTCTCGGCTTCTACCTCTTCGCCTGGCCCACGCGTCCGCACTGGCTGTACCGCCTCACACAGGGCGTCCACGTCACGCTCGGAGTCACCCTGGTCCCCGTCCTGCTGGCCAAACTGTGGTCGGTGGTGCCGAAGTTGTTCACCCTGCCACCGGTCCGCTCGCTCGCCCACGCGCTGGAGAGGCTCTCGTTGCTGCTGCTGGTCGGGGGCGCGCTGTTCGAGTTCGTCACCGGCGTGCTCAACGTCCAGCTCGACTACGTCTTCCCGGGCTCCTTCTACCCGCTGCACTTCTACGGGGCCTGGGTGTTCTTCGCCGCGTTCCTCGCCCACGCGGCGCTGAAGACACCGGCCGCCGTGCGGAACGTACGCCGCATGCGGGAGCGAGGGAAGCTGGAGGAGCTGGAGGAGTTGGGGGAGCGACGGGAGGAGGGAGAGGCGGGTCAGGAACTGGTCTCCTCGCGTCCGGATCCCGCGACCGTCTCCCGGCGCGGAGCGCTGTGGTTCGTCGGCGGCGGGTCCCTGCTGCTGTTCGGGACGACGGCGGGACAGAGCCTCGGCGGACCGCTGCGGCGCACGGCCCTCCTCGCGCCGCACGGCGGTGCCGACCCCGGTAGCGGCCCGAACGGCTTCCAGATCAACAAGACAGCCGCCTACGCGGGTGTCGACGCGAAGGACACGGACGAGGACGCGTGGCGGCTCGTGGTCGTGGGACGGACGGGAACGGTCCGGCTGAGCGGACGCGAGCTCCGGCAACTGCCGCTGCACAGCGCGGCGCTGCCCATCGCCTGTGTCGAGGGCTGGTCGACCTCCGACCAGTGGTGGCGCGGTGTGCGACTGCGTGACCTCGCGGAACTCGTCGGCCACGACGGCGATCCGCCGGACCTCCTCGTCGAGTCCGTCCAGCGGCACGGCTCCTTCCGGCGCGCGGCCCTGCGCGCCAACCAGGTGGCGGACCCGGACTCCCTGCTGGCCCTGCAGGTCAACGGCGAGGACCTGAGCCCGGACCACGGCTACCCGGCACGGGTGATCGTGCCCGCCGCGCCAGGAGTGCTCAACACGAAGTGGGTCGCCCGGATGACGTTCGGAGACCTGCGATGAGGGCGGTACGCGGAAGGGGAAGGCCGTCGTCGGTGCGGTCGGTGCGGTCGGTGCGGTCGGTGCGTTCGGCCGTGGTGGGCAGCCCGCTTCAACTCCTGCTCCTGGTCTGCAGCTTCGCGCTCGCCGGGCACGCGGGTGTGCGGCTGCTCGCCGACGACCGGTCCGCTGTGGTCCTGTGGTTCGTGGGGGCGGCCCTGCTGCACGATCTGGTGCTGCTGCCCCTGTACGCGGCGGTGGACCGCGGGGTCGTCCGCGCGTTCGGCGCGGCGGGCCGCCGGGAGCGGACGATGTACGTGCGTGTCCCGGCGGCGCTGTCCGCGCTGCTGCTGCTCGTGTGGTTCCCGCTGATCACCGGTCAGGTGGACCGGCGGTACCGGATGGCGACCGGGATGCCGGCGGACGGCTTCCTGGGCCGCTGGCTGCTGATCACCGCCGTCCTCTTCGCCGGCTCGGCGCTCCTCCTGCTGCTGCGGGTGCGCAAGGAGACGAAGGACCGGCCGCCGGACGTCCACTGATCGACGACGGTCCAGTCCGCGCGCGCCGCGTACCGCAGGAGGGCGCGGGTCCCGACCCGCGCCCAGGGGAACGGCGTACCGGGGGAGCCGTGCGCGTCCGTGATGTGCACGCGGACGCGCTCGTCGACGTCCGAGGACACGGCCTCGGCGATCAGCAGACCTCCGGGCGCCAGCAGCTGCCCCGTGCGCGCGAGGAGCGCGCGGGGATCGCCGCCGATGCCGACGTTGCCGTCGACGAGCAGCACGGTGTTCCAGCGGCCCTCCGCGGGGAGCGGTTCGAAGACGGAGCGGTGCAGGGCGGGTCCGCCCAGGCGCGTGGTCCGGGTCACGGCCGCCGCGCTGACGTCGATGCCGAGGACGCGCCGGCCCTGCCCGGCCAGCTCCGCGACGAGCCGTCCCGGACCGCAGCCGACGTCGAGCACGGAACCCTCGCACCGGCCCAGGATGTCCAGGTCCACCGCGTCCGCGCGGGCGCACCAGCGTTCCACCTCCAGCGGCAACAGCCAGCCGTCCGCCCGGCGCAGGAAGAGCGGCCCGCGGCCGGTGCGCAGTGCGCGGGTGTACGGGTCGGCGCTGGACCACGCCGGGTGCGCGGCCGGCGGGGCGGGGTCGTCGAGGGCGAGTTCGCTCGCGGGCCGGTTCATCGGTCGGCGACCGCCGGGAGCGGGGCGAGCCGGGCGAGCCGGGCGGCGAAGCGGCTGTGCGGCGCGCTCGCCGCCACCGCCACGGCATCGGCGGCCGTGTCGACGTCCCTCAGGCGCGGCAGGTCGCGCACGCGCAGTCCGGCGCCGACGAGCCGCTCGCGCTGCACGGCACCGGTGCCGGGCACCGACATCGGGACCCCGAGCAGCAGCCGCGGGTCGGGCTCGGCCAGTCCCAGGGCCCAGAAGCCGCCGTCCTCGGCGGCCCCGAAGCAGGCGTCGTAGCCGGCGAAGTCCGCGGTGAGCAGGGCCGGGGTGACCTGGGGCGTGTCCATCCCGATGAGCAGGGCCGGTCCGTCGCAGCCGGCGAAGGCCGCGGCCAGCCTCTCGTCCAGGCCGCCGCCGCACTGGGGCACGACGTCGAAACCGGGCGGCAGCCAGGGGCCCGGCGCTCCCTCCAGGACCAGGACCCGCCGGGTGGCCGGTGTCCGGGCCACGACGTGCAGGGTGTCGGACAGGGCCGCCTCGGCGAGGGCGGCCGCCTCCACCGGGGTGAAAGGCGGCGTGAGGCGGGTCTTCACCCGCCCCGGCCGCGGTTCCTTGGCGATGACGAGCAGGGTGGTCATCGGGCGGTGCCTCCTCGGAGGGCGTGGGGATCGGGTTCGGCGAGTACGCGGCTCATGTCCCGTACGGCCTGCCAGGTGCCGCGCCAGGTGCCGGTCACCTTGGAGGCGCCCGTACGGGGCAGGTAGGGCACGTCGTGTTCGGCGATCCGCCAGCCCGCGTCGGCGGCGCGGACGACCATCTGCAGCGGATAGCCGCTGCGCCGGTCGGTGAGCCCGAGCGCGAGCAGCCGCTCGCGGCGGGCCGCCCGCAGCGGGCCGAGATCGTGCAGCCGCAGCCCCGTGCGGCGGCGCAGCAGCCGGGCGAGCGCGAGGTTGCCGGCCCGGGCGTGGGCGGGCCAGGCGGACCGGCCCTGCGGACGGCGCCTGCCCAGCACCAGGTCGGCCCCGCCGCCGCGCACCTGGCGTACGAAGGGGACGAGGAGCGACGGATCCAGGGAGGCGTCGCAGTCGCAGAAGCAGACGATGTCGGCGGTGGCGGCGGCGAGCCCCGCCTGGCAGGCGGCCCCGAAACCACGGCGCGGCTCGTGGACGACGCTCGCGCCGAGCGCGCGGGCGACGTCGGCCGAGCCGTCGGTGGAGCCGTTGTCCACGACGATCGCGCGCCAGCCCGGCGGAATCCGGGCGAGGACCCAGGGCAGGGCCCCGGCCTCGTCCAGACAGGGGAGGACCACATCGACATCAGGGGGAGAAGGAGGGGTTGTCACGCCGTTCACCCTACGAAGACGAACTGCACATAAAGGACATCGCATCCTTACGAAACAAGGACGTCGAGGTCCGGGGACCGTGCGGGCGGCGGCGCGGTGCGAGGCTTGGCGCATGCACCAGCCGTACGAACCCGCGCCCGCTCCCCCCGACCCCTCCCGCTCCGCCGGAGGGCCCCGGGTCCTGGTGGTCGACGACGACCCCACCGTCGCCGAGGTCGTCTCCGGATACCTCGACCGCGCCGGCTACCGCGTCGACCGGGCGGGCGACGGCCCCGAGGCCCTCGCCCTCGCCGCCGCCCACCGGCCCGACCTCGTGGTCCTCGACCTGATGCTGCCGGGCATGGACGGCCTGGAGGTGTGCCGCCGGCTGCGCGACCGCGGGCCGGTGCCGGTCGTCATGCTCACCGCCCGCGGCGACGAGGACGACCGCATCACGGGGCTCGAGGTGGGCGCGGACGACTACGTCACCAAGCCGTTCAGCCCGCGCGAACTGGTGCTGCGGGTGGAGTCGGTCCTGCGCCGCACCCGCCCCGCCGGCACGGCCCGGCCGCTCGCCGCGGCCGGCCTGGCAGTCGACCCCGCCGGCCGCCGCGCCACGAAACACGGCACGGAACTCGCCCTCACCCTCCGGGAGTTCGACCTGCTCGCCTTCTTCCTGCGGCACCCCGGCCGCGCGTTCGGCCGGGAGGATCTGATGCGTGAGGTGTGGGGGTGGGACTTCGGGGACCTGTCGACCGTGACGGTCCATGTGCGGCGGCTGCGCGGCAAGGTCGAGGACGATCCGGCGCGGCCCCGTCTCATCCAGACCGTGTGGGGCGTCGGCTACCGCTTCGCCCCCACCGGCGACGATCCCACCGGCGACGGCCACCTCCCCGGCCCGACCGGTGACCGGGCCGACGGGGAAGGGGCCGGCCGTGAATGACACCGTCCTGATCGCCCTGTACGCCGGTGCCGGCGCCGCGGCCGCCGGTCTGGCCGGAGCGGGTGCGCTGCGCCTGATCCGGCGCCGCTCGCTCACCGCCTCGCTCGCCGTGGTGGCCGCGGTGGCGGTGACCGCGATGCTGGCGGGGACGCTGGCCGTGGCACAGGCGATGTTCCTGTCCGCACACGACCTGAGCGTCGTCACCACGGTCGTCGCCATGGCGGCCGTGGTCTCCATGGTCACCGCGCTGCTGCTCGGCCGGTGGGTCGTCGCCCGCAGCCATGAACTGGCCGTGGCCGCCCGCTCCTTCGGTGACGGCGGCGACTTCACCGTGCCCCGGACCCCGGCGACCGCCGAACTCGCCGCAGTGAGCCGCGAGTTGGCGGCCACCAGCGCCAGGCTCGCCGAGTCCCGGCTGCGTGAGCGTGCCCTGGAGTCCTCCCGCCGCGAGCTCGTCGCCTGGATCTCGCACGACCTGCGCACCCCGCTCGCCGGGCTGCGGGCGATGTCGGAGGCGCTGGAGGACGGCGTGGCCACCGACCCGCAGCGCTACCTCCGCCAGATCCGCACCGAGGTCGAGCACCTCAACGACATGGTGGGCGACCTCTTCGAGCTCTCCCGCATCCATGCCGGCACGCTCGTCCTGTCCCCGTCCCGCATGTCGCTGTACGACCTGGTCGGCGACGCCCTCGCCGGAGCGGACCCGCTCGCCCGTCAGCACGGCGTACGGCTGGTCGGCGACCGTGTCGAGCCGGTACCGGTCGAGGTGGACGGCAAGGAGATGAGCCGGGTCCTGGGCAATCTCCTGGTCAACGCGATCCGGCGGACCCCGGCCGACGGCACGGTCGCGGTGGCCGCCGAACGCTCGGCCGACGGTGTCGTCCTGTCCGTCACCGACGGCTGCGGCGGCATCCCCGAGCAGGACCTGCCCCGCGTCTTCGACACGGGCTGGCGCGGCTCCGACGCGCGCACGCCCCCGGCGGGCGCGGGCCTGGGGCTGGCCATCGTCCAGGGCATCGTCGAGGCCCACCGGGGACGCGCCACCGTGCACAACATCGCCGGCGGCTGCCGCTTCGAGGTGACACTGCCCGCGGCCGCCACCTGACACGCGCCCTCACCCACCGCGCAGGCGCGCCGTCGCGAACTCCTTCATGCCCTCCTCGAACCCGACCCGCGGCCGCCAGCCCAGGTCGGTGCGCAGCCGGGAGGAGTCCGCGGTGATGTGCCGCACGTCCCCCAGCCGGTACTCACCGGTCACCACGGGGTCCGGCCCGCCGTGCGCGCCGGCCAGCGCCGCCGCCATCTCGCCGACCGTGTGCGGCTCCCCGCTCCCGGTGTTGTACGCGGTCAGCGTGGCGCCGGCCGGGTCCGCCTCCAGGGCCGCCACGTTGGCCGCGGCCACGTCCCGTACGTGCACGAAGTCCCGCCGCTGACCGCCGTCCTCGAAGACCCGCGGCGCCTCCCCGCGGGCGAGCGCGGAGCGGAAGAAGGACGCCACCCCGGCGTACGGGGTGTCACGCGGCATCCCGGGCCCGTACACGTTGTGGTACCGCAACGACACCGCGGTGCCGTCCGTCGACCGTGCCCACGCGGCGGCCAGGTGTTCCTGCGCGAGCTTGGTCGTCGCGTACACGTTGCGCGGGTCGGCCGGGGCGTCCTCGCCTACCAGGCCGGGAACCAGCTCCGCGGCGCAGGACGGGCACCGGGGCTCGAAACGCCCCGCCGTCAGATCGGCGGCCGACCGCGGCCCGGGCCGCACCGCACCGTGCCGGGCGCACGCGTACCGCCCCTCCCCGTACACCACCATCGAGCCGGCCAGCACGAGCCGGCGCACCCCGGCCCCGGCCATCGCCGCCAGCAGGACGGCGGTCCCGAGGTCGTTGTGGGAGACGTACTCCGCCGCGTCCGCGACGCCCTTGCCCAGGCCGACCATCGCCGCCTGGTGGCAGACCGCGTCGACCCCGGCCAGGGCCGACGAGACCGCGTCACGGTCCCGGACGTCACCGCCCGCCCCCGCTCGTACGTCGAACACCACGGGTTCGTGTCCGCCCGCCCGCAGCGCCTCGACGACATGGGACCCGATGAACCCGGCACCGCCGGTGACCAGTACACGCATGGGCAAGACCCTAGGCGCGGTGCCGTGCTCCGGCGTGGGGCGCGCGCCTCACGTCACCGGTCCGTAAGAGGTGCCCCGGCCGCCGCGTGCGCGTAACGGCGGGCCAGCGTGGCGAAGGCGTCCCTGAGTTCGCCCGGTCCGACCACCTCGATGTCGGCGTCGTACCTCCCGACGGCGGCGGCGAGGCCCGCCCACGACCACGAGCCCATGGTCAGCCGGCAGCGGTCCGGGCCGAGTTCCTCGACGACGCCGTCCGGCGTGTGGGGGGCCACGGCAGAGGCCGGCAGGCCGAGGACCACCTCACCGCGGCAGGGCCAGCCGGCGGCGCTGCCGAGGGCGCCGGAACCGTCCGCGCCACGGAACCTGGCGGCCACGAACGCAGCCACGTCGCCGCCGGGCAGTTCGCGCGGTGCGAAGCGGGGTCCGGTGGGGACGCGCGGGGTCATCCGGTCGGCGCGGAAGGTCCGCCAGTCCTCCCGGTCCAGGTCCCAGGCGACGAGGTACCAGCGCCCGCCCCAGGTGACCAGGTGGTGGGGCTGGACCCGCCGCGGTGGCGGCGGGGCGGGGGCGTCGTCGCCCGTGCCCGGCGGGAAGGCCGGGGCGTAGTCGAAGCGCAGCACCTCCCGGGCGTGGACGGCGGCGCCGAGCGCCATGAGGACGCCGCTGTCGGCCTGCGGCTTCGACCGCGGCGCCGGCCGTTCGACGACGGTCACCTCCAAGGCCTCCGTGCGGTGGCGCAGCCGGGCGGGCATGACCTGCCGCACGGTGGTCAGCGCGCGCACCGCCGCCTCCCCGATGCCGGCCCCGGCGGTGGTGGCGATCTGCAGTGCGACGGCGAGGGCGACGGCCTGTTCGTCGTCGAACAGCAGCGGCGGCAGCTCCGTACCGGCGTCGAGGCGGTACCCGCCGTCGGGTCCCTTGAACGCCACGACGGGATAACCGAGTTCGCGCAGGCGGTCGATGTCGCGGCGCACGGTGCGCGCACTGATGTCCAGCCGCTCGGCCAGCAGCGCCCCGGGCCAGTCCCGGCGCGCCTGGAGCAGCGAGAGCAGCGACAGCAGTCGTGCGGATGTCTTCTGCATGACCTCATCCTGCACCGAGAAGAGGACACGAACTGACCGCATCCCCTGAGACCGTCGTCCCGTGCCCGACAGCAAGAACAGCAAGAACAGCAAGAACAGCAAGAACAGCAAGAACAGCAAGAACAGCAAGAACAGCAAGAGCAAGAACAGCAAGAGCAACAACAGCGACAGCAACAACAGCGACAGCAACAACAGCCGCAACGACCGGAAGGACCCGATCACCATGACCGCCACGACCACGCCGTCCCGACCTGCCCTGGACGCCGAGCGTGCCGACCTCCTCGCCGCGCTCGCGACCGCCCGTTCCACCCTCACCGCCACGACCCGCGGGCTCGGCGACGAGCAGGCCGGCACGGCCCCGACGGTCAGCGCGCTGAGCCTGGGCGGGCTGGTCAAGCACGTCGCGGCCATCGAGGAGGGCTGGCTGCGCTTCGTGGTCGACGGCCCGTCGGCGATGTCCTACGACCTGCCCGAGGGCGTCACCTGGGCCGACCTCGAAGCCGGTACCGCCCGTGAGGTCCCGCAGTGGGTGACCGACCACCAGGACAACTTCCGCATGCTGCCCGGCGAGACACTGGCCGGCGTCCTGGAGCGGTACGAGCAGGTCGCCGCCCGGACCGAGGAGATCACCGCCGTCCTCCCCGACCTGTCGGTCACGCACCCGCTGCCGCGGGCACCCTGGCACGAACCGGGGGCGCGGCGCAGCGCGCGCCGGGTGCTCATGCACGTCATCGCCGAGACCGCCCAGCACGCCGGGCACGCGGACATCCTGCGTGAGACGCTCGACGGCCACAGGGCGACCTGAGCACCATGACCGTTCTCGGCACGCGGGCCCTCAACCGCGCGACGCTGGCCCGGCAGTCGCTGCTCGACCGCGCCGACCTGCCGGCGGCCGACGCCGTCGCGCACCTCGGCGGTCTGCAGGCGCAGGAACCGCAGGAACCGTTCGTCGGCCTCTGGTCCCGGCTGCGCGCGTTCGACCCGTGGGAGCTGTCGGACCTGCTCACCGGGCGGCGGGTGGTGCGGACCCACCTCATGCGCCGCACCGTCCACCTCGTCACCGCCGAGGACGCGCTGACCTGGCGGGCCCGCCACGAACCCATGCTGCGGCAGCGGGTCCTCGGGACCTACCGCCGTGAACTCGCCGGGGTCGACCTGGCGGAGCTCGCGGCGGCGGGCCGGGCGGTCATGGCGGACGGCGAGCCCCGCTCGACGGGCGAGCTGGCGAGGGCGGTCGCCGGGCGCTGGCCGGACCCGGGACCGCGGCCGCTCGGCGAGATGCTGGTCGCCGCGCTCGTCCCGATGGCACAGCTGCCGCCGCGCGGGCTCTGGCGTACGAAGGGGGGAGTGCGCAATGCCGTGCTCTCCTCGTGGCTGGGCCGCGGGATCGACCCGCCGGCCCCGGACGGCTCCGATCCCGTCGGCCGGGCGCTGGTCCGGCGCTACCTGGCCGCGTTCGGGCCCGCCGCCTCGGCCGACCTGCGCGCCTGGTGCGGTCTGGCCGGCCTGCCCGCCGCGGTCGCCGCCGTACGGGAGGAGCTCGTCTCCTTCCGGGACGAGCGGGGCCGGGAACTGCTCGACCTGCCCGGCGCGCCGCGCCCGGATCCCGGCACACCGGCCCCGGTGCGGTTCCTGCCCGCGTTCGACAACGCGATCCTCGGCTACCAGGACCGGAGCCGGATCGTCGACGACGCGCACCGCGGGCTGTCGGTGGCCGGCGAACGGGCCGTCCTCGTCGACGGCCGGGTCGCCGCGACCTGGACCGCCAGGGACGGCACGGTGACGGTCACCCCGCTGCGGGACCTCTCCCGGACCGACCGCACCGCCGTGGCCGAGGAGGGGCGGGAGGTGGCCCTGTTCCTCTCCGACCAGGACAGCGACCGCATCCGGATCGCCGCGCCGCTCTGAGCGGGGCGGCCGGTCTCCCACGACGGGCAAAGGGGCGGGCCCGGCGCCGTCCGCGCCGGGCCCGCCCCTTTGCCCGTCCGTCACCGCCCGGCAGGGCCGCTCAGTCCGTGCCGAACTCCATCGCGGCGCGGTCCAGCAACTCGTCGTCCTCGGACACCGCTCCGCGGGACGCGATCGCCTCGGCGCCGCCCTGCGGCATCTCCGGCATGCTGCCGATGAGCCCGGTCGAGGCCGCCTGGGCGGCACCGATGGAGGGGCTGCCGGTGCCGATCAGGCCGAGCTCGGCGTACTGCTCCAGCTTGGCGCGCGAGTCGGCGATGTCGAGGTTGCGCATGGTGAGCTGGCCGATCCGGTCCACCGGGCCGAACGCCGAGTCCTCGGTGCGCTCCATGGACAGTTTGTCCGGGTGGTAGCTGAACGCGGGGCCGCGGGTGTCGAGGATCGAGTAGTCCTCACCGCGCCGCAGCCGCAGCGTCACCTCGCCGGTGACGGCCGCGCCGACCCAGCGTTGCAGCGACTCGCGCACCATCAGGGCCTGCGGATCCAGCCAGCGGCCCTCGTACATCAGCCGGCCCAGGCGCCGTCCCTCGTTGTAGTACTGGGCGATCGTGTCCTCGTTGTGGATCGCGTTGACCAGGCGCTCGTACGCGGCGTGCAGCAGCGCCATGCCGGGCGCCTCGTAGATGCCCCGGCTCTTCGCCTCGATGATCCGGTTCTCGATCTGGTCCGACATGCCCATGCCGTGGCGGCCGCCGACGGCGTTGGCCTCCATCACCAGGTCGACGGGGGAGGCGAACTCCTTGCCGTTGATCGTGACCGGGCGGCCCTGGTCGAAGCCGATCGTCACGTCCTCGGTGGCGATCTCGACCTCGGGGTCCCAGAACCGCACGCCCATGATCGGCTCGACCGTCTCCACCCCGGTGTCGAGGTGCTCCAGCGTCTTGGCCTCGTGGGTGGCGCCCCAGATGTTGGCGTCGGTGGAGTACGCCTTCTCCGTGCTGTCGCGGTAGGGCAGGTCATGGGCGACCAGCCACTCCGACATCTCCTTGCGGCCGCCGAGCTCGGTCACGAAGTCCGCGTCGAGCCACGGCTTGTAGATCCGCAGGTGCGGGTTGGCCAGCAGGCCGTACCGGTAGAACCGCTCGATGTCGTTGCCCTTGAAGGTCGAGCCGTCGCCCCAGATCTGGACGTCGTCCTCGAGCATCGCCCGGACCAGCAGGGTGCCGGTGACGGCGCGGCCGAGCGGCGTGGTGTTGAAGTAGGCCCGTCCGCCCGAGCGGATGTGGAACGCCCCGCAGGTGAGCGCGGCCAGGCCCTCCTCCACCAGCGCCGCGCGGCAGTCCACCAGGCGCGCCAGCTGGGCACCGTAGGCCTTCGCGCGGCCGGGCACCGAGGCGATGTCGGGTTCGTCGTACTGGCCGATGTCGGCGGTGTAGGTGCACGGGACGGCGCCCTTGTCGCGCATCCACGCGACCGCGACCGAGGTGTCGAGTCCGCCGGAGAAGGCGATACCGACGCGCTCGCCGGCGGGAAGGGAGGTGAGGACCTTAGACATAGGAAGAGTATGCATGACATCGCATGGTCATGCAAAGAGGGGTTACGGTGCTGTCCCGCGACCCCGGGGCGGACGCCGGTCCGCCCCGTGTGGCGCCGTCGCCCCGCCGGCCGTGGGGCGGAGGCCGGTGGTCAGTCCAGGACCGCGATGGCCTCGACCTCGACCAGGTGCTCGGGCACGTCCAGTGCCGCCACGCCGATCAGCGAGGCCGGTGCCATCGGTGTGACCCCGAGTTCCGCCGCCGCCCGCGCGATGCCCTCCAGGACCAGCGGCATCTTGTCGGGGGTCCAGTCGACGACGTACGCGGTCAGTTTGGCCACGTCCTCGAAGGACCCGCCGGCCGCCGCCAGGGCCGTGCCCACGTTCAGGTAGGCCCGCTCGACCTGTGCGGCGAGGTCGCCTTCGCCGACCGTGACCCCCTCGGCATCCCAGGCGACCTGCCCGGCGACGAACACGAGCCGTGATCCGGTCGCGACGGACACCTGCCGGTAGACGTCGATCTTCGGCAGTCCCTCGGGGTTCAGCAGGGTGATGGCCATGCCGTCCGCCTCCTTCTCGTGCGGGTCCCGGCTCGGGACCCGCTCTCTTGTGGTTACTGGAGAACCGTAGGAGAGTGAGTGCTGACATGGAAGAACGCACTTTTCAGTGACTGGGGAACCTCATGGTGACCAAGCAGTACAGCGGCTCGCCCGAGGACGCGGACCTCACCCGGGCGGACTCGCTCGCCCGTGAGCTGTTCTCGGACATCGCCAACAAGTGGGCGCTGCTGATCATCGAGATCCTCGGCGAACGCACCCTGCGCTTCACCGAGCTGCGCAACGAGATCGAGGGCATCAGCCACAAGATGCTCACCCAGAACCTGCGCATGCTGGAGCGCAACGGCCTGGTCGAGCGGGACGTGCACCCCACCGTGCCGCCGCGGGTCGAGTACACCCTCACCGGGCCGGGGCAGGCACTGAAGAGGACCGTCGACGGCATGTGCGACTGGACGCACCGCCACCTCGGCCACATCGAGGCCTCCCGCCACCGCTTCGACACCTGAGACGCCCCAGGACACCCGCGGAGCGGGCGGTACGCGGCCGGTGGGCCGTGTGCCGCGTCCGGTTCCGGCTCAGCCGCCGCCGGGATTCAGCCAGGGCAGCGGATCGGTGTAGCGGCCGTCGAGGATCACCTCGAAGTGCAGGTGGGGGCCGGTGGACAGGCCGGTGGAGCCGACCAGCCCGACCGGTGCCCCGGCGTCCACCGCCTGGCCGACGGAGACCTGCAGGGACAGGAGATGGCTGTACGTCGTCTCCAGGCGCTTGCCGTCGACGGTGCCGTGGTCGATCACCACGCGGTTTCCGTACGCGCTGGTCATCGCCGCGAACACGACCTGGCCCTTGGACGCGGCGGACACCTGCGACCCCTGCGGCGAGGCGAAGTCGATCCCGGTGTGCAGCTTGGTGACCCCGGTCAGGGGGTGCTCACGCGATCCGAAGGGCGAGGTGACGGTGAGGTCGGCCACGGGCGCCGCCAGTACGGCGCCGGGCACCTGGTTCACGGCGCCGCCGGAACTCTCCCGGTCGACCGAACGGTAGCGCGAGGACAGCGACTTGACCTCGGTGATGTAGGTCTCGGCCTCGGCGGGGACGCGTCCTGCCCTCTTGACCGCGTCCGTGCCCGACGCGTACGCGGCGAGGGTCAGGTTCACCAGGTCCCCGTTGACGATGCCCTCGGTCCTGAGGTCGGTCACCTCCCGGGCGAGGGAGCAGTCCCGCCGGCCGAGCGCCATCATGGCGTCGGCCGGATCGCGCGGTGACGAGCGCCCGTTGCCGTCGTCGTCCTTGCCCCAGGTGCGCCACTGGGCGTCCGTGAACGCGGCGATGCCCTTCTCGCCGGACAGCGCTCCGGCGTCGTTGTTCCAGCCGGAGAGCCGGTCGATCTGGGCGGCCAGCACCGACGGCTTGACGACCGTGCAGTCCGCGACCGCCTTGCGGAGCCAGGGGACGTACGAGGCGTCGACGCGCGCCCCGCGGGCCTCGGGAGTGCCGGAGCCCTGGGACCAGGCGTCGGACAGGCCGCCCGTCATCGCCAGGAAACCGGCCACTCCCATCAGGGCGAGCAGTCCCGGCAGGACGAGCAGGGTGAACGGGCCGGGACGGCGGCGGGCGCGCTTCGGGCTCGTCTCCGGTTTCGGTTCCGATTCCGGTTCCGTTGGTTCTCCAGGTGTACGGGTCTGCGGGCCGGCCGTCTGCGTCCCGCCCCCGCCGGTACGGGGATCGCCCGTACGGAGATCGATCGTCCCGGGCTCGGGCGGCCGGTCGTCGATCACCGGCGGACTTCCCGGACGCCGGCGCGGGTCATGGTGCTCACGCGCACGACGCTAGCGGGATGCCGGCCGCGTGACACCGGGCGCGGAGGCACGGTGGCGTGCCCGAACGGGCAGAGCCGGCGTCCGCCGGTCGGACCGTGGGGGAGCGGGTCAGGCCCGCGGGGTGTCGGTCAGGTCGTCCAGTTCGGCCGCGAAGAGCAGGGCGGTGTCGAAGCCCATCCCGGCGAACTGGCCCGCCAGTTCGAGCGAGAGGACACCGTGCAGCCGGGTCCAGACCGTCAGGGCGCGGTGCAGGGCGGCGGGCTCGGCGGGATGGCCGTCCGCCCACTCCCTGTGCTCCGCGAGGTGGGAGTGAAACGGCCTTGCGGGGCCTGTCGGGGGCAGGGCGGCACAGGCGTCGAGCAGGGTCGTCATGATCTCGCGGGCGATCGCGGTGATGTCGTCGGGCGCGTGGTAGCCGGGGACGGGCGTGCCGTAGACGAGGAAGTAGCGCTGCGGGTCGCGCAGGGCCCAGTCGCGCAGGGCGTGCGCCAGCGCGGGCAGGTCGGGGCCCGGGGCGCCGGCCGCGCGCAGGGTGTCGGCGAGGCTGCGGTACGCGTCCCGGATGAGCTCGGTGATCAGTTCGTCGCGGCCGGCGAAGTACCGGTACAGCGCGGGTCCGCTCAGGCCCATCCGCCTGGCGATCGCGTTGAGGGAGAGCGCGGAGGCCCCTGCCGTGGCGAGCTGCTCCCAGGCGTGCTCCTTGATCTCCGTACGCACCTGGGTGCGGTAGCGCTCGCGCGGTGTCCCGGTGCCCGTGTCCCCCATGAACCGTCGCCTCTCCGTGCTTCTGCGGTGTCACGATTTAGTTAGAGGCTATCACGGTCGCTATTGACTCCTCCCTTCGCGATGAGTTACAACTTCTAACAAGCGTGAGCAGCCGTAAGGCGCAACGCAGGCAACCCCAAGCAACCGAAGGCAACGGAGACCGTCATGAACGCCGCAGAACTCGTCGAGGTCGTACTGCCGGGCAAGGTGGAGCCCGAAGGTCTCCAGGTCCGTCGTGGTGAGGTCCCCGTGGCGGGGCCCGGCCAGGTCCTGATCCGGATGGAGGCGACCGGGGTCTCCTTCGCCGAGCAGCAGATGCGCCGGGAGCGCTACTACGACCAGCCGCCCTTCCCCTTCGTCCCCGGTTACGACGTGGTCGGGACGGTGCTGGCGACCGGGGCGGGCGTCGAACCGGGCCTGGCCGGCACCCGGGTGGCCGCCCTGCTCAAGGTCGGCGGCTGGGCCAGCCACGTGCTCGTCGACGCGGCGGACGTGGTGGAGGTGCCGGCCGGGATCGGCGCGGCGGAGGCGGAGACCCTGGTGCTCAACGGCATCACCGCCTGGCAGATGCTGTACCGCAAGGCGCGTGTCCGGCCGGGGGAGACCGTCCTGGTGCACGGCGCCAACGGCGGTGTCGGCTCGGTTCTCGTCCAGCTCGCCCGGGCCGCCGGCGCGCAGGTGATCGGCACGGCGTCCGCGCGCCACCACGAGGCGCTGCGCGAGAAGGGCGTCACACCCGTCGACTACCGCGACCGGGACATGGCCGCGCGGGTCCGCGAACTCGCTCCCGGCGGAGTGGACGCCGTCTTCGACCACGTCGGCGGCCGCAGCGTCGTCGACTCCTGGAAGCTCCTCGCGCCCGGCGGCACGCTGGTCTCCTACGGCAGCGCCTCCACCCGGGACGACACGGGCTCCAAGCAGTGGCCCGTTTTCAAACTGCTCGGCAGGGTGTGGCTGTGGAACGCGCTGCCCAACGGCCGCCGCGCCTACTTCTTCAACGTCTGGGCCGGCCGGGCCCTGTCCAGGAACAGGTTCCGGGCCCGTCTGCGCACCGACCTCACCCAGGTCTTCGCGGCGTTCCGGCGCGGAGAGGTCACGGCCCAGATCGCCGCCCGGCTCCCGCTCGCCCAGGCCGCCGAAGCCATGCGCCTGGCCGAATCCGGCACGGTCGCGGGCAAGGTCGTACTGAATCCGTAGGGTCCGGCGCGGCGACGGCGGCCCTGCGCCGCGGACTCCCCGCACGGGGCGGGGCGGTGACCGGCCGGGACGGACCGGTGCCGATCGCCGCACCCAAGTGGGTTGCGCACAAAGGCCGTTCGGGTGTGGAAGGCTTCCGCCGTGACCATCGATCATCTGACGACACTGCACGGGCTGCCCGTCCACGACTTCCCGGCCCCGGGCGAGGAGAGCGGTCCGCCGCCCGCGGTCGGCGAGGTCGCCTGGCGACTGGCCCGCGACCAACTGGCGAACGACGTCGAGCCCTTCGCGACCGCATGGGACCGTTTCCTCGACACCGTGGACCCCGCGCGGGTGCGGGCCCTGATCCTGGGAGCGGGCGCCTACGGCTCCGAGGACGACGGGGACGATCCCGCCGAGACGGCCGACCGGCTCGTGGCCGCCGCCGACCGCCTCACCGGGCTCGAAGCCCTCTACCTCGCCGACCTCAACTTCGAGGAGGCCGAGCTGTCCTGGATCGTGCAGGGCGACGTGACCCCGGTCCTGACCGCCTATCCCCGGCTCCGGGAGTTCGGCGTACGCGGCTCGGGCAGCGGCTTCGGCGGTGGTCAGGGGTTGCGGCTGACGCCCCTGCGCCACGAGCACCTGCGCGTCCTGCGCCTGGAGAACGGCGGTCTGCCCGGCGAGGTGGCCCGCGCCGTGGCCGCCAGCGACCTGCCGGCCCTGCGCCGGCTGGACCTGTGGCTGGGCGCGGAGTACTACGGCTGCACCACCACCCTGGCCGACCTGGCCCCCGTCCTCGACGGCGACCGCCTGCCCGCGCTGCGCCACCTCGGGCTGCGCAACAGCGAGATGCAGGACGAGATCGCCGCCGCCCTGGCCGGTGCCCCCGTGGTGGCCCGGCTCGCCTCCCTGCACCTGGGCCTGGGCACCCTGAGCGACACTGGCGCCGCGGCCCTCCTCGCCGGCCAGCCCCTCACCCACCTGGAGGAGCTGGACCTGCGTCACCACTTCCTCTCCGAACCGATGATGCGGCGCCTGCGCGAGGCCCTGGAACCGTACGGCGTCAAGGTCGACCTCGACGAACGGGAGCAGACCGGGCAGGACGAGAACCGGTACGTGGCGGCGGGGGAGTGAACTAGGAGGGGACCGCGGCACCCGTCTGCGGCTCGTCGGCGCCGGGCTCCTCGGGCGGCTCGGCGAGCTGCTCGCGCAGGTAGTTCCAGAACACCGCGATCATCGCCGCGACCGGGACGGCGAGGAGGCTGCCGACGACGCCCGCCAGGCTGCCGCCGAGCGTCACCGCGAGCAGGATCACCGCCGCGTGCAGCCCGAGCCCCCGGCTCTGGATCATGGGCTGGAAGACGTTGCCCTCCAGCTGCTGCACGGCGACGATGATCGCCAGCACGATCAGCGCGTCCGTCAGCCCGTTGGACACCAGGGCGATGAGCACCGCGACGAAACCGGCGAACAGCGCGCCCACGATCGGCACGAACGCGGAGACGAAGGTCAGCACCGCCAGCGGAAGCACCAGGGGCACGTCCACGACCCACAGACCGATGCCGATGAAGACGGCGTCGAGCAGACCGACCAGTGCCTGCGAGCGCACGAACGACCCCAGGGTGTCCCAGGTGCGCGCGGCCACGGCCGGCACGTGGACGGCTAGCCGGCCGGGCAGCTGACGGGCGAGCCACGGCAGGAACCGCGGGCCGTCCTTGAGGAAGAAGAACATCAGGAAGAGCGCGAGGACGGCCGTCACCACACCGTCGACCACGGTGCTCACACCCGCGACGACCGTGGTGGTGATGCTCCCGGCGCTCTTCTGGATGCGTTCGACCGCGCTGTCCAGGGCGTTCGCGATCTGGTCCTCGCCGATGTTCAGCGGGGGACCGGCGGCCCAGTCACGCACCTTGTTGATGCCGGCCACCACGCCGTCGCTCAACTCGCCCGACTGGGAGGACACCGGGACCGCGATCAGCGCCACGACGGCTGCGGCGACCAGCAGGAACACCACGGTCACGACGGAAGCCGCCAGGGCCGGATGCCACCCGCGACGCCGCAGGAACCGGGCCGGGGGCCAGGTCAGCGTCGTCAGGAGCAGCCCCACTATGAGCGGCCAGACCACGGACCACATCCGGCCGAGGAGCCAGAGGGTCACCGCGGTCAGTACCAGCACCAGCAGCAACTCGACAGAAACGCGCGCCGATACGCGCAGCGCGGCGCGCGATCTGGCGGAACTCAACGAGGCAGACATGCGATCACCCTATGGGCATCCTGGAGCCCCTCCGCGAACCCCCGCCGCCGCGGCGGCGCCCGGGTGTGCCGGACACCGCCGCGCGACGGCGGGGAAGGCGTACCGCGCCGCGTACCACGTGGTGAGGCTACGTGGTGAAGCGGTGGGTGCCCGAACCGACCCGGTACACCGCGCAGCCGTCCTCGCTGCGCAGGAACGCCGCGGTGGTGTGGGTGACCGCGGCGGGGGCGTCCGCCGGGATCCACACCTCGGCGGTCGTGTTGGGAGGCACGGAGCAGGTCAGGGTGAACCCGTCGGACCGCTGCCGCCACTGCGTGGAGACGGGACCGTGGACCGAGGCGAACGTCGCGCGGGCCGAGGTCACACCTCCGCCCGGCCGCGGCCGGACCACGATCTCCCGGTAGCCGGGCCCGCCCGCCGCGATACCGGCGATGTTGGCGTACATCCACTCGCCCACCGAGCCGTAGGCGTAGTGGTTGAAGGAGTTCATGCCGGCGTCCTGGAAGCTGCCGTCGGGCCGGATGGAGTCCCAGCGCTCCCACATCGTGGTGGCGCCCTTGTCGATCTGGTAGCCCCAGCTGGGGAACGAGCGCTGCACGAGCAGCCGGTAGGCGACGTCGGTGTGCCCCGTGTCGGTCAGGACGGGCAGCAGGCGCGGCGTACCGAGGAAGCCCGTCGACAGGTGCCAGTCCTTGGCCTCGATCAGTGCCACCAGCCGGTCGGCGGCCGCCTCGCGCAGGCCGTCCGGCAGCAGGTCCATCGACAGGGCGAGGACGTAGGCGGTCTGCGTGTCGCCCTTCACCCTGCCGCCGGCGCCGACGTAGGCCTCCTGGAACGCGGTGCGTATGCGCGCGAACAGGTCCGCGTACGGGGCGGGGTCCTTGCCGAGTTCACCGGCGATGCGGGCGGCGAGGTCGGCGCTGTGGGCGAAGTACGCGGTGGCGACGACGTCCTTGGGCGTCTCGTCGGCGATGTTCAGCCAGTCGCCGTACCCGCTCGCCGGCCGCAGCAGCCCGTCGCTGTTCCTCTCCAGGTACTTCAGCCAGTCCTGGACGGACTGCCAGGCGTCCTCCAGGACCTGCCGGTCGCCGTAGGCCCGGTACAGGGACCAGGGAACCGTGACACCCGCGTCGCCCCAGCCGGCCACCCCGTTGCCGACCGTGCCGACCATGGGTGCCACATCGGTGAAGGCGCCCTCCGCGGTCTGCCCGTCGCGCAGGTCCACGAGCCACTTGGTGAGGAAGCGGGCGGACTCCATCGTGTACGCGGCGGTCGGCGCGAAGACGTTGATGTCACCCGTCCAGCCGAGCCGTTCGTCGCGCGCGGGCGTGTCCGTCGGAACGGAGAGGAAGTTGCCGCGCTGCCCCCAGGTGATGTTGCTGTGCAGCGTGTTGAGCATCGGTACGTCGGTCTCGAAGTCGAGGGTGAAGGGGGCGGACGTGTGCATGACGCGGCCGGTCAGGGCGCCCGCCGGCGGGGTACCGGGGAAGCCGGTCACCTCGACGTAGCGGAAGCCGTGGAAGGTGAACCGCGGCTCGTAGGTCTCCTCGCCACCGCCCTTGAGGGTGTACGTGTCGGTCGCCGCGGCGGTCCGCAGGTTCGCCGTGTAGAGGGTGCCGTCCGGGTTGAGCACCTCGGCGTGCCGGAGCCGGACGGTCGTACCGGCCGCCCCCGAGACGCGCAGTCGGACCGAACCGACCATGTTCTGGCCCAGGTCGAAGACGAAGACACCCGGTCCGGGCTGGGTCACCTTCTTGACCGGCAGTTCCTTGGCGACCCGGACCGGGCCGTCCACCTGGGCGACGATCAGCGGGGGAGCGGCGTCGTCCGCGGCACGCACCACGTCGAGCCAGGCCGAGTCGTCGAAGCCGGGCGAGGTCCAGCCGGCGGTCTCCTTGCGCGCGTCGTACGTCTCGCCGCCCAACAGGTCGGCGGAGACGATCGGTCCCGCGGTGGCCCGCCAGCCGGTCCCCGAAGTGATCTGCTCACGCGTCCCGTCGGCGTACTCGACCTCCAACTGGGCGCGCAGCGCCGGGCGTTCACCGTACTGATGCGGTCCGAACATGCCGACATCGCCCGCGTACCAGCCCGGCGCCACACAGGCGCCGAAGGCATTGGCGCCGGAGCGCACCAGCGTGGTGACGTCGTAGGTCTGGTACTGGACGCGTTCGCGGTAGTCGGTCCAGCCGGGGGCGAGCTGGTCGCGGCCCACACGGCGGCCGTTGAGGTGCGCCTCGTACACGCCGAGGGCCGTGGCGTACAGCCGGGCCCGTGCCACCTTCTTGGGCGGCAGCCGGAACTCGTGCCGCAGCTGGTTGGCCGCGTAGGAGGCGGGGACGACCCTGCCCCACGGCCCGCCGCCCCACGCGGCCGCCACCTTCGCCGTCGGCCAGCCGGTGTCGTCGAAGTCGAGCCCCCGCCAGCCGGCGGCGGGCTCCTGGTCCGTCGATCTCCAGGAGCCGTCGGTGACGATCCGCCGTTCGCCGGCCGCCGTCCGCAGGGTGAGGGCGGCGACCAGACCCGCGGGCCCTTCGGACGCGTTGGTGGCCGCGACCGCGAGGACGTTGCGGCCCGTACGCAGCTGGGCGAGGACCTCGACGACGGCGGGGCGGCGCCAGCCGTCGTGGTCCGTCTCGAGATCGGTGCGGGCCACCTCGGCGCCGTTCAGGGAGACGGCGTACACGTTGTCCGCGCTGAGGGCCAGGGTCGCCGCCGTGACCGCGTCCGCGGACTCGAAGGTGCGGCGGAACCAACGGGTGCCCGCCGGCACGCTGTTGGCCGGATCGCCCGCGGCGAACCAGATCCAGGCGCTGCCTTCGAGGGAGGGCGCGTCGGTGAGGACGGGGGGAGCGCAGACCCAGTCCGCGGACCACTGCGCGGCGTCCATGAGCCCGGTCTCCCACCACGACGGCTCGCTCCAGGAGGAGACGCCGCCGTCGGTGTCCCACACGCGCACGGACCAGAAGTAGCGGGTACGGGGCTTGAGTTCGGGGCCCGCGTACGGGACGAGGACGGAGTCGCCGGACGTGACCTTCCCGCTGTCCCAGACATCGGGACGGGCGAGGCGTGCGGCGCTGGAGGCGACATGGAGCTGGTAGGCGCTCTGGCGCGCGCCCGCCTCGTCCGAGGCCGACGGCCAGCTGAGCCGGGGGTGTCGCGCGTCGGTGCCGAGGGGGTTGCGGACGTACTCGACGGTCGGCGCGGTGACGCGCAGGGCGCCGCGCCGCGCACCTGCCCCGGCCGGTGCGGACACGGGCGCGGCCACCGCGGATCCACTGCCGGCGGCCGTCGCCGTGACGGCCATCGCGGCTGCCGTACCCGCGAGGATGTTCCTCCTGCTGATCACTGCGGCTCCTCGGGTAGGAAGGGTGAATCGATTCACTCACGGTGAACGTAGGGGCGCGAGGGGTGAGGGTCAATGAGCGTGCAGCACATTCTTGACGGGGTGTCGGATGCGGTAGTTGCCGCGAGGTGGCCTGATGTGCCCGGGACTCCATCGATTGAACGGTTTCAATCGACCGGCGTTCTCAGGGGCCCGCTGGTGGCCCCGGTGCGGGGGCCGCCCCGGTCACGCGGAGGCCAGCCAGGCGGCGGTGTCGCGGGGGTGGGGGAACCGGAGGGTGTCGAGGGGGGCGAAACGGGGGTCGCGCGTCCGGTGCTCGATCTCGCGGCGGCGGCCCGCGTGCTGGGACCAGGCCCACCAGGCCGGGTGTTCCCCGCTCAGCCAGCCCGTCCAGGTCTCCCTGTTGCCGCCGAAGAGGCTCTCGCGGGTGACGGTGCGCCTGACGGAGCGGCGCAGGACGCGAGGCATCACGACGCGCTTGTCGTAGTCGAGCCAGAGCACGGTGTCGGCGCGCTCCCAGAGCAGATCGCGCACATCGGGGTGGCCGAGCGAGTCGATGATCCAGCGGGGCCCGTCCGTGACGCGCGAGACGGTCTCGGCGAGCCGGTCGTCGGTGGCCCAGCCGGGGCCCGTGAAGTGCAGCGCGTCCATCTCGTGGTAGGGCAGGTCCAGCCGTTCACCCACCGCCCGGGCGAGCGTGGTCTTGCCGGCGCCCGTGGAGCCCACCACCAGGATCCGTTGCACGGAGGCACTTTACAGCGAGGATCGAGGGCTGCGAGTGCCGCGAGAACGGAAGGGTTGCGGGGCCGGGCGGGGATACGGAAGGGTCCGGGAGCGGGAAATGCGGCGATGTATGGACAAAAGCTGCTGAATGCACGGCCTTCGGCAGGTGGCGGCCCGCGCCCGAAGAGGCCGCCCGGAGGGACGGATCCGTCATACGAGGCACGTCGTCCACCGCGCCCTTTCGTTCTCCCGCCGCCGATAGGATCTAATGGGCAGTCGCGCGCGAGGCGCGCAGGTGCCGATCATCATCGGTCGACCGCTCCGCCTCTGATCCGCGCGACTCCCGACTCCGGATGGTTTTGGATGCCTGCCTCTTCGCATCGCGACCCTGCACGTCCCGTGCAGGACACGGCGCCCGCTTCGGCCGCGCCGCAGCACCACGGTCTTTTCCTCCAGCCGCAGTACACGGTGGAGCTGCCGCCGCTGGACGACGAGGAGGAGGACACCTTCTCGCCGCCTCCGCCTCCGCCCCCGCCGGCCCAGCGGCGACGGGGGGCACCCAGGGCCCGCTGACCCTGCTGCCCGGTCGCGGCGGGCGGTGTCACGGGCCGGTGTCCCGGCGGCGCCTGCGGCCATGGACGGACGGTGGGTCCCGGTGGCCGGGGCCTGCCTTCGGTCAGGGCCTGCCCTCCGTCATGATCTGCCTTCCGTCAGCTCCCGGGCGTCGAGCGGCAGCCGGAGGGAGGCGCGGCGGCGCAGAGCGGCGAGGTCCTCCCGCAGCGGCGACGGCGGCAGGGCCAGTACGGGACAGACGGCGTGCGCGAGGCAGTACCGGGCCACGGACGGGAACAGGACGCGCCGCAGCCTGCCGCGGCAGCCCGCGCCGATCACCAGGAGGTCGTCGGGCCGGTCGGCGCTCTCCACCAGGGCGCGCCCCGGAGTGCCCCGCGCGACGAGCGCCTGCAACGGGACACCGGGCCCCGCGTCGCCGAAGGCGGTGTCCAGCGCCGTGAGGAGCCGTGCGCAGGCCTCCTGCCGCAGTGCGGTCACCGGCACCGGGTACATACCGCGCCGGTGGGCGAGTTCCCCGGCGGGCGGTTCCCAGGCGAGCACCGCCAGCAGTTCGGCACCGGTACGGCGGGCCTCACCGGCCGCCCGGTGGAGGGCGGCCAGGCTGCCCGGAGAGCCGTTCACCCCGACGACGATCCGTCGTCCCCGCTCGCCCTCGGCCATCGTGGACCATCCCTTTCGCGTACGTGCGCCCGGACACCGGCCTCGTCGAAGCGCCCGAGCGGGCGGCGGACCGTGGCGCCGGCGCTCGACCGGCGCCGGCGGGGCGGTTCATGACGTCTTTCCTGCGTGCCTGCTCCCACCTGCCCCGGTTTCGGGCGATGAAGCCGCACAGCGCGGCACGGTCGCGCCCTCAGACCGGGTAGGCGTGGGTCTGGGCCGCCTTCACGGTGGCCCAGACCGTCGCGCCCGGGTGCAGTTCGAGTTCGGCGGCGGCGACCGTCGTCAGGTCCGCGACGAGGGGCAGCTCTCCGGCGAGATCGGCGCGGATCTGGTCGCCGTGGGTCTCCACGCCCGCGACCTCGCAGCGCCACAGGTTGCGGGCGCTGACGCCGGTCGGGCGGTCGCGGTACAGCGTGACCGCGCCCGGCGGGAACGCCACGAAGACCGGACCGGACAGCGCCTCCGTGGTGGTGATGGACGGCCCGGCACCGAGCCGGACGACATGCCCGTCGGACTCCCCCCGGTAGAGGTTCAGACCGACCAGCTGCGCGATGTAGTCCGTACGGGGGTGGCGGGCGATGCCGGACGGGGTGCCCTCCTGCACGACCCGGCCGTCCTCGACGACGACCAGGCGGTCGGCCAGCACCATGGCGTCCAGCGGATCGTGCGTGACCAGGACGGCGACGGCCTCGAACTCCGCCAGGTGCCGGCGCAGCTCGGCCCGTACCTCCAGGCGGGTACGGGCGTCCAGGGCGGCGAGCGGCTCGTCGAGCAGGAGCAGCCGGGGACGGGTGGCGAGCGCGCGGGCCAGGGCGACCCGCTGGGCCTGTCCGCCGGAGAGACGGCGTGGCCTGGCACCGGCGTGGTCCGCCAGCCCCAGCCGGCCGAGCCATTCGGCGGCCCGCGCCCTCGCCGCCGCCTTGGTCGCCCCCTGGCAGCGCGGTCCGAAGGCCACGTTGTCCAGGGCGGTCAGGTGGGGGAAGAGCAGGTAGTCCTGGAAGACGACACCGACCGGGCGGGACTCCGGCGGCGTACGCTCCAGCGCCGCGCCGTCCAGCCGCAGCCGGCCGCCGGTGAGCGGGGTCAGCCCCGCCAGGGCGCGCAGGGCGGTGGTCTTGCCGGCGCCGTTCGGGCCGAGCAGGGCGACGACCTCGCCCGGCGCGACCCGCAGCGCCACGTCGAGCCGGAAGGTGCCGCGCTCGACGACGAGGTGCGCGTCGAGCCCTTCCCCGGAGGCCGCGTCGTGGGGGGCGGAGCCGGCCCCGTGGCGTTCGGTCATGCCGCTCGCATCCAGCGGTCGCGCAGGCCGGCCAGTACCGCGACGGACACGGCCAGCAGGACCAGGCTGAGGGCGATGGCGGCCTCCGGGTCGCTCTGCAGGGCCAGGTACACGGCCAGCGGCATGGTCTGGGTACGGCCCGGGAAGTTGCCCGCGAAGGTGATCGTCGCCCCGAACTCGCCGAGCGCCCGCGCCCAGGCCAGGACCGCGCCGGCGGCGATGCCCGGCGCGATCAGCGGGAGCGTGACCCGGCGGAACGCGGTGAACCGGGAGGCGCCGAGCGTGGCGGCGGCCTCCTCGTAGCGCGGATCGGCGGCGCGCAGGGTGCCCTCGACGCTGATGACGAGGAACGGCATCGCGACGAACGCCTCGGCGATGACGACCCCCGCGGTCGTGAAGGGGAGCGTGATCCCGAACCACGCGTCCAGCCACTTCCCGACGATGCCGTTGCGGCCCAGCGCCATCAGCAGGGCCACACCGCCGACCACCGGCGGCAGGACGAGCGGCAGCGTGACGAGGGCCCGTACGAACCCGCGCCCGGGGAACTCGACGCGGGCCAGCAGCCAGGCCAGCGGCACGCCGATGACGAGGCTCACCGCGGTCGCGGCCGTGGCACAGACCAGCGACAGCCGCAGCGCCTGCCACACCTCGGCGCCGGTCAGCAGCTCGGGCAGACTGCGCCACGGGGCCCGTACGAGCAGCGCGAGCAGCGGCACGATCAGGAACGCCAGACCGATCAGCGCGGGCACGAGCAACGGCAGGGGCACACTCCGGCCGCCGCCTCTGCCGACGCGCCGGCGCCGCGGCTCGCCCGTGAGGGTGCCGGCCGTGGTGCCGGACCGGTCGCCGGTGGACGTCACGGCTTGAGGAACCCGGCCCCGGTCAGGACCCTCCGGCCGTCGCCGGACCGCACCAGCGCGATGAACGCCTCGGCGGCGTCGGCGTTCTCGGTGCCCTTGAGCCGGACGATCGGGTAGTCGTTGACGGCGTCCGCGGACTCGGGGAACTTCACGCCCTCCACCTTGTCACCCGCCGCGTGCACGTCGGTCCTGTAGACGACCGCCGCGTCCGCCTCCTTCAGCTCGACCTTCGTCAGGGCGGCCTTCACGTCCTGCTCGTAGGAGACGGGCGTGAGCTTCAGTCCCGCGGCGTCGAGTGCCTTCTGGGCGGCGGCGCCGCAGGGCACCGCCTTGTCGCACAGCACGACCTTCAGGTCCGGCCCGGTGAGGTCTTCCAGGGAGGCGACCTTGTGGGGATTGCCCGGCAGGGTGGCGATCTCCAGCTCGTTGCGCACGAAGGTGGCGGGCGCCCCCGACGCGTCGCCGGCGTCCGTCACGATCTTCATCGTCTTGGGGCTGGCCGAGGCGAACACGTCCGCCGGGGCGCCGCCGGTGATGCTCGCGGCCAGGGAGTCGCTGCCGCCGAAGCTGAAGGTGACCTTCGTACCCGGGTGCTCCTTCTCGAACTCCTCACCCAGCGTCGTGAAGCTCTCCTTGAGGGAGGCCGCGGCGAACACGGTCACCGTGCCGGACAGCGTGTCCGACGCGGCACCGGACGCGGAGGAGCCCGACGCCGTCGACGAGGAGTCGTCGGACGACGAGCAGGCACTCAGCGCCAGCAGGGCGGCGGCGCCGGCGCCTGCCGCCCGCAGGGTCCGGCGGCCGGGGCGCGCGGTACGGGTCATCACGGGTCCAATCCCTCGGGTCGGTCACCAGGTCATCAGGTCACCGGGCCATCACGTCACCAGGTCGCCGGTACGGCCGGCCCGCCCACGGCGACCGCCGCGCGCCGGCCCCGGCACAGGGTGATGATACTTCCGCAGATGCGAGGCGAAAGTACCCTGTTGCTTCGCACCAGCTGGATCTGGTTCGAATGAGGGTGGCATGTGCGTTCGTACGGGATCCGAGGGCGCGACACGGGAGCGGGGGGATGGAAGGTCCGGGCGCGCCCTCAGGCCCGGTCGATGTGCACGTTCGTCGACTTCACCCGGGCGGTGGCCTCCACCCCGACCTCCAGGCCCAGCTCCTCCACCGCCTCCCTCGTCAGCAGGGACACCAGCCGGTGCGGACCGGCCTGGATCTCCACCTGGGCGGCGACGTCACCGAGCTTCACGGCGGTGACGATGCCGGGGAAGGCGTTGCGGACGGAGGTGTACGAGGTGTCCTCCTCGCCGTCGCCCTTGGCCAGCTCGACGGAGAAGGCGGCCAGGTCCTTGCCGTCGATGAGGCGTCGCCCGCCCTCGTCCCGGTGCGTGATCATCCGGCCCGCGTCCGCCCAGCGCCGCGCGGTGTCCGGACTCACTCCGAGCAGACGCGCGGCCTGGCCGATCGTGTATGACTGCATGGGCGCCAACATAGGCGATCACCGACGCGGGGGCCCGTGGTGGTCGCCGCCGTCAGGGGTTTCGGTACGGCCCCGGCTCAGTACCCGACGCGGAACGTCGCGTCCTGCTTCTCCGTCGCCGTGGAGACCGGGTCGATACGCAGCACGTAGTCGGAGTGGCGTATGTAGCGGGTGGCGTTGTTGTAGGAGCGGAACGACGCCCAGGAGGCGTCGGCGAGGCCCGCCGTGCGGTGGAAGGTCGCGTCGCCCGCGAACACCGACGTGCCGTCGTTCACGTCGAGCCGGAGCACGTAGTCGTAGTGCCGCAGGTAGCGGGTGGGATGGCTGACCGACTGGAAGGACACGGCGGAGCTGTCGGCGAGGCCGGGCACGAGCTTCCACTGCGCGTCGGTGTACGGGTCGAAGGGGTAGACGTCGATCCGGGCTGCGTAGTCGGCGTGCCGGACGTACCGGTCCGGGTAGTTGTAGGACTTGAGCCGGTTCCAGGCCGGCGCGCCCCACTTGGCGAGCAGGTTGTCGTACTCGGCCGTGGTGATCGTCGCGATGCCGCAGTGCTTGGAGTTGACCGGCTGTGTGTAGGTCTTCTGGTCCAGTGCGGTCCAGGTGCCGGCGGACAGGTCGGTGGACCGCCAGGCGTAGAAGACGCCGTTCGGCGTGTAGGTGTCGGCCCAGAGGTACCAGGTGTTCGAGGTGAGCGACTTGAACACGGTCGGGGCCTCGGTGCCGCCGTGTGCGACGCCGGCACCGAACTCGGTGAAGCTGCCGGGGTCGAGGGAGGCCGACCGGGCGGCCGCGATGGTCTGGTTCTTCTTGAAGAAGAGGTAGTTGACGCCGTTGACGCCGACGGCCACATTGCCGTCGATGACGTCGTAGCCGGGGTCGAAGAAGACCTGCGGGGCCGAGGCGGTGACGAAGTCCGCGGTGTGGTTCACCATGATCACGTTGTGGCCGCTGGAGTCGACGGAGGAATAGACGACCGCGTACCGGCCCCGGCCCGCGTCCCAGAACGCCTCGGGCGCCCAGCTGTGGGTGGCCATGCCGTGGAGCTTGAGGCGGCGGTACCCGGTGAAGGTGCGCAGGTCGACGGAGTCCCAGACGTGGATGTACTGGCTGTTGTAACTCCAGTCGGTGCCCTTGAGGTCGGTGGCGAGGACGACGAAGGTGCCGTTCTGCTTGCGCAGGAGGAACGGGTCGCGCAGGCCGAGGGCGCCTGCCGTGGGGGTGACCAGGGGGTTGTTCTGGTTGAGCGGCGTCCAGTTCGACGCGTCGGTGCTGACGGCCAGGTGGAGCCCGTAGTCGGTGCCGGTGCCGAGGTTCGTCGACTCGGTGAAGTAGCACATCGCGTACGCCGAGTCCGCCGCGTGGGCGGTGCCCGCGCCGAGGGCCAGTACGCCGGACGCGGCCAGGGGAGCGGCGGCGGTCATGCCGAGGAAGTGGCGTCGGGACGGCTGGGGTCCTGCGCTCATCTTGGTCTCCAGGTGGGGGCGGGGGTGGAGTGAGCGGCGGTGCCTGACATGCGAAGTGGTCGATATGTCGAACGTGGTTCGGAGGGGCGATCAGAAAGTAGGGTCCTGGACGAGGCGCGTCAATGACTTCGACGAACCGGGCCCTCCAGGGGGCGGGGCGGCGCAGGGCCGCGGCACAGGAATGTGCGGGCGCGCCGTGGCCGGCCGCACGGTTGCCCGCGCCCCTGGGAGGCCGGGCGGCTCGCGGTGTGCGCCGGGCCGAACCGTGGTCGGATGAGAACCGGCGGCCCCACCCGCATCCGGGTCCGGCCGTCTCCGGGAAGTGTCCGCATCGGCTCGAAGGCGATCACAGGAGATCGAAGAAGACCTGAGCCCGGCACGAAGGGAGCCCCATGGAACACGATCCGCTGCGTGGCCGCACGGTGGTGGTGACCGGCGCCGCCCGGGGCCTCGGCGCCGCGCTGGCCCGGGACCTCGCCGGCCGGGGCGCCCGGCTGGCACTCCTGGGGCACGAGAAACCCGCCCTGGAGGCGCTGGCGGCCGAGCTGCCCACCGAGGCGGCCGGCTGGGAGGTCGACATCACCGACGACGCCGGCATGGCCGACGTCGCCCGCGAGGTGCGCGAGAGGCTCGGCAGGCCCTCCGTGGTGATCGCCAACGCGGGGATCGCCGAGGGCGGTCCCTTCGCCGAGTCGGACGCCGCGTCCTGGCGCCGGGTGATCGACGTCAACCTGACCGGCAGTGCGATCACCGCGCGCACCTTCCTGGCCGACCTGGTCGACACGGCGGGCTACTACCTGCAGGTCGCCTCGCTGGCCTCCATCGGCGCCGCGCCGATGATGAGCGCGTACTGCGCGTCCAAGTCGGGTGTGGAGGCCTTCGCCCACTCCCTGCGCGCCGAGGTGGCGCACCAGGGGGTCGCGGTGGGCGTCGCCTACCTGAACTGGACCGACACCGACATGATCCGCGACGCCGACCGGCACGCCGTGCTGCGGGAGCTGCGGGGCCACATGCCGCCGCCCGCCCGCCGGGTCTACCCGGTGGAGACGGTGGCGGCCCGGCTGACGGGGGCCGTCGAGCGCCGGCGCACCTCGGTGTACGTGCCGCGCTGGCTCCTCGCCGCGCAGCTGGGCCGCGCCGTGCTGCCGCCGGTCGTGATGCGCCTGTCCCGCTGGACCCTGCCCCGGCTGGCGGCCCGGGAGCCCTTCCGCCCCACCGGGCTCCTCGGCGCGGGCGGACGCGCCGACCCCACCGCGGCTCCCTCGTCCGGGACCTCGCGGGAGCCCTCCTGAAGCCGTCGGGTCCGCTCGGTTGAACCGCGCATGCCGGGGGACTCGGCTGCGGTCACTCCGTTACCGGCGGGTGCGAGACGAGGGAGGCAGTTGTGGGCGTACGCCACCGGCTGATCAAGAAGAGCCCCAAAGAGGTGTGGGCCGTCCTGGCCGACGGCACCCGCTACGCGGACTGGGTCGTGGGGACGGCCTCCTCGTACCCCGTGCGCGGACAGTGGCCCCAGGTGTACTCGGCCATCGGCTACGAGGTGCGGGTGGGGCTGTGGAACCTCACCAACCAGACGGTCGTACGGGCGTGCGAAGAGGGACGCGAGCTGGAGCTCGAGGCGATCGCGGGCCCGCTCGGCACGGCACGGATCGCCATCGAGCTGCGTCCGTGGGGCGAGTACACACTGGTGATCATCGACGAGCACCCGCTGCAGGGCGTCGGCGGCTTCCTGCACAACGCGGGCCTCGAGGCATTCATCCAGGTGCGGCACCGGACGATGCTCAAGCGACTGGCCGAGGTGTGCGAGGAGGGCCGCGGCGAGTCCCGGTCCACCCCGTCCGCCCCCGCCCGGCCGAAGCCGGCGTGAGCGGCGGCATCCGTACGCGGCCGGCGGTGCCCGCCGACCGCCGGCGGTGTCCGGAACCGACAGCGATGACATCCGTGCAGCGAGACGGGAGGCGTCCATGCCGGACGCGGTAGTGATCGGGGCCGGCCCCAACGGGCTCGTCGCCGCCAATCTGCTGGCCGACGAGGGCTGGAGCGTCGAAGTACTGGAGGAGCAGGACGAGCCGGGCGGCGCGGTCCGGCACGACCACGGGGTGGACCCGGACTTCGCGAACGACCTCTTCAGCTCGTTCTACCCGCTGGCCGCCGCCTCGCCGGTGCTCGCCGGACTGCACCTGGAGCGGTACGGGCTGCACTGGAGCCACGCGCCGCGGGTGCTGGCCCACCCGCTGTCCGACGGCCGGTGCGCCGTCCTCGGACGCGACCTCGACGACACCGCCGCCTCCCTGGACGTGTTCGCCGACGGTGACGGCGACGCCTGGCGCGAACTGCACCGGATCTGGGAGCGGCTGCGTCCCGACCTCCTGGAAGCGCTGTTCACGCCCTTCCCGCCGGTGCGCTCCGGCGCCAGGCTGGCCCTGCGCCTGCGGACCGCGGGCGGGCTGCGGATGGCCCGCTCGATGGTGCTGCCGGTACGGCGCCTGGGCGAGGAGGAGTTCCGCGGCGAGGGCGGCAGGCTGCTGCTGGCGGGCAACGCGCTGCACGCCGACCTGGCCCCCGAGGCCGCGGGCAGCGGCGGTTTCGGCTGGCTGATGTCGATGCTGGGCCAGACGTACGGCTTCCCCGTGCCCGTGGGCGGTTCGGGCGCCCTCATCGGGGCGCTGACCCGGCGGCTGCAGGAGCGCGGCGGGGTGCTCCGGTGCGGGGAGCGCGTGAGCGGCGTCGTGGTCCGGGAGGGCAGGGCCGTGGCGGTGCGCACCGCCGGCGGTGAGACGGTGTCCGCGCGCCGCGCCGTGCTCGCGGACGTGTCCGCGCCCGCCCTGTACGGCGACCTGGTCGACAGCGCCGACCTGCCCCGTCAGGTGCTGGACGACCTGCGCCGGTTCCAGTGGGACTTCGCCACCTTCAAGGTCGACTGGGCCCTCGACGGCTCCGTGCCGTGGCAGGCCCCCGAGGCCGCCCTCGCGGGCACCGTCCATCTGGCGGACGGCGTCGACGAGCTGACGCGGTTCGCGGCGCAGGTCGCCATGGGGCAGGTCCCGGACCGCCCGTTCGCGCTGTTCGGGCAGATGACGACCTCCGATCCGACCCGCTCGCCCGAGGGCACCGAGTCGGCGTGGGCGTACACCCACGTCCCGCACCGCATCAAGGGCGACGCCGGCGACGACGGACTGACCGGCAGCTGGGACGCGAAGGAGCAGGAACTCATGGCCGACCGGGTCGAGCGGCAGGTCGAGCGCTTCGCGCCGGGCTTCCGGTCCCTGATCCGGTCCCGGCGCGTCCTGGCCCCGCCCACCCTGCAGGCCATGAACGCCAATCTGCACGGCGGTGCCATCAACGGCGGCACCACGGCCCTGCACCAGCAGCTCTTCTTCCGCCCCGTCCCGGGCACGGGACGCCCGGAGACACCGGTCAAGAACCTCTTCCTGGCATCGGCCTCCGCGCATCCGGGAGGCGGGGTGCACGGGGCGCCCGGCTCCAACGCCGCCCGCGCCGCGCTGCGCAAGAACCTCCCGGCCGGCCTGACCCGCGCCCAGCGCCTGCTGGCCCGGCGCGACCGCGAAGGCAGGCACACCTCCGGACCGGGCACCTGAACCCGTTGTTCCCCGCGGCCGGCACGGCGGTCACCCGGGGCCCGGGTCCTGTCCGAGCCGGCTGGTCGGGGCCCACCACCAGTGCAGCGCGCCCAGCAGCGGCCGGGACCTGAGGGCCTGCGGGGTCACGGCCCTCGGGCATCCGAGCCCGTCGTGGAGCCGTCCGTGGCGGCCTTCGTCATCCCCCGGCCGGTCGCGCGGTCGCCCGCGCGCCCCGGGGGCGCCGGCGCCGGCCGGACGGCAGGGGGACGGGCTCGGTCCCCGCAACGACGGTGCTGGTGAGCGTGCCGACGCCCTCGACGGTGAGGGTGACGGTGTCCCCCGGCTTCAGCGGCGGCGGGTCCTGTTCGCCGCGCCGGCCCCACAGTTCGGCGAGGCAGCCGCCGTTGCCGCAGGTCCCGGAACCGAGGACGTCACCCGGTACGACACGGGTGCCGCGGGAGGCGTAGGCGGTCATCTCCTCGAAGGTCCAGCTCATGCGGGACAGCAGGTCCTCGCCGACCACCCGGCCGTTGACCTCGGCGGTCAGGGCCAGCCGCAGGAAACCGTCCGCGTCCCGGTACGGCTCCAGTTCGTCGGCGGTGACGAGGTACGGGCCGAGCGTGGTGGCGGTGTCCTTGCCCTTGCACGGCCCGAGCCCGACCCGCATCTCCGCCGACTGCAGGTCACGCGCGGACCAGTCGTTGAGGACGGTGTAGCCGACGATGTGGTCGCGGGCCTGCCCGGGGGTGAGGTCCCGGCCCTCCCGTCCGATCACGGCGGCCACCTCCAGCTCGAAGTCCAGGACGCCCGACCCGGGCGGCACGGGCACGTCCTGGCCCGGGCCGTGGATCGCGTGCGGGTTGGCGAAGTAGAAGGTCGGCGCCGCGTACCACTGCTCGGGGACCCCGGCGACGCCGTCGACCGAGCGGCGTACCCCCTCGACGTGCTCCTCGAAGGTGACGAAGTCCCGTACGGACGGGGGCTGGAGGGGCGGTGACAGCCGTACGTCCCCGACGTGCGGGCCGGGCGGCGCGTCGAGGGCCGCCGCACCGGCGGCGAGCAGTCCGGGCAGACCGCCGGTCTCCGCGAGCAGCGCGGTGAGCGAGGTGACACCGGCCAGCGGGAAGAGGGTGCCGTCCTCCTCCACGACGGCCACGTGGTGACGGTGCGGGTCTTCGTAGGTGGCGAAACGCACGGCGGGGCTCCTGGCGACGGGACGGGGCGGATCAGACCGGCGGGGCGACGAACACACCGCGGTCGGGGTCGTTGAAGGACTCCTTGGCGACGAGTTCGTTCATGGGGTTGGCGGTGCCCCACTGGTCGGTGACCTCGGGCCGCGAGAAGTCGTAGACGTGCGGGTGCCAGGTGTCCTCGTCCAGCACCTCCAGCTCCGTCGTGTACTCCACGGTGTTGCCGTGCGGGTCCAGGAAGTAGGTGAAGGTGTTGTCGCCCGCCATGTGCCGGCCCGGACCCCAGATCTTCCTGAAGCCCGCGCGCATGACACGGCCCGAGCCGCGCATGTACTCGTCGAGGCCGCGCATCTCGAAGGACACGTGGTGCAGCGCGGTGTGCGGGCCCTTGGCCAGGGCCATCGAGTGGTGCTGGTTGCTGATCCGCATGAAGTGCATGACCTCGCCCATGTGCGGCGAGCTGAGCGTGTCGGAGAGCCGGAAGCCGAGGTGGCGCTCGTACCACTCACGGGTGCGGTCCAGGTCGGGGGAGTTGAGGACCACGTGCGACAGCTTGACGGGGATGGCCTCCTTCTCCTCGATCCTGCGGTGCCGGCGTACCTCGACGTCGGCGGACACCTCGACGGTGCGGCCGTCGACGTCGAAGAAACGGAACCCGTAGCCGCCGCCGGGCGTGTCGACCTTGCCCGGCCGGGAGATCAACCGGACCCCGCCGGCGAGGAGCCGTTCGGCGAGGGTGTCGACGTCGGCCGGGTTCGCGGCCCCGTAGGAGACGAGGTCGAGGCGCTTCTCCTCGGCCTTGCGCAGCCGCACGACGTACTGCTCCGGGGAGCCCTCGGCGGCCAGGAAGGAGATGCCGGAGTCCTCGGCGACCTTGGTCAGGCCCCAGACGCCGGAGTAGAAGTCGAGCTGCTTGTCGTAGTCGGGCACGGCGAGGTCGACGTGCCGCAGGTGGGTGAGCAGACGCATGGTGTCAGTCCTTCCGGAGGAGGGCGGCCGCGTTGCCGCCCCGTACTGCCTCGAAGTCGGCCCCGGTCAGGTGTGCCGCGCGCAGGGCGCCGACCGGGTCCTCGGTGCCCATGTCGAAGGGGAAGTCCGAACCGAGCAGGACCCGGTCCGCGCCGGCGACGCGCACCAGCTCCCGCAGTACGTACGGGTCGTGGACGAGGGAGTCGAAGTACAGCCGGCGCAGGTAGCTGCTGGGCGGGTGCGCGCAGCCGGCGCCCGCGTCGGAGCGGGCCGACCAGGCGTGGTCGGAGCGGCCGATGTGGGTGGGCAGGTAGCCGCCGCCGTGGGCCGCGAGCACCTTGAGGCCCGGGTGGCGGTCCAAGACGCCGGAGAAGATGAGGTGGGACAGGGCGACGGCGTTCTCGGTGGGCTGGCCGACGCTGTTGGACAGGTACCACCGGTCGAGCCGCTCGTCGAGCGTGCACCCGAAGGGATGCAGGAAGACGACCGCCCCGGTCTCCTCGGCCCGGGCCCAGAAGGGCTCGTAGGCGGGATCGGACAGTTCGCGTCCGGGGGCGTGGCTGGAGATCTCCACTCCCACCAGGCCCAGCTCCCGTGCGTGGTCGAGCGCGTGCACGATGAGGTCCGGGTGCTGGAGCGGTACGAGTCCGAGGCCGCGCAGCCGGTCCGGCGCGGCCGAACAGTGCGCGGCAATCGCCTCGTTGGCGAGCCGGCACACCTTCTCGGCGGTCCCGGCGCCGGCCCAGTGGTGGTAGTGCGACGGGGAAGGGCTGACCAGCTGGATGTCCACGCCCTGGCCGTCCATCGCGGCCAGCCGTACGGCCGGGTCGGTGAGCCGCGGAAGGCGCTCGCGCACCATCGGCCCGCTCACCGCCAGGGCGGCGGGACCGTTGCGGCGGGCGTCCAGGGCCCTGGCCGCCTTGTGTCCCGGCCGGCCGGCCACGAGTGCCTCCACCTCGGGCAGCAGGACGTGGGCGTGCACGTCCACGGTGGGCGAGGACCGCACACCCGTGTGCGGCGCGGCACGGTCGGATGTGGTCACGGCAGCTCCCGGAGCATGGTCATGGTGCGGGCCATCAGGCCCGGCACGTCGGCGTCACGCACCCCGTCGAGCTGCCACCGGCCGATCTGCACGGATGCCTCCACGACGGGACGCACCCGGGTGATGCGCCGCTCGTGGTACGCCTGGAACAGCGCGTCGTCCCAGGTGTCCGACCCGGTGAGCGACCGGGCCAGCACCCACGCGTCCTCCAGGGACAGCGCGGCGCCCTGCGCGAGGGTGGGCGGGCAGCAGTGCGCCGCGTCACCCACCAGCACGACTCGGCCGCGGTGCCAGGAACCCTCCACCAACAGCCGCTCGAACCAGGTGTGGTTGACCTTCGCGGGATCGGTGATGTGCTCGGTGATCTCCGGCCAGAAGCCGCCGTACGCCGAGGCCAGGCGCCGCATCTCGTCGGCGTACGACCCGGCCGGTACCGAGGCACGGTCGCGGCACGCCTCGACGACGTACGCGTACAGGGTGCTGTCGCCGGTCGGGCAGTAGCCGGCGATGTAGGCGGGACCGCCGTACGCGAGGTCGGTGCGGGTCACCCCGGCCGGACGCGGGGCCTCGACGCGCCAGATGGCCATGCCGGTCGGCTCGGGCCGGGCGGTGATGCCGATGGCGGCGCGGGTCGCGGAACCGAGGCCGTCGGCGGCGACCACCAGGTCGTAGCGGCCCTCGCGGCCGTCGTCGAAGCGCACGCGGACACCGTCCGCGTCCTGGTCCACGATCTCGGCGGTGGTGCCCAGCCGGACGGTGGCGCCACTGGCGCGCACCGCCTCGATCAGGATCCGCTGGAGCCGGGGCCGCTGCATGCCGACGGTGGCGGGCAGGTCGTCGCCGCCGGTCCGCAGGTCGTCCTGGACGTGCAGGACGGTGCCGTCGGGGGCGGTGATGCCGACCGAACCGAAACCGAAACCGGAGGCCCGAACCTGGTCCCAGACGCCCAGCTCGCGCAGCACGCGCAGGGCGTTGCCCTGGAGGGTGATGCCGGAACCGGCGGTGGCGTTCCAGTCCTTCCTGACCTCGACCAGGTCCACCGCGAGGCCGGCGCGACGCAGCAGGACGGTCACGGCGCTACCGGCCGCGCCACCACCGATCACCAGGACCGTACGAGCTCTGCTCATGGGGAACTCCTTTGTTCCTCGCACTACTTGACGGCGATCGGATTGACGGGGGAGCCGACCGCGCCGGTGATGGGCAGGGGCGCGGCGGTGAGCCAGAACTCGTACACGCCGTCGCCCGCGCAGTCCTCGGCGAGCGCGTCCAGGTCCCACATCTCACCGATCAGCAGGCCGATGTGCGGGATCGCGACCTGGTGCAGGGGCTGGAAGGCGTGCTCGAACTCGTTGGGCCGCACCTCGAAGCCCCAGGTGTCGGTGGCGACCGCGGCCATCTCGGTGCCGTGCAGCCAGCCGGCCGCGGTGAAGGACAGGCCGGGCGCGGGACCGCCCGCGTAGTCGCCCCAGCCGTCCCGCCGGGTCCGGGCGAGCTGCCCGGTGCGCACGAGCACGAGGTCGCCGCGGCCGACGGCCACCCCCTGGGCCCCGGCGGTCGCGGTCAGGTGGGCCCCGGTGATCGCGAACCCGTCGGGCAGTTCGCCGTCGGTGCCGATCGCGCGGCCCACGTCCAGGAGCACGCCGCGGCCGGCCACGTACGGGGCCATGTGCTCGATGCCGGTCACCAGGTCGCCGTCGGAGGTGACGACCTTCTCCGCCGAACGGCCGTTCCACGCCTTGCCGTGGTCGAAGATGTGCCCGAGGCCGTCCCACTGGGTGGAGCACTGCAAGGGCATGGCGATCACGTCGTCGGCGCCGCCGATGCCGTGCGGGAAGCCCTGGTTGCCGAGCGCGGCGTCGGTGCCGGTGTCCAGCATGGTGTGCACCGGGTTGGTGCGGCGCCGCCAGCCCTTCTGCGGACCGTCCATGTCGAAGCGCTGGGAGAGCGAGAAGCTGACGCCCCGCCGTACGAGCGCGGCACCCTCACGGCGCTTGGCCTCGTCGAGGAAGTTCAGCGTGCCGAGCACGTCGTCCCCGCCCCAGCGGCCCCAGTTGGAGTACGCCTCGGCCGCCCGAGCGACCGAGCCCTCGGGGTCCGCGCGGTCCGGGGTCACCGGGTCACCTCCGCCACACAGCGGGTGCGCTGGGCGCCGAGACCCGTGATGGAGCCGTCCATGACGTCTCCGTCGCGCAGCAGCCGTCCCCGGTGCATGCCGTTGCCGGCCGGGGATCCGGTCAGCACCACGTCACCGGGCAGGAGCCGGGCGCTCTGCGAGGCGTAGGACACCATGCGCGCGACGTCGAAGATCATGTCCTTGGTGGACTCGTCCTGCATGGTCTCGCCGTTCAGCCTGAGCACGAGCCGGAGGTCACCGGGGTCGGCGACCGACTCGGCGGGCACGATCCACGGGCCGAGCGGGGTGAAGCCGGGCGCGTTCTTGCTGCGCAGCCAGTCGGTGCCGATCTGCGGCATGTCCCGGCGGAAGACGGTCGCCCGGTCGGTGAGGTCGTTGGCGATCGTGTAACCGGCGACGTGCTCCAGCGCCTCCTCGACGGACACCCGGTGCGCCGGCCGGCCGATGACGGCCGCCAACTCCAGCTCCCAGTCCGGCTTCTCGGCCCACGCGGGCAGCACGACGTCGTCGTACGGGCCCGTGATCGCACTCGGCAGCCCGAGGAAGACGTACGGCAGGTCCTCGGCCGCCCGCCGGTCCATGATCTCGGCGGCCTCGGCGCGCCGCTCCTCCTCGGGCCGGTCGTCTCCCGGTGCGCGGTGCGCGACATGCAGATCGATGACGTGCTGACGGTAGTTGGCACCGGACTGGAACACCTGGCGCGGTGCGACGGGGGCGTGCACCCGGAAATCCGCCAGCGGCCGGTACTGCGCACCGGCGCCGTCTGCCCCCGTATCCGCGTCGGCATCCGTATCCGCGGCGGCCAGCGCCGACAGCCGCGGCAGGGCCGTGTCCCAGGCTTCCAGCAGACCGCGGACGGTCAGGTGCTCGTCGCCGAAGGCGGCCCGCAGGTCGCGTACCCGGGCGCCGGCCGTGACGAGGGCGGGGAAGGCCGGCCCGTCGGGGGCCGAGAGTGTGGCGAGGGCGAAACGTCCGGCGAACAGCGCGGACGCGGCTTCAGGTTTCACGGACATGTCCTCCTGATTGCGGTGCGACTAATCTGGACCCGCCACCTGTGATCAGGGAAATCGATTCTGTGGATGACCGGCATCCACCGTGTTTATTCGTTGCTGGTCAGAGACCTACAGCTGAGGGAAACGCCGTGAATCTGGCCCGCCTCGACCTCAACCTCGTCGTCGCCCTGCGCGCCCTCCTGCAGGAACGCAACGTCACCCGCGCCGGGGAGCGCGTCGGGCTCAGCCAGCCGGCCATGAGCGCGGCGCTCGCCCGGCTGCGCCGCCACTTCGGCGACGACCTGCTCGCCCGGGTCGGCGGCCACTACGAACTCACCGCTCTCGGCCAGGTCCTCCTGGACCGCACCTCCACCGCCTACGACCTGCTGGAGCGCCTCTTCGCCAGCCAGGCCCACTTCGATCCGGCCAAGGAGGACCGCGAGTTCAAACTGCTGGCCTCCGACTACGCCGTCGCCGTCTTCGGCACCGCGCTGGCGCGCGTCGTGCACGAGGAGGCGCCCGGTATCCGGCTGCGTTTCAGCCAGACGCCGCCCACCGTGGCCGACGACACCGGCAGCCTGCTCAGCGGCACCGACGGACTGCTCATGCCGCACGGTGTCATCAGCGGGTTCCCGGCCACCGACCTGTACGAGGACCGGTGGGTGTTCCTCGTCTGCGCGGACCATCCCGGTGTCGGCGACCGGCTCACCCGGGCGGACCTGGCCCGGCTGCCCTGGGTCACCTACCAGCGCACCTACGACTCCCCGCCGGTACGCCAGCTCGGCATGCTCGGCATCGAGCCGCGCGTCGAGGTCTCGGTCGACAGCTTCCAGCTGCTTCCGCTGCTGGTGGCGGGCACCCGGCGCGTCGCACTGGTCCAGGCGCGGCTGGCCAGGCTCCTGGCCCCGCTGGCCGCCGTCCGCGTGGTGACGCCGCCGTACGAGGCGGTCCCGCTCCGGGAGGCCCTGTGGTGGCACCCCGTGCACACCCACGACGCGGCCCACATCTGGCTCAGGGAAACGGCGGCGAGGGTGGGAAAAAACCTGACGACCACGCCGGAACCGTAAGCGTTCCCCCCGCTCCTGAAGGGGCGCGGGGAACTGCGCGGGCAACCACGACGCCCCCGCGGACGACGAACGAGCCGGGCCCCGCCCCCCCCGGGGGCGCGGTGAACTGCGCAACCAGCCCCCACACACCCGCAGACGCCCCGACCACCCGGCCGGACCGACGGGACCCGGGTCGAGCCTCGGCCCGGGCCGGATCCGTCACCGCGGGACGGCGCCGGCCCCCTCCCCGTCCCGCTCCTCCACCGGCGGCATGAAGGCCCGCAACCACCGCTCCGTCTGCGTCACATGTGCCTCCGCCGCCCCCGCGGCGGCACCGGGGTCGCGGTCGGCGATCGCGGTGGCCAGCACCCGGTGGTCCGCGTCGCTCTTGCGGCGCAGTTCAGGCCCCTCGGGCAGGGTGAAGACCTGGTACTTGCGGGACCGGGCGCGGAAGACCGCCAGCAGGGAGGCCAGGGTCGGATTCTCGGCGGCCCGCGCGATCTCGGCGTGGAAGCGGTGGTCCAGCTCCGAGGCCTCGGTGGGGTCCTCGGTGGCCTCCATGGCCTCGATGAGCGAGAAGAGCGACCCCACCGTCTCCGGGCTCCGGCGCGCGGCGGCCTTGGCGGCGACATGCGCCTCCAGCACCCGCCGGATCTCGTACACCTCCAACAGGCCCGGCAACGGCAGGAGTTCCAGGGTCAGCGAAAGGCTGCCGATGATGTCCTCCGGCCTGAGCTGGGACACGAACGTGCCCGAACCGTGCCGCGGTTCGACGACGCCCAAGGCCGAAAGCATGCGTACGGCCTCGCGCAGCGGACCCCGTGAGACACCGAGTTCCTCGCCGAGCTCGGCCTCGGGCGGAATGCGCTCTCCCGGGCCGAGGCGGCCCGTCGCGATCATGTGACGCAGACCGTGGAACGCCCTGTCGACTGCGGACATCCGATTCCTCCCCTGACGGGCCGGCGGCGTCGCCGTGGCCCCCGGGCACTCTAGCGAGTCGTAGTCATCAGATGTCTCCGATGTATCGACTCAAAGTCATCTGATGACTGTTGCCGCACAACCCTTGCGTGGCGCAAAAATGCCGTGCAGGATGCCGAGTCATCATACGTGTCCCGCTCGGCGTTAGATGTCTGCAGACCGCAGACAGGAAGTCCGATGTCGGCGGACACCCGGGTTCGGTAGATGTGGAGTGATGTGAGCGAGACCGAGGTCACCACCGCCCCGCGCCCCTTGCTGCTGGCGGACGGCCGGCCCGCCGCCCGGGCGTGGTCGCTGGACCCCGTCATGAAGCACCTCAACCACGGCTCGTTCGGGGCCGTCCCGCTGGTGGCGCAGGAGCGGCAGAGCGAGTTCCGTGCCGAGATGGACAGCTCCCCGGTGGTGTGGTTCCCCGCGCTGCCGCAGCGGATCGCCGCCACCCGGGTCGACCTCGCGGCCTTCCTGCGGGTCGCCCCCGACGATCTGGCCCTGGTGCCGAACGCGAGCGCGGGCATCAGTGTCGTGTTCGCCTCGCTCCAGCGGCGCCGGGGCGGCGGGATCGTCGTCACCGACCACGGCTACGGCGCGGTGACCATGGGCGCCGAAAGGCTCGCCAGGCGCTGGGGCGGCGAGGTGCGTACAGCCAGGGTGCCCCTGGGGGCGAGCGAGGAGCAGGCGTACGAGGCCGTGATCGCCGCGGTCGACGACGACACGGACCTGATCGTCCTCGACCAGATCACCTCCGCGACCGCCCGCAGGCTGCCGGTGGAGCTGGTCGGCGCGGAGGCCCGGCGGCGCGGTGTCCCCCTGCTCGTGGACGCCGCCCACGCCCCCGGCCTGATCGAGGCCCCGCTGGATGGTCTGACCTGCGACTTCTGGGTCGGCAACCTGCACAAGTGGGGCTGCACGCCACGCGGTACCGCCGCACTGGTCGCCCGTGGCGGGCTGCGTGAGGAGCTCTACCCCCTGATCGACTCGTGGGGCGCCGCCGATCCGTACCCCGACCGCTTCGACCAGCAGGGCACGATCGACGCCACCGGCTACCTGGCGGCCCCGACGGCCCTGGACTTCGTCGAGGACACCTGGGGCTGGGACACCGCCCGCCGGTACATGGACGACCTGGCCGGCTACGGCGAGCGCGTCATCGGCGCGGCCTTCGCGGAACTGACCGGCGACTCCGGCACCGTCGACGTGGGCATGCCCGTCCCCGGCATGCGGCTGGTACGGCTGCCCGACGGCCTGGCCGGCAGCCGCGTCGAGGCCGACGCGCTGCGCGACCGGGCGGCCCGCGAACTGGGCGTGGAAGCGGCCTTCACCAGTTTCGGCGGTGTCGGCTACATGCGGCTCTCCGCGCACGTCTACAACACCGCCTCCGACTACGAGTACTTCGCCGAGGACTGCGTCCCCCTTCTCGGCCGGTGGGCCCGGGCGGCCCAGGAACACCCCGGCGCGTCGTAGGCGCACCCGCGCCCGCACGGCAACGCCCCGTCCGAAGCCGCACCCAGTGCGGTCGTACCAGCGGCCCGATCCGCGGCCGTACCAAAGGAAAGGTCGGCACGATGAGAAGAAGGACGGCAGCTCTCGCCCTCGGCACCGCCGCCACGATGGTCCTGACCGGCTGCAGCAGCATGAGCGGCTCACAGGCCGACGGCACGGTCACCCTCAACATGGTCGAGAGCCTGACCAACCCCGCCCGCACGGACCTGATCAAGGGCCTCATAGCGGACTTCCAGAAGCAGAACCCCAAGATCAAGGTCAACCTGATCTCGCCGCCCACCGAGCAGGCCGACCAGAAGATCCAGCAGATGCTCCAGTCCGGCAGCGGGGTCGACACCCTCGAAGTGCGGGACACCACCGTCGGACCCTGGTCGAACAACGGCTGGATCTACGACATGAAGAAGGACCTCACGCCCTGGAAGGGCTGGGATGCGATGACGGAGAACGCCGTCAAGGCCTCCCAGGACGCCGACGGCAAGACGTACTTCGTCCCGTACGGCTTCTACGGCCTGAGCGTCTTCTACCGCACCGACCTGATCAAGGAGGCCGGTTTCGACAAGCCGCCGGCCAGCTGGGACGAACTCCTCGAACAGGCCTCCGCCATCCACGACCCCGCCAAGCGCCGCTACGGGTACGCCTTCCGCGGCGGGGCCAACGCCCAGGGCAACGCCACCGCCGTCATCGAGGCGTACGTCGCCGACGAGATCGACCCCGCCGACGGCTTCAAGCTGAAGGACGGCAAGACGATCTTCTCCGCGCCGGAGGCGCTGGACGCCATGCAGACCTATCTCAAGCTCTTCAAGGAGGCGTCCCCCAAGTCGTCCGTCTCCTGGGGCTATCCCGAGATGGTCGAGGGCTTCTCCAACGGCTCCACGGCCTTCCTGCTGCAGGACCCCGAGGTGATCGCCACCGTCTCGGAGTCCAAGTCCATCAAGAAGGACCAGTGGAGCACCGCCCCGCTGGTGGCGGGCCCGAGCGGCAAGACCGTACAGCCGCTGGCCACCGCCGGCTGGGGCGTCGCGAAGGGCAGCAAGCACAAGAAGGAGGCCGTCAAGCTGGTCGAGTTCCTCTCCGAGGGCGAGGCGTCGACGAGCTTCACCAAGAAGAACAGCCTGGTGCCGATCCTCAAGTCGGCCGCCGAGGACCCGTTCTACAAGACCGGTCCGTGGTCCAGCTACGTCACCATGACGGAGAACCCGGACACCTACCTCAACGTCAGCCAGCCGCGCGGGGTCTCCTGGTGGGCCGAGTGGCAGCAGAAGGCCGACGCCGACATCCAGAAGATGGTGCTCGGCAAGACGTCGCCCAAGGAACTGCTGGCCGGCTGGGACGCGTACTGGACCGAGAAGCGGCAGCAGGAGAACTAGCCATGCCCACCGCGTCCGAAACGACGGAACCGAAGAGGACGGCAGCGGCGGGGGCCTCCGGCAACGGGGGCGCCCGGCCCGTCCGCAAGGCGCAGCAGGGCCGCCGCAAGCCGGAGTTCACCGCCAGGCGCGGTTTCCTCATCACGGTCTTCATGGCTCCGGCCGCGATCTTCGTGGCGGTCTTCACGTACTACCCGATGATCGCCGGCAGTCAGATGGCCTTCCGCCACTGGAATCTGTCCGACCTGACCGACACGTCCTGGGTGGGGCTGAAGAACTTCCACGACGTCTTCGCCGACCCCGCCTGGGGCACCGTGCTGAGCAACACCGCGATCTGGGTGTTCGGCTCGATCGTGCCCCAGCTGGTGATCGGCTTCGCCCTGGCCCTGTGGCTGCGCCGCAGGTTCCGCTTCCGGGGTCTCTACCAGGCGCTCGTCTTCTTCCCCTGGGCGATCTCCGGGTTCCTCATCGGCATCCTGTTCCGCTGGATGTTCAACAGCGAGTTCGGTGTCGTCAACGACCTGCTCCAGAAGGTCGGCCTGATCGACGAACCGGTGGCCTGGCTGGCCGACCCGAAGACGGCGATGTTCGCCGTCGTGGTCGCCAACGTCTGGTACGGGGTCACCTTCTTCACGATCATGATCCTGGCCGCACTGCAGTCCATCCCCGAGGAGCTGTACGAGGCCTCGGCGCTCGACGGCGCCGGCAAGGTGCGCACGCTGTTCCAGATCACCATTCCGTACATCAGGGTCACGCTCGCCCTGACCGTGCTGCTGCGCATCATCTGGATCTTCAACTTCCCCGACCTGATCTTCGGGATGACCGGCGGCGGACCGAACAACGAGACGCACATCGTGACCACCTGGATGATCAAGATCACGCAGCAGGGCGACTACGGCAGGGCGTCCGCGCTCGGGCTCATCGTCGTCGCCACCCTGCTGGTGTTCGCGACCTTCTTCCTCCTGGCCACGCGCGAGAAGCGAGAGGTGAAGCCGTGATCGGCAAGGAGTCCACGGCGGGCCGGGTCACCAAGTTCACCTTTCTGGGGCTGTGGCTGCTCTTCACCGTCTTCCCCCTCTACTGGATCACCATCACGTCGCTGAAGGCGCCGGGCGACATCTTCGCCTTCCCGATCGCCTACTGGCCCGAGCACTTCTCGCTGGAGAACTACAGCGGGCTGTTCGGCAAGGCCGACTTCGGGGTCTACCTCACCAACAGCCTCATCATCGCCACCGTGGCGGCCGCGGTCGCCACCGTCATCTCGATGCTCTCGGCGTACGTGCTGGCCCGCTTCGAGTTCCGCACCAAGTCCGCGCTGCTGATGGCGGCCCTGGTGACCCAGATGATCCCGACGTTCATCGCGCTGGGGCCGCTGTACCTGCTGATGACCGACCTCAAGATGGTCGACAACCGGCTCGGGCTGATCCTCGTCTACATCGCCGTCTGCATCCCGTTCTGCACGGTGATGCTCCGGGGCTTCTTCGAGAACATCCCGGACGCGCTGGAGGAGGCCGCCATGATCGACGGCCTGTCCCGGTTCGGGGCGCTGTTCCGGGTGCTGCTGCCGGTGATGCGGCCCGGGATCGTGGCGGCCTTCATCTTCAACTTCGTCAACTGCTGGAACGAGCTGTTCCTGTCGGTGACGCTGATGAACAGCGACAGCAACAAGACCGTGCCGACCGCCCTGAACGGCTTCATCAGCAGCTTCAACATCGACTGGGGCTCGATGTCCGCGGCCGCGGTGCTCACCATCCTGCCCACGATGCTGCTGTTCGCCTTCGCCAGCCGCCACATCGTCCAGGGACTCACGGCGGGAGCGGTGAAGGGCTGACGGCCGCCGTCCTCCCGCGGGGGTCGTGGGGAGGCCCGTCGAGGGGCGCGGGGAACTGCGCGACCGGCCACGACCGGCCCGCGGCGACGGACGAACCGAATCACCCCGTCCCCCCGGTCTCCGTCCCCCCCGGTCTCCGTCCCTCCGTCCCCCCTCGGCGAACATCGGCGGGCATCGGCGGGCAGGCGCCACGGCGTCCGCCCGTCAGTGCCCGCCGCCCAGCTCTCCGCTGAGCTTCCCGTGGATCCGGGCACTCGGCTCGTTCAGGCCGATGATCTCCACCGTCTTGCCCCGCTGCGCGTACTTGGTCTCGACGGCGTCCAGGGCCGCGACGGACGAGGCGTCCCAGATATGCGCGGCGGTCAGGTCGATGACGACCCTGTCGGGATCGGCGGCGTAGCGGAACTGGCCGACCAGGTCGTTGGAGGAGGCGAAGAACAGCTCACCGGTGACGCGGTAGACGACCCGGCCGCCGTCCGGGTCGGTGACCGGGGTGACCTCGGCCAGATGGGCGACGCGCCTGGCGAAGATGACCATCGCGGTGACGGAGCCGACGACGACGCCGATGGCGAGATTGCCGGTGGCGACCACGCAGGCGACGGTGACGACCATGACGGCGATCTCGCCGACGGGCATCCGCCTGAGCGTCTTGGGCGCGACGGAATGCCAGTCGAAGGTCGCGAAGGACACCATGACCATGACGGCGACCAGGGCGGCCATCGGAATGTCGGAGACGACCGGGCCGAAGACGATGCACAGCACCATCAGGAACACGCCGGCCAGGAAGGTGGACAGGCGGGTGCGGGCGCCGGAGACCTTCACGTTGATCATCGTCTGACCGATCATGGCGCAGCCGCCCATACCGCCGAAGAACCCGGTCACGATGTTGGCGATGCCCTGCCCGATCGACTCGCGGGTCTTGGAGGAATGGGTGTCGGTGATCTCGTCGACCAGCTTGGCCGTCATCAGCGACTCCATCAGGCCGACCAGCGCCATGGCGAACGCGTAGGGGGCGACGGTCGTCAGGGTGTCCAGGGTGAACGGCACGTCGGGCAGGCCCGGCACCGGCAGGGAGGACGGCAGCTCGCCCTTGTCCCCGACCGTCGGCACGGCGATCCCGGCGGCGACGGTGACGACGGTGAGGATGACGATGGACACCAGCGGGGCCGGGACCACGGTGGTGATCCTCGGGAAGAACACCATGAGGGCGAGCCCGCCGGCGATCAGTGGATAGACGGGCCAGGGCACGTCGTGCATCTCGGGGACCTGGGCCATGAAGATGAGGACGGCGAGGGCGTTGACGAAGCCGACCATCACGCTGCGGGGCACGAACCGCATCAGCTTCGCGACGCCGAGCGCGCCGAGCGCGATCTGGAAGACACCGGCCAGGATGACCGCGGCGACCAGGTGACCCAGGCCGTGCTCGCGGTTGAGCGGGGCGATGACCAGCGCCACGGCTCCGGTGGCGGCGGAGATCATCGCCCGGCGTCCGCCGACGACGGAGATGGTCACGGCCATGGTGAAGGACGCGAACAGTCCGATCGCCGGGTCGACCCCGGCGATGATCGAGAACGAGATCGCCTCGGGGATCAGCGCGAGCGCGACCACCAGGCCGGCCAGCATCTCGGTGCGCCAGACCTTCGGGTCGGAGAGCCAGTCGGGACGCAGACCGCGCAACCGCGCGAGCGGGGACAGCGGGGACAGCGGGGGCGGTGGGGACGGAACGGGCGTGGGCAAGAAAGGAACCTGTCGTGCTCGGGCACGCCCGGCATCACCCTGGCGTGGCGGAAAAGTGGCAGAGGGGGAGAGGGAGGCGGAGGGGGTGGTGTCCGGGCGGCACACCGGCGCCCTTCAGACGCGGACGGCCGCGGACACGTTCGCGATCACGGCGGACAGACGGCGGCGCCGAACGCCCTGCGTATGCGCACGCTCTCTCCCGCGGACGTCGTCCTTCACCCGGCCCGGCCCGACGCGTCGTCGTCGTCGCCCCGGCACGGTCGGCGGCCACGGGAACATTTCTTCCGTACCACGGAGTGGGAACGACATGGAGCCGACCTGATGATCACATACTTTACCTCGACGTCACGGTAGCGATCGACGTCGGCCGCCCCATGGCCCGGGCGACGGACACAGACGAGACAGACGAGGTAGGGCGTCCGAATGAGCAGCGAGCACATGCAGATCGGCGAGGTCGGCGCACGCACGGAGCTGGCGCTGCGCACGATCCGGTACTACGAGGCGACCGGCCTGGTCACCCCCTCCGCCTGTTCCGCGGGCGGTTTCCGCCTCTACACCAGGGAGGACGTCGCCCGGCTGAAGGCCATCCGCCGTATGCAGCCACTCGACTTCAGCCTGGACCAGATGCGTGAGCTGCTGGCCCTCACCGACCGTCTCGACTCCGACGACGGTCTGACGGCGTACGAACGGCAGTCCCTGCTGCTGCGCGTCCGCGAGTACGAGCAGCACGCCCTCTGGCAGGTGGAAAGGCTCCGCACGCAACTGACGGAGGCCGAGGAGTTCGCCCAGACACTCCGCAAGCGCCTGAACCGGGACCGGGACAAGGACCGCGACAAGGACCGGGACCGCGATCGCGGCCGCGAGCGGACCCGGGCCACCACGGCCTGAACCGTCCGCCCCGGTCGCCCACCCCGGTCACTCGAACGCGCATCCGGGGTTCGGGGCGTCCTCGGAGCAGGGTGCGCATGAGCGGGGCCTGTCGGGGCGGTTGTCCGTGGACCGGCTCAACGCCACGCGTGGCGGATGCGCAGCCGTCCCATTCCCATGACCCCCGAGATCCGGATCCTCGGCCCGCCGCCGGGCCGGGAGTGCCGCGGGGGCCGGTAGCGCAGGTCCTTCCATGTGGTGCGCACCCCCTCGACGTCGACGACCGCGTCGCGGGGGACCGTGATCTTCGCCCGTCCGGTGCCGAGCTGCAGCTCGATGTCGACCACCGGATGCTCGAAGGCCGCCCGGGACAGGTTCAGATGGACCCGGCCCATCGCGGACTCGACCTTGAGGAACCGCGGGACGCGCCACGCGCCGCGCCGCTTGATCCGTCCGGCGACGGCGCCGATCGTGGACGTGGTGCCCGGGTCCTCCGCAGGAAACGCGGCCAGGGCCGACGCCAGCTCGCCGTGCGTCCTGGCGGTGAGCACCCGGTGGAGGAGTACGTCCATCTCCTCGTGCGGGACGTGCCCTTGGGCGTACGCGTCCTGCAGGCGCCGCACGGCGACGTCGCGCTCGTCCTCACCGAACAGCGGCTGTGCGTCCTTCGACAGAGAGGTCACCGTGTCACTCTAGTGCCGCACCCCCTCGATGCGTCAGCCGCTGAACGGACCGGGACGGCCTCTACCTGTGGTGCCGGATCGCGGGGCGGGTGCGGGTCCGCGCGGATCCGGTCGCGCCTCCCGCGGGGCCCGTGCGGCGCTCAGTGGACGGAGAAGCCGCCGTCGACATGCAGCGACTGCCCGGTGACGTACGCCGAGGCCGTGCTCGCCAGAAAGACCGCCGCGCCCGCGAAGTCCTCCGCCAGGCCGTTGCGGCCAACCAGCGTGCGGGCCGCGAGGGCCGCCACCTTTCCGGGGTCGGACGACAGGCGCCGGTTCAGCGGTGTCATCACGAAACCGGGCACCAGTGTGTTGACCGTGACGCCGTACGGCGACCAGGCCTCCGCCTGCGAACGGGCCAGCGACTCCAGCGCGCCCTTGGAGACGCCGTAGGCACCGCTCTGGACGAAGGCGCGGTGCGCCTGCTGCGAGGTGATGTGGATGATCCGCCCGAAGCCCCGCTCGGCCATCGCCGGGCCGAACCGCTGGCCCAGCAGGAAGGGCGCGTCCAGGTTCAGCGCCATGGTGGCGTCCCAGACCTCCTCGCCCAGCTCGCTCATCGGCGGCCGCAGGTTGATCCCGGCGCAGTTGACGAGGATGTCGGGCTCGCCGAAGACGCCGGCCGCCTGCTCGGCCGCGTCGCGTACGCCCGCCCGGGTGCTCAAGTCCCCGCCGACCCAGGCCGCCCGGGCACCAAGAGCGGTCAACTCGTCTGCGGTGGCCGCCAGTTCGGCCTCCTTGCGCGCCACGAGCACGACGTCCGCCCCGGCGCGGGCCAGGGCTTGAGCGATGCCGCGCCCGATGCCGGAGCTGCCCCCGGTCACCAGGGCGGTCCGGCCTTCCAGGGAGAACAGGTGCGCGAGGTAGTGCTGCGAGTCCATGGCGGCACCCTAGAAGGACGCCCCCGCCCGCGGACCGGCGGGGGAGTGGTTCGGTGTCCGTGACGGACCCTCGGGCCCCTCGGCCCAGGACGGGCGGGAGCCGGGGGGCGAGGTCACCCGGTACGACCGGCACGGCCGGACGACCGGTCGAAGTCCTCGTCCATGACCTGCTCACCTACTCGGAGCGGTCCCCGCCGGGCAGCATCTCCTGCACCTTGGCCTTGAACCCCTGCCTGATCACGGAACCGCGGTCGCTGTCGCCGTGCAGGATCGCCGAGGCCGCCGCCTCGATCTGGTCCAGGGTGGCGTGCGGCGGGATCGGCGGCACGGCCGGATCGCAGCGGAAATCGATGACGAAGGGCCGGTCGGCGGCCAGGGCCCGGTCCCAGGCCGGCTCGACCTGCTCCGGCTTCTCCACGCGTACGCCGTCCAGGCCGAAGCTGCGGGCGATCTCGGCGTAGGGCAGGTCGGGGATGTGCTGCGACTCCTCGAACTGCGGGGCGCCGGACATGGCCCGCATCTCCCAGGTGACCTGGTTGAGGTCGCCGTTGTTGAGCACGGCCACGATCAGCCGCGGATCGGACCACTCGTGGCAGTACTTGGCGGCCGTCACCATCTCCATCATGCCGTTCATCTGCATGGCCCCGTCCCCGACGAGGGCGATCGCCGGCCGGTCCGGGTGGGCGAACTTCGCGCCGATCGCGTACGGCACGCCCGGCCCCATCGTCGCCAGCGTCCCGGACAGGGAGCCGCGCATCCGGCCGCGCAGCCGCAGGTGGCGGGCGTACCAGTTGGCCGCCGACCCGGAGTCCGCGGCCAGGACGGCGTCCTCGGGCAGCCTGGCGTCCAGGGCGTGCACGACGTACTCGGGATTGACCGGGTCGGCGTCCACGGCGGCCCGCCGCTGCATGACCTCCCACCAGCGCGAGACGTTCTTCTCGATCTTCTCCCGCCAGGCGCGCCCCTCCTTGCGCCGCAGGTGCGGCAGCAGTGCGCGCAGTGTCTCGCCGGCGTCCCCCACGAGGTTCACCTCGAAGGGGTAGCGCAGGCCGATCATGTGCGGGTCGATGTCGATCTGGACGGCCCGCGCCTGGTCCAGCTCCGGCAGGAACTGCGTGTACGGGAAGCTGGAGCCGACCACCAGCAGGGTGTCGCAGTCCCGCATCAGCTCGTAGGACGGGCGGGTGCCGAGCAGCCCGATGGACCCGGTCACGTACGGCAGGTCGTCCGGCAGTGCGTCCTTGCCCAGCAGAGCCTTGGCGACCCCGGCGCCGAGCACCTCCGCCAGCTCCTCGACCTCGGCGCGCGCTCCCCGGGCGCCCTGGCCGATCAGCACGGCGACCTTCTCCCCGGCGTTCAGGACCTGCGCGGCGCGCAGGACGTCCTCGTCGGCCGGCACCGGCGCGGAGCGCCCGAGGCCCAGGCTGGACGGCACCATCTTGAACGCGTGGGTCGGCGGGCTGTAGTCCAGCTCCTGCACGTCGGCGGGCAGGATGACCGCGGTGACGGTGCGCCGCGCGTACGCGGTGCGCATCGCCCGGTCGATCAGGTTCGGCAGCTGTTCCGGCACCGTCGCCGTCTCGCAGAACTCCGAGGCGACGTCCTTGTACAGGCTCGCCAGGTCCACCTCCTGCTGGTACGAGCCGCCCATGGCGGTGCGGTCGGTCTGCCCGACCAGCGCCACGACCGGGACGTGGTCGAGCTTCGCGTCGTACAGCCCGTTCAGCAGGTGGATCGCCCCCGGTCCGGAGGTGGCCGCGCACACGCCCACCCTGCCGGAGAACTTGGCGTACCCCACGGCCTGGAAGGCGGCCATCTCCTCGTGCCGCGCCTGGACGAACTTCGGCTTGTTCTCCGCCCGGCCCCAGGCCGCCAGCAGCCCGTTGATCCCGTCGCCGGCGTAGGCGAAGACATGGTCCACGTCCCACTCACGCAGGCGCTGCAGGATGTAGTCGGACACCTTCATGCCGGCCATGGTCACTCCGTTTCGGCTCCCGCGACGTCTCCGGTCAGTGCCTGGGTAACCGTGCGGCGTGGAAGGAAACGTCAGCTCGTCAGGACGACGAGGCGCTGGGTCGCCCGGGTCATCGCGACATAGCGGTCGACCGCCCCTTCGACGCCCTCGCCGAACCCGGCCGGGTCGACGAGGACGACCAGGTCGAACTCGAGCCCCTTCGCCAGCCGCGGGGTCAGCGACCGCACGCGCGGCGTCGGCCCGGAACGTGGGGTCGCCGATGACACAGGCGATCCCGTCGCCCCGCGTATCCAGCCAGTCGTCGAGGACCGCGTCCCGGTCCGCGACGGATCCGTGCACGACCGGGATGCCGTTGCTGCGGATGGAGGTGGGCACGTTGGCGTCCGGGAGCGCGGCCCGGATGACCGGCTCGGCCGCCGCCATGACCTCCTGCGGCGTCCGGTAGTTGATGCCCAGCGAGGCCACGTCGATCCGGTCGAGCCCGATCCGCTCCAGCCGCTCCCGCCACGACTCGGTGAACCCGTGCCTGGCCTGGGCGCGGTCCCCGACGATGGTGAAGCTCCGGGACGGGCAGCGCAGCAGCAGCATCTGCCACTCGGCGTCGGTCAGCTCCTGGGCCTCGTCCACGACGATGTGCGCGAACGGGCCGGCGAGCAGGTCCGGATCGGCGGTGACCAGCTCGGACTCGTCGACCAGGCTGACCCCGGCGTCCTCGCCGCGCAGCATCCGCACCAGGCCCATGCCCTCGTCCCCGTCGGCGCCGGAGGCGGTGGCCGCCTCGATCAGGTTGTCGACCACCTGCGTCATCCGCTCGCGCTGGGCGGCCAGGACCGCCTCCTGCCGGCGCCTGCGCCGGACCGTCAGCGGGTCGCCGAGCCGCTGCCGTGCCGCGTCCAGGATCGGCAGGTCGGACACCGTCCACGCCTGCGGGTCCGCGCGCCGCAGTTTCCGTACGTCGTCGGGGCCGAGCCAGGGGGCGCACATCCGCAGGTAGGCGGGCACGGACCACAGGTCCCCGACGACGTCGGCGGCCTCGAGCAGCGGCCACGCGCCGTTCAGGGCCGCGGTCAGCTCCTCGTCGCGCAGCAGCGACCCGCGGAACACCTCGGGCGGGACGTCGCCGTCGTGCTTGTCCAGCAGGATCGCGCACAGGGCCTCCCAGACCTGCTCGCGTGCCTCGTTGTGCGGCGTACCGGGTCCCGGTGCCCCGAAGGCCTCGGCCCAGTCGTCGGCGCTCAGCGGGATGTCGGCCCAGGGGGTCGTGACGACCAGGTCCCCGGTGGGCGGTGTCTCGTAGAACCGGACGGCCTTCTCGACCGCCCGCACCATGTCCGCGGACGATTTCAGGGCGGCCACGTCCGGGTCGGTCTCGTCCGGCGCCCCGGCCCCCTCGGCGACGAGGTCCCGCAGGGTGCAGGTCTGCACGCCCTCCTCGCCGAGACTGGGCAGGACGTCGGCGACGTAGGCCAGGTAGGGCTGGTGCGGGCCGACGAACAGCACACCGCCCCGGCGGTGGCCCAGCCGCGGGTCGGAGTAGAGGAGGTAGGCCGACCGGTGCAGGGCGACGACGGTCTTGCCCGTACCCGGGCCGCCGTCGACCACGAGGGCGCCGCGGGAGCCCGCGCGGATGATGGCGTCCTGGTCGGCCTGGATGGTGGTCAGCACGTCCCGCATCCGGGGCGAGCGGGTGCTGCCCAGGCTCGCGACGAAGGCGGAGTGGTCGTCGAGCGCGGCGTGCCCCTCCAGTCCTTCGGCGGTGAACACCTCGTCCCAGTAGTCGCTGATCCGGCCGTTGGCCCAGCGGTACCTGCGGCGGCTCGCCAGTCCCATCGGGTCGGCGTGGGTCGCCGCGAAGAACGGCTCCGCCGCGGGGGAGCGCCAGTCGGTCAGCAGCCTGTTCCCGCCGCTGTCGGTGAGGCCGAGCCGCCCGATGTACAGGGGCTCGGAGCCGTCGGCGCCGACGATGTGCCCCAGACACAGGTCCAGGCCGAAGCGGCTCAGGGCGCGCAGACGGACGGTCAGCCGGTGGATCTCCGCATCCCGCTCCATCGCCTCCCGGCCGGTGCCGCCGGGCGCCCGGCGCTCGGCCTCGAGCCGGCCGGACAGTTCGGCGGTCGTCTGCCCGAGGCTTTCCGCGACGGCCGCGAAGTGCCGCTCGTCGCGGCCGATCAGCAGCGGGTCGGCCTTCGCGGCGAGATGGTCGGGCAGGTCGAACGCGCTGGTGGTCGATGAGTCCATGTCACCGCCGCCGGCCGGAAGGTGTGAGCTGACGACAACACGCGCACTTCGCACTTCGCATATCCCCATTTCCGCAGGTGACGACCTCAAGAACAGCGATTGTGCGGTACGACCGGGGCCTTGCCGCAAGCCCCCCGGTGCGCTATAAGTTGAGAGTGGCAAGGAGTGGGTTCTCCTGCTTGCCCTCCTCTTTCCCGTTCACCCTTCTCCGCCGGGTCGGGCGGGCCGCAGCTCGAACCAGTCGAAGGCCGCGGCGCCTCGCGTGGCGTACATGCCGATGACGCGGCCGGTGAATCCGCCCGCCACCTCGGTCGTGAGGTAGCGGCCGTCGAGTTCGGCGAGGACCTCGAAGTGGCCGCCGTCCGTCTCGTACCCCAGGCGCAGGGTGTCGGGGCCGCCGCCGCGCAGGCCGGGCGGGGGCGGTGACTGCGGGTCGCGGGAAGTGATCGTGGGCGGCAGGACGTCGGAGGTCGTGACGTCGATCCGCAGCGTCAACGGGCCTGCGGGGACCGGTCGTTCGGCGATCGCACGGCTCAGCGGGCCGATCCTGGCGACCGCGCGGACCGTACCGTCACCCACCTCCACCTCGTAGTGGTGCGCCTCGTCCAGGCGGACGGCGAGACCGCCCCGGCCGTCCCCCGCGACGTCGACGAGCGTGCGCGCCGTGCAGTCGGGGTCGCGCTGGCGGCGGCCGACGAAGAGCGCGCCGGGTGTGTCGAGGCTGTCGGCGCGGGCGTGCAGGACCAGGTGGCCGGGCCGTTCGCCGGGACGGACGGCTTCCGGGTCGCTCCGGCGCGGCGACACCCAGCAGGGCGCGAGGGCGGGGGAGTCGAAGTCGTCCCGGTCCGGCTCCCGCGGCCAGGGGTGCGGTTCGAGCGCCGGTGCCTGCGCCCGCAGCTCCACCGGGCCCGGCAGCGGCCATCCGTCCTCCCACCGCACCGGCGCCAGGAACGTCTCCCGGCCCATGCCGTGGTACATCGGGGTGTCACCGCGGGGCCTGGTGCCCAGCAGCACGATCCACCAACTCCCGTCGTGTGCCTGGACCAGGTCGCCGTGGCCGGTGTTCTGCACCGGATGGTCCGTACTGCGGTGCGACAGCACGGGGTTGGCCGGGTGCGGCTCGAACGGCCCCGGCAGCGTACGGGACCTGGCCACCGACAGGGCGTGGCCGCGCTCGGTGCCGCCCTCCGACAGCAGGAGGTACCACCAGTCGCCGACGCGGTACAGATGCGGGCCCTCGGGATACTGCAGTCCGCTGCCCGACCACATCGGCACGGGATCGCCCAGCAGCCGGCCGGACGAGGGGTCGATGCGGACCCCGTGGATACCGTCCGCCGAGTACACGCACCAGCAGGTCCCGTCCTCCTCCCAGGCCAGGTCGGGATCGATGCCGGGAACGCCGACCGGCACCGGGTCCGACCAGGGTCCCGCCGGGTTCTCGGCGGTCACCAGGACGTTGCCCGCCCCGGCGACCACGGTGGTGATCAGTTGGAACAGGCCGTCGTGGTGGCGCAGGGTGGGCGCGTACACCCCCGTGGACGACGGCGCGGTGTCGGGCAGGGCCAGTTGCGAGGGCCGGTCCAGCGCGTGCCCGATCAGCCGCCAGTTGACCAGGTCGCGGCTGTGCCACAGGGGCACGCCCGGTGCGTACTCGAAACTGGACGTCGCCACGTAGTAGTCGTCGCCCACCCGGCAGATGCTCGGGTCCGGGCTGAAGCCGGGTATGACGGGGTTGTCGAAGAGTGCCATGTCCGTCCCTGGTGGGTGTGGTGGGGAAGATGCGCTCGCGGCTCGCAGGAGCTTATGGCGCATGGGCGCCGTTGCCGTCAGCCCGCGCACTTCCGGCGCTTTCGGCCGCGTTTATATCACTTAGTAACTCACATGTGCGGATAGCGGAATTGAAACTTCCGGCCCGGCAAGGCGGAGGGGTACGGGCGCCGAAGCGCGCGGCGTGAGCCGTGGCCTTCTGCACCTCCGGGGCGGAAACCATCAAGGAGACTGAATGACCACCACGGCATCCGCGACCGACCGGGAGCAGCCGGCACCCTCGACAGCGCTGATCACCCAGATCAGGGTCCAGGTCCTGGCGGCGGACGAGGTGTCGACGGACGCGATCAGCCGCGTCCACCTGGGCTTGGGGGGACGGGAGTTCCGGCTGGCGAAGGGCGGCGACGAGTTCGCGCGCGGTACGCAGACCACCTTCACGCTGGGAGAGGGCACCGATGTCGACCACAGCTGGATGAACGACCCGCGCACACCCCGGCTGACCCTGGCCGACCTGGCGCACCGACCGCTCTACCTGCGCCTGGAGGTCGGCTCCGAACCGCACTGGCTGCTGGAGCGCGCCCTGCTCACGGTCAACCCCGGCACCGACACCGCCATCCAGTTCGACACTCCGCGCCTGGCCGAACTCCAGCCGGGCCACAAGTTGTGGCTCGGCGCCGACCAGGGCCTGGCCATCCACCTGGACCAGGTCCGCGGCTCGTCGGCCCACTGACCGCCGGGCTGTCGCCCTCGAGATCCGTACTCCTTGGTTCGGTCGCCGGGGACTGCGTCAACCACAACGTGCACGTCGACGACGGCCGGGTCGCGGGCCGCTTCACCTACCGGGCGACCTTCCAGGGCCCGTTCATGGGACTGCCGCCCACCGGCCGCCCGGTGACGATGCACTCGACCGGCATCCGGCGCGTCGTCGACGGGATGGCCGTCGAGCACTGGGACCAGCTCGACGAACAGGCGTTCTTCGCGCAGCGGGCCGGCGACACACGACGAACAGGGAGGGTCCGGGCCGACAACGGCACCGACGCGTGCGCGGCGACGCCGGGAACGGAAACGGGCCGACGCGCGCAGGCCGATCCTGTCCCCGGCCCGTGACGTGGCCCGCCGTGACGGGTGGGACGCGGTGACCATGCGCCGGCCGGCCGACGGGATCGAGTACTCCGCGAACTTCGCCCACCGGTACTTCACCGGCCGCGACGACATCCTGCTCACCCTGGTGCGCGAGGGGTTCGCCCGGCTCCGGGACGCCATGGCCACCGCCGCCGCGCCGACGGGACCCGGCCCTGCCGGCGGATCCACGGCGGGCGCTTCGGGTCCGGCCGCCGCAGCCGCGCGGAGAGCGGCCCACATCGAGGCGGCGCCGGGGCGGCGTCGCGAGCGTCACTCGGTCGCCGCGACACCGACTCCGATCGCGATGAACAGCCAGCCGCTCACGAGTTCCCAGCGGCGACGGCACGCCGGGCCGAAAGCGGTGCGCAGGCGCCCGGCGACGCTCACCAGGGCGAGCCAGTAGACGACTCCGACGGCCACGTCGAGGACGCCCAGCAGGAAGATCTGCCGGGTCGGGGAACCCCCGTGGCCGACGAACTGCGGGAGGACGCTGAGGAAGAACAGGGCCGCCTTGGGATTGAGCACATTGGTGAGGAAGCCCTGCAGGAAGCTGTCGCGCCGGGTGAGCTGCCGACCGGGTGCGGCGGCGGGACCGCCCACCGCTGTCCTCGGGGGCGGGGCGGACCTGTCGTGGTCGCGGCGGCGGGCGTCGAGGAGCGCACGGACGCCCAGGAAGACCAGGTAGGCGGCGCCCGCCAGCTTGATCACCGTGAAGGCGAGCGCCGAGCGGGTGGCGACGGCGGAGAGGCCCAGGGCGGCCGCGCACATATGGACGCACAGCCCGGCCTGGGCGCCCAGACCGGCCGCCCTGCCCAGCGCGGGGCGCCGGGCGGCCGCCCGCACGACGACCAGGAAGTCGGGACCCGGGATCAGGTAGGCGAGCAGCACCACGGCGAGGAAACCAGTCAGGTCGACCGACATCGGTCAGCTCCGTCCGTCCTGTGCGTCCGTCCCTCGGACACATGTGCCTTACGGAGTTCCACCCCGCGCCCGGGTCATGTGGCCGGCTTCCGCCGGACACCGGGCGGCAGCGCTCAGGACGCCGCGTTCATCAGGTCGAGTGCGCTGTGCTGGCGTGCCGCGTCCGTCTTGTCCAGCGGGCCGTACCAGCGCAGGCCGTACTGGTCGAGGGCGTTGCGGTCGGTGGCGTGGGCCTGCGCGGCCTGCTTGGCGAGGTAGGCCGTGTAGGGGCGGTCGGACAGGGCCGCGTTGAGTTTCGCCAGGCCGCGTACGTCGGCCCCCTTGAAGGACGCTCCGTCGCCGCCGCAGTCACCGTTCTCGCAGGGGTCCCTGAGGATGCCGGCCGGGGTGTTGAGCTTGGCGGAGACGGTGTTGGCATCGGCGATCCGGCGGGCGGCGGCGAGCACGGAGGCGTCGCCGGTGGCGCGGTGCAGCTCGGTCAGACCGCCGATGAGCTGGCCCTGGTTGTAGGACCAGACCGTGCTGTCGCCGAGCTTGCAGGTGCTCGTGCTGAGACCGTCGCTCACCGTCTGGTCGGCGTTGATCATGCCGGTGCCCTGGAACCAGTTCCAGTCCGCCTTCGCCCGCTGCAGGTAGGTGGTGTCACCCGGGATGCGGTTGTGCAGGGCCGCGTTGAGCTCGATGTAGAGGGAGTTGGGGATGGCGTTCTTGACCGTCTTCGCGGTGGTCCACCACACCCCGCCGCCGCAGGTGCTGTCCCAGTAGCGGGCCATGTGGTCCGCGTCCGCCCGGGCCGTGGCCAGGTAGCGGGGGTCGCCGGTGAGGTCGTACGCCGCGATCCACGTCAGGCCCCACCAGCCGGTGTCGTCGATGTACTCGTTGCGGAACTGCCCCTCGGCCGAGTTGAGTTGCAGGTCGTAGGTGCGGGCGATGGCGTACCGGTAGCTCTGCATCCCGGTGACCCGGATGTTGTCGATGACGGAGTGCAGCGCATTGGCGGAGTTCCACCAGCCGGTGGTGTCGAACAGACCGGTGCCGTAGTTGTAGAACTGCATCTGCGCGGTGGCCGCCGCGGTGCGCCGGTCGGCGGCGTTCCAGGTGGACCGGGCCCAGGGCGTGCAGACGATGTCGGCGCGGTCGACGGCCTTGCCGCAGGCGCGCAGGGCGCCGACGCCGTGGTTCGCCCAGTCGTCGACGTTGTACATCAGTGTCCGCCAGCCGGTCCGGCCCGCCGGGATCCTGGTGGCGCCCAGTCTGCTGTTCGAGGACCAGGTGCGGCCGCCGTCGAAGGAGCGGTCGATCCACACCTCGTCCCCGGGGCTGCCGTTGCCGACGGAGGCCCAGCCCATCGCGTCGGCGTCGTCGAAGTGCAGCACGAACGAGCGCGAGAAGAGCGAGGCCGTGACAGGTGTGCGGTCCTGGCCGCTCAGGGCCGGATCCCGGGCGTCGCAGTACGTGTTGCACACCGTCGCCGCCGCGGCCGAGGGAGCCGCCGAAGAGGGTGGCGCGGCCTGCACTACCAGGGCCGACATCGTTGTCAGAGAGAGGGCGAGAGCGGCGAAGGACGATCGCAGGGCGCGCATGGATGAACTCCCGAGGCTTGCCGAACACTGCGGTGGGGGGCACAGGTGCTGGTCCTAGGAAAGGCTCGGCGTGGACGCTAACCGGCTGACGGGAGCAGGTCAATGGTCCGGACGAATGTGCCGTATGCCGGAGGGTGATGCCGGGGCGGCGCCGGAGGGTGACGGCGTGCGGGAGTCCTTCTCCGTCGCGTGCGGAGTCCCTCCGCATCGCTTGAAGAAGTCGTGCCGCGCCTCTTGACCGCTGCCGGTCGAACGCTTCACAGTTCAGGTTATGCGCATTACTTATACGCATTAGTAGAGAGGTCGGCCGGAAACCGACCGGGTGAGGAGCATGGTGGAGCAGCCCAGCAAGCGACCCAGGCGGGGGCGGACCCCCGGGGCGGGCGGACGTCCGTCCCGGCCGCGGCAGGCGGAGGTCGCCCGGCTGGCCGGGGTGTCCCAGGCCACGGTGTCGCTCGTGCTGTCGGACAAGGCGCAGGGATCGGCGATCTCGGACGAGACGCGGCAGCGGGTGCTCGACGCGGCCCGCAGCCTCGGCTACGTACCGGACGTGGCGGCCCAGCGGCTGGCGGCGGCACGCAACAACCTGCTCGGCGTCTACAGCTTCACGGCCACCTTCCCCACGGACGTGGAGCACTCGTACTACCCCTTCCTCGTCGGGGTGGAGCGGGAGGCGGCCGCGCGGGGGTACGACCTGGTGCTGTTCACGGGATCGAGCTCCGGCGGCGCCAAGGCGGCCGGGCCCGAGGCGCTGAACCGCGTCCGGCTCGCGGACGGATGCCTGTTCCTCGGCCGTCATGTGCCGCTCGCCGAGCTGAAGCGGATGGTCGCCGACGGGTTCCCGGTCGTGCACCTCGGCCGCCGCGAGGAGCTGGAGGGACTGTCGTGGGTGGGCGCCGACTATGTCAGCGCCAGCCGCGAAGTGGTCCGTCACCTGGTGTCGTCGGGGCATCGGCGGATCGTCCTGATCCGGGAGGACGACGACGCGCCGGCCTCCGCGGACCGCCAGCAGGGCTTCCTGGAAGGGCTGGAGGCCGCCGAACTGGCCGGCGGGCCCGAGGCGGTGTTCCGCTGCGCCGACCCCGGGCGCGACGTCACCCCCGAGCGGCTGCGCCGCTGGCTCGCCGAGGGCGTCACCGCGTTCGTCGCGGAGGAGACCGACACCGGGGGCGCCTGGCGTGCCCTGCGCGCGGCCGTGGGCGAAGCGGGGCTGAGCTGTCCCGGCGACCTCTCCCTCGCGCTCCTCGGCAGCCCGCCGCCCGACCTTGCGGGCGATCCGCAGCCCACCGGATTCGACGTGCCGCGGCACCAGCTGGGCGCGGCCGCGGTCCGGATGCTGGCCTCGCTCGTGGCGGGGGAGGAGGCCGACGAACCCCTGGTCGCCTGCGCCTTCCGGGCCGGTACGACCACCGGGAGCCCACCGGAGCCGCGATGACACCGGCGGACGGGCACGAAGACATCGCGAACCGCCGGCGAGACGTACCACCGAGAACCATCAGCAGGGAGAAGCGTGAATCCGAAAGCCGACATCCTCATCGTGGGCGGCGGACTCGGCGGCGTGGCCGCCGCACTGGCCGCCTGCCGGGCCGGCCGCAGCGTCGTCCTCACCGAGGAGACCGACTGGCTCGGCGGGCAGCTCACCTCGCAGGCCGTGCCGCCCGACGAGCACCCGTGGGTGGAGCAGTTCGGCACCACCGCCTCGTACCGCCGGCTGCGCGAAGGCATCCGGCAGTTCTACCGGCAGTGGTACCCGCTGCGCTCCGAGGCGATGGCCCTCACGGACCTCAACCCGGGTGCCGGACGCGTCAGCAAGCTCTGTCACGAGCCACGGGTCGCGCTGGCCGTCGTCGAGGCGATGCTCGCGCCCCACCGGGCCGCCGGACGGCTCACCGTCCTCACCGACCACCGGCCCGTCGCGGCCGAGGCGGACAACGATGTCGTACGGTCCGTGACACTGGAGCGCCGCCCGGACGGCCGGCAGGTCACCGTCCCCGCCCGCTACGTCATCGACGCCACCGAGACGGGGGAACTCCTCGAACTGGCCGGTGTCGAGCACGTCACCGGGGCCGAGGCGCGGTCCGCGTACGACGAACCGCACGCCCCGGACGAGGCCCAGCCGCTCAACCAACAGGGCATCACCGTGTGCTTCGCGCTCTCCCACCACGAGGGCGAGGACCACACCGTCGACCGGCCGGCCGACTACGGCTTCTGGCGGGAGTACCGGCCCGACTTCTGGCCCGGACCGCTGCTCGGCTTCGAGGCCCCGGACCCGCGCTCACTGGAATCCGTGCCACGCACCTTCGTGCCCAACCCGGAGCTCGACCCGCTCGCGGTGAGCGCCGACCAGAGCGCCGACGCCGGCGACAAGGAACTGTGGGGCTTCCGGCGCATCCTGGCGCGCAAGCTGCACCGCCCCGGCGCCTTCGACTCCGACATCACCCTCGTCAACTGGCCGCTCAACGACTACTGGCTGAAGCCGCTGGTCGGGGCGGGCGCGCAGACCGGGGCCGAAGCGGTCTCCGGGGCACGGCAGTTGTCGCTGTCGGTCCTGTACTGGCTGCAGACCGAGGCGCCCCGCGAGGACGGCGGCACCGGGTTCCCGGGCCTGCGCCCCCGCCCGGACGTGACCGGTACCCCGGACGGCCTCGCGAAGGCTCCTTACGTCCGCGAGTCACGCCGTATCGAGGCGGTCACCACCGTCACCGAGCACGACGTGGCGATCGACCTGGTCGGACCCTACGGCGGCACCAGGTACCGGGACTCGGTCGGAGTCGGCAACTACCGCATCGACCTGCACCCCTCGACGGGCGGCGACAACTACATCGACATCGGCTCGGTGCCCTTCGAGATCCCGCTCGGCGCGCTGGTGCCCAAACGTGTGCGCAACCTGCTGCCCGCCGGCAAGAACATCGGCACGACGCACATCACCAACGGCTGCTACCGGCTGCACCCGGTGGAGTGGAACATCGGCGAGGTTGCCGGCGCGCTCGCCGCCCACTGCCTGGACGAGGACGTCGAACCCGCTCAGGTCCAGGCCGAGGACAAGCGGTTCGAGGAGTTCGCCCGCCGGCTCGACCGCGACGGGGTGCAGCGCCACTGGCCCGACGTACGGGGCTACTGAACAACGGTGTACACGGCGGCCCTTGCCGCCGTACCGCGGGCCCGAGCCGGAGCCGGGCGGGAGAGAGCCGTCCTGCCCGCCCGTCCGGCCGCCGCCCGCGCATGACTGACACAGCACAAGGAGGTGCCCGGACATGACCACCCACAGAATCCGCGTCGGCATCGACGTCGGCGGGACCTTCACCGACGCCGTCGCCGTCGACGCCACGACCCTCGGCCTGCTCGGCCAGGTCAAGGTCCCCACCAGCCACCACCACGAGGACGGCGTCGCCCACGGCATCGTCGAGGCCCTGGACCGGCTGCTGGGGCAGATCGGCCGCGATCCCGCCGACGTCGCCTTCCTCGCCCACGGCACGACCCAGGCGACCAACGCCCTGCTCGAGGGTGACGTCGCCACCGTCGGCCTGATCGGTGTCGGCACCGGCCCCGGGGCCGTCCTCACCCGCCGGCTCGCCGCCCTCGGCCGCCTCGAACTCGCCCCCGGCAAAAGGCTTCCGCTCACCTACGCCCACGTGGCCGACCCGGACGACGAGGATGCCGTCCGCGCCGCGGTCGACGAGGTCACGGCCCAGGGCGCCGAAGTCGTCGTCGCCACCGAGCCGTTCGCCGTCGACCACCCCGAGGGCGAGCAGGCCGTACTCGCCACCGCCCGCTCCGCCGGGCTCCCGACGACCGCCGCGCACGAGATCACCTCGCTGTACGGACTGCACAAGCGGACCCGTACCGCCGTCGTCAACGCGGCCATCCTGCCGCGCATGCTCGCCACCGCCGACCTCGTCGACGCGTCCATCACCAAGGCGGGCATCTGCGCACCGCTCATGGTTATGCGCTGCGACGGGGGCGTCATGGCCCTCGACGAGATGCGCCGCCGCCCGCTGCTGACCGTGCTGTCGGGCCCGGCGGCCGGTGTCGCCGGCGCCCTGATGCAGGAGCGCATCAGCGAGGGCGTCTTCCTCGAGACCGGCGGCACCTCCACCGACATCAGCGTCGTACGCCGCGGCAAGGTCGCCGTCCGGCACGCCACGATGCTCGGCAGGAGTTCGTACCTCAACGCCCTGGACGTCCGCACCGTCGGTGTCGGCGGCGGCTCGATGGTCCGCGTCGACCTGACCCGGGGCGACGGGGCCCACGGCGGCCGGGCCCGCATCACGGGCGTCGGGCCGCGCAGCGCCCACATCGCGGGACTGCCCTACGCCTGCTTCGCCGACCCGGCGGAGCTGCGCGACGCGACCCTGGCCACCGTGCGCCCGATGGCCGGCGACCCGGCCGACCACGCGGTCCTGGACGCGGCGGGCGGCCGGTACGCCATCACCATGACCTGCGCCGCCAACGCGCTCGGCCGGGTACCCGAAGGCGACTTCGCGCACTGCGACCAGGAGGTGGCGAGGGCCGCCGTCGCCCCGCTCGCCGCCGCGCTCGGCGTGGACGTGCCCACGGCCGCCGCCCGCATCCTCGACGCGGGCGCCGAGCAGGTGAGGTCGGTGGTGGACAAGGTCATGCGCGAGTACCGCCTGGACTCCGACACCGCCGTCCTCGTCGGCGGCGGGGGAGGGGCGGCCACCGTCACCCCCCACCTCGCGGTGCTCACCGGCATGGAGGGCAGGATCGCCCGGCACAACGAGGTCATCAGCCCGATCGGCGTGGCCCTGGCCCTGGTGCGCGAGCAGATCGAACGGATCGTCCCCGGCGCCACGCAGGAGCAGATCCTCGCCGTCCGCGCCGAGGCCGAGCGGGCCGTCGTGGCTCAGGGCGCCGCCGCCGACGGGGTCGAGGTCGAGGTGACCGTCGACCCGCAGACCAGCACCGTCCGCGCCATCGCCACCGGTGCCACCGAACTGCGTACCCAGGACCGCTCGCACAGCGCCGACGACGGCGAACGGCTCGCCGCGGCGGCCGCCAGCCTCAAGACCGACCCGGACCGGGTCCGCGTCCTCGCCGGCACGCCCGCCCACACGGTCTACGGCACCGAGGTGCGGCGCCGGCTGCGAGCCACCCGGCACCCCGTGCGCGTCGTGGACGCCGACGGAGTGGTGCGCCTGCACGCCGCCGACGCACAAGTGGCCGCCACCACCGTGGGAGCCGCTCCCGAACTGCTGGGCGACCTCGTCCGCGAGGCGACGTCGTACGGCGACGGCGGCGTCCGGGCCCCCGCGCTCAGGCTGCTCCTCGGCTCCCGTATCGCGGACCTCTCCGGAGTCCTCGACCCGCAGCCGCTGCTCGCCCTGGCCCGCAGCGAGATGCGGGACCGCGCCGCCGACGAGCCCGTGGTGGCCGTCGTGGAGGTACGGTCATGAGCCGCGCCCGGGCGGCGGCCGGGGCGAAGAAGGTCCCCGGGCCCGTCGCCCGTCCGGTCGAGGACACCGACGACCTGGATCTGGCGGTACGCCTGCTCGCCGCCACACCCACCCACGAGGGGCGGGACCCCGCCCTGCTGCGCCGCTGGGCCGAGGCCGCCGACGCGTTCGGCGCCGCCCTCGAACCCGGTCCCCGTACCGCCCGGATCGTGGAACGCGACGACGGGCTCGACGAACTGCTTCTCGCCCGCTACACCTCGCGTCCCGCCACCGTCGAGATCTGCACCGACACCGTCGAGCGTGCCGAGGAACTCATCGACGAACTCGGCTGGCGCTCCTGGTACCCCGTGGGATCGGTGCGCGCCGCGGCTCTCGCCCACGAGAGCGCGCACGAGCACTTCCACCACCGGGCGACCCGGACCGCGCTCAAGGAGGCGATCGGGCACACCGCGCTGAGGCTCGGCCGCTTCCGCGTCCTCGCCCATGTCGCGGGGGCCGAGGAGATCGCCGCCCACGCCCACGCCCGTACCGTCTGCGGACTCGGCCGCAGCCCCCTCCTGCTGACCGCCGCGCTCGCCGCCGCGGTCGGCGCACCCGGAAGAGAGAACTGAGCCATGGGTGTCGTCATCCTGCTCGTCATGGCCGCGGGTGTCGCCGCCATGCTCACCCGCAAACTGCCCACGGCGTTCGCGCTCGTCATCCTCGCCGTGGTCATCGCCTTCGTCGCCGGCGCCCCGCTGACCGGCGAGAACAGCGTCCTCGACACGGTCCTCCAGGAGGGCGCGCCCGCACTGGCCGCCACGATGATCGCCATCGTGCTGGGCTCCTGGCTCGGCAAGCTCCTCGAGGAGACGGGGGTGGCCGCCACCCTCGTCCGCAAGATTGTCGAGTTCGGCGGGGACCGTCCGGTCGTGGTGGCCCTCGGTGTGCTGGCGGTCTCCGCCCTCATCGGGACCGTCACCGGCTCGGCGCCCGCCGCGATGCTCGCGGGCCTCATCGGCATCCCGGCCATGATCGCGGTGGGCATCCCGAAGGTGACCGCCGCCGGGACCGTCCTCATGGGCATCGCCGTCGGCATCCCCTTCGAACTGCCCCTGTGGCAGTTCTTCTCCACCGCCCTGGAACTGCCCGTACCGACCGTCCGCGGCTTCATGGTGAAGCTGTTCCCGTTCGCCCTGGTGGCCGCCGTCCTGTACGTGTTCATCGAGTCGCGCCGCCGGGGCGTCGAGCACACCTGGTCCCTCAAGTCCGTGTCGGACAAGCCCCGTTCACCGAGCCGCCGGCAACGCCTCGGCGACGCCCCCTGGTACGCGCTGCTCACCCCGGCCGTGCCGCTGGTCCTCGCCCTGGGCTTCGAACTCGCCATCATCCCGTCCCTGCTGGCAGGCGTCCTGTACGTGCTGGTCACCACCACCCGTCCCCGGGAGATGAACAAGCGGCTGCTGCGCACCCTGTACGGCGGATTCGAGGTGGCCGCCCCGCCGATCGTCCTGTTCATCGCCATCGGCATCCTGCTGGCCGCGGTGAAACTCCCCGGCGCGGTCGAGGCGCTCGAACCGCTGGTGAAGGCGGTCAGTCCGCAGAACGCCGTGGTGTTCGTCGGCGTCTTCACGCTGCTCGTGCCGCTGTGCCTCTACCGCGGGCCGCTGAACGTGTTCGGACTGGGCGCGGGCATCGCCGGTGTCCTCATCTCCACCGGGATCTACCCCGCCGCGGTCGTCCTCGGCATGGCCACCTCGTACAACCAGGTCTTCGGCGTCGCCGACCCGACCAGCACCCAGACCGTGTGGGCCGCCCAGTACGCCGGCGTCTCCCCGCAGCAGGTCATGGTGCGCACGCTCCCGTACGTGTGGGCCGTCGCCCTCGGCGGGCTGTGCGTCACCGCGGCCACGTACCTCTGAGGTCCGGCCGCGCCCCTTTCTCCCTCCCGCCCTCCCCTCCCCTCCCCTCCTCTTTCCCTCCCCGCCCGTCCTTCCGGAGTCTGGAGTCGCACCATGAACGAGCCGCGTCCTGGTCGTCGTCTGTTCCTGCGCGCCGGTGCCGCCACCGGCGCCGCCCTGACCGTCGGCGGACTCGCCCCCACGGCGGCGTCCGCCCTGATCCCGGACGGGGCGGCCGCCCCGTCCGCGGCCGCAGCGCCCGGCGGTTTCCCCGACTACAAGTACGTCCGTACGCTGCTCACCCCCTCCCGGCTGAAGTACAACCCGACGGGCGAGATCATCTTCCCGTGCATCCGGGGCACCGCCGGCCGCATCCCGAACCCCCTGGGCAAGTACTACCTGTACTACGGGCCGCACGACGCACCCGGCGGCATCTGCCTGGCGTACGGCAACTCCCTGGAGGGCCCCTTCACGGAGTTCCCGGACAACCCGATCGTCCCGAACGACTGGCAGCCCCACTACTCCGTCAGCCACGTCGCCTCCGCCCACGTGATGTGGCACGAGAGCGCCAAGGAGATGTGGATGTACTTCCACGGGGAGAACACCACGACGCGGCTGGCCCGGTCCAAGGACGGCGTCAACTTCACCTACGACAAGGTCGTCCTGACCACGTCCATGCTGCCCGGCGGCACGACCGAGACGTCGTACGCCCGGGTCTTCCCGCACGAACTGCCGTCCCGTGGGGCCCACTTCGTGATGGTCTTCATGCTGAACAACACGACCGACCACCGTGACATCCACTGGGGCTGGTCGGCCGACGGGCGCACCTGGACCTTCGACCAGCAGCCGCTGGTCCGCCACACCGACGTCGGCGCCGTCAACATCGGCGGTCCGCACCTGCTGTACCGCAACGACAGCACGTACGTCGTCTACAACAAGGACAAGGGCAGCGGCGGCGACCTGATGATCACCGAGGTCGGCAACGACTTCAGCAGGCGCACGCACCTCGGTGTCTTCTACAACTCCCTGTCGACCGCGCCGGAGAACGGTCGCGCCGCGGCCCCGTCGTTCGGCACGGACGGCGGCGTCCCGTACATGATCTACGAGGCGGGGGACCGGCTCGCGGGTTCCATAGCGATGGCCCGCGGCTGACGGACCGCGCCCGCGGAGACCGCGGCCCCGTCGACCGACCGGCGCAGGCAAGGTGCGCCGAACGCCCGCACCCGTGATCGTGGTGGGGAAGGACTCCGCTCCTCGGAGGCCCGGGTACCAAAGACAGGGGTACCCGGGCGTTCGAGCCCCATGACGGGATACAGGTTCGGCACATGGACAAGCACCAGCTGATCGAGGAGACCGCGGGCCGGACGGGAGCCGCGGAAGGCGACGGGCGGCTCGCGCCGCGCGATGTCGAGCGCGTACTGGACGCGCTGTTCGGGACGGTGGAACACCCCGGTCTGATCGCGGAGGCCGTCAGGGCGGGGGAGACGGTCGTCCTGGGCAGTTTCGGCGACTTCCACGGTGCCGACGGCACGGCCGCCTTCCGGCCCGGCAAGGCCCTGGCCTCCTACCTCCGGAGCGGCACCGGATGAACGCGGCAACCGGCGCCGATCGCGTACCGACCGATCGCGTACCTGCCGATCGCGTACCGGCCGGGCCCGCATCGGTCGGGCCCGCATCGGTCGGACACGCCTCATCACGGACGCGTTCATGGCGACGATGAATCTGCGGGCCATCGGTCCCGCCCCGGCCGGCACGGTGTGGCGGCGCTACACGCACTTTCAGCAGTGGCCCGGCTGGTCGCCGCAGATCAGGGCGGTGCACACGGACACGGCGCACATCGCGCCCGGGGTGCGCGGGAGTGTCGAGTCCGTGGTGGGTCTCAGCGTCGCCTTCGTCGTCGAGGACGTCGACCCCGAACGGCGCAGCTGGAGCTGGCGGGTGCGGTTGGGACCGGTGCGGGTGCGGCTGCGGCACGACGTGCTCCCCCGAACGACCGGCGCCAGGACCGGCGTCGGGACCGGCGCCGGGACCGGTGTCGGCACCGAAACCCGGCTCGTGATGCAGGGGCCGCTGCTCGCACTGATCGCCTACGCGCCGCTGGCGCGCCTCGCCCTGCGCCGGCTCGTCCGTGACTGAGCGTCCCCTCCCCGCCGGGCCGGGGACGGATCGCGTCAGGTGCCGGACCCCGTAAGGCCGTGTCCGGCACCTGACGCCTCACAGCCGCCGCACGCGCAGCACTCCGGTCAGCATCGGAAGAGTGAATTCGCCGCGGGCCGTCTCCGGCCGGCCGGCGAGGAAAGCGCGGATCCGGCTCAGCGTGGCCTCTCGCTCCTGTGCCGGCATGACCAGGATCCCGGCCCGCGTCGCGAGGGTCGCGACGAGGGAGTCGGCAGTACGGCGCTGCCCGTGCGGGAACACGGTCTGCTCCGGTGAGCCGAACCGGGCCGCCCCGCCGGTCCTCGGAAGGTGCATGCCGGTCGTCTCGGCCCGCCAGCTCGCGGGCGTGTCACGCGGGCCGACGGCCGCGCTCCCACCGGCCCGCGCGAGTGCGGCGACCCACTCGGTCCGGTCGTCCAGGACGTTCCACAGGCCGGCCAGGATGCCGCCGGGCGCGAGGACCCTGGCGATCTCGGGTCCCGCGACGGCCATGTCGAACCAGTGCATGGCGTTGCCCGCGAGCACGGCGTCGACGGAGGCGTCCGGCAGCGGGAGCGCCTCGGCGCCGCCCGCCAGGGCACGGACCCCCCGCAGTGCGCGGCGCAGCTCGGTCAGCATCGCCGGATCGGGCTCGACCGCGGTGACCTCGGCGCCCAGTGCGACCAGGGTGGCCGTCAGCTTGCCCGTTCCGGCGCCGAGATCGAGCACGCGCGGGCCGGGCGCAGGCTCGCAGGCCCACCGCACCGCGGCCCGCGCGTAGTCCGGGCGGTGCTCCGCGTACGCGACCGCCGCCGCGCCGAACGACGAGGAGTGGAGCATCCGGTCGTCCTGGCGTGTCCGGTCGTCCTGGTCCATCCGTTCACGGTAGTAGCGCTGCCGATGTTGGTCTAGACCTTGACGTGCTCTGTTCACGCAGGCACTCTGAGAGCGCTCTCATGGACCGACAGGGTCCGCTTCCTCTCACCTCCCCCCCTTGGCGGGGACGCGGCTCCCCGACCGTCCGTCCATCCGTCGTACTTCAACTCCGGTGGCGATGAACCCACCTGGCAGGAGGACGAGCATGCTTGCCCTACGGAAATCGCTGGTGGCGCTGGTGGCCGCGGCGGCCGTCGGTACGGGACTCACGGCGGTGGGCCCCGTGTCCCACGCCGAGGCCGCGGTGCCCACGACCATCCCGCTCGAACTCAAGAACAACTCGGGGCGTGGGGACCAGGTCTACGTCTACGTCATCGGAACCCTGCTCTCGACCGGCCAGCAGGGCTGGGCGGACGCGAACGGCACGTTCCACGCCTGGCCGGCGGGCGGCAACCCGCCGACCCCCGCCCCGGACGCGTCGATCGCCGGGCCGGCCAACGGCCAGACCAAGACGATCCGGATGCCCAAGTTCTCCGGCCGGGTCTACTTCTCGTACGGCCAGAAGCTCGTCTTCAAGCTGACCACGGGCGGCCTGGTGCAGCCCGCGGTGCAGAACCCGTCCGACCCGAACGCGAACATCCTCTTCAACTGGACCGAGTACACCCTCAACGACGCCGGTCTGTGGATCAACAGCACCCAGGTCGACATGTTCTCGGCCCCGTACGCGGTCGGCGTCAAGACCGCCGCCGGGACGGTCAAGACCACCGGACACCTCAAGGCCGGCGGTTACACCGCCTTCTTCAACTCGCTGCGGAGCCAGTCAGGTGGCTGGGCCGGCCTCATCAGGACCCGGTCCGACGGCACCGTCCTGCGTGCCCTGGCGCCCGGCCACGGCATCGAGGCCGGTGCCCTGCCGAGCACCGTCATGAACGACTACATCAACCGGGTGTGGACCAAGTACGCCTCCTCCACGTTGACGGTGACCCCGTTCGCGGACCAGCCCGGCACCAAGTACTTCGGCAGGGTCTCCGGGAACGTCATGAACTTCACCAACAGCTCCGGCGCTGTCGTCACCTCGTTCCAGAAGCCCGACTCGGACAGCGTCTTCGGCTGCTACAAGCTGCTGGACGCGCCGAACGACCTGGTGCGCGGCCCGATCTCCCGCACCCTGTGCGCGGGCTACAACCGCTCCACGCTCCTGACCAACCCCAACCAGCCCGACACCGGTTCGGCGGGCTTCTACCAGGACGCGGTGACCAACCACTACGCCAAGAAGATCCACGAGCAGATGGCCGACGGCAAGGCGTACGGCTTCGCCTTCGACGACGTCGGCGCCCACGAGTCGCTCGTCAACGACGGCAACCCGCAGACGGCGTACATCACGCTCGACCCGTTCAGCTAGGGGGCCTGTATCAAGTCGTGATCTACCTGACCCCCGGTCCGTTGCGGTTCCGGGCGGTCGGGGCGGCGCACTCCTCTGGATCCGTCACCTCGGAACAGCTTGATCACGACTTGACACAGGCACTAAGGCGACGTCGCGGAGGCGCTCACTGCGCTTCCGGGGCGGCGGGTCGCCCATGACCGGATCACGATCGCCGAACAGGAAGCGGCTCTGCTCCGGCTTGGTCTGCCTGCTGCGGTGGCTGAGGCCAATGCCCAGGCGCTCGGCCTCTTCGCCAAGGGGGACTCCGACTGGGGCAGCAACGACGTGCAGCAGATCTTGCAGCGTGCTGCGGCGACGTTCGCTGAATTCGCGAGCGCGCACCTGGCCGCCTTCACCACTTCGCGAGGCAACGAGGCCGGCGAGTGAACTGACGGCGTCTCGGGCCGGCCCGAGACGCCGTACGCCGTACGCCGTACACGGCCGAGGATCAGGTCGGTCTCTACCGCAAGGTCTCGGGCGCAGAAGGTGAACAGCGAAGGGGGTCGGCGCGGATTGCTCCGCGCCGACCCCCTTGGTTGGTCAGAGCTCGTTGATGAGGGCCTCGAGTCGGAGCTCGCCGTCACGGGTCTGCATGCCGGCGCGGAGCAGCTTGTGGGCGAGTTCCGCGGCGTCGGCGGTGAAGAGCGGGCCGAGCAGCGAGTTTTCCGTTGCCAGTCCCGCCCGGGTGACGGGGTTCGGAACCGCGTTCACGGCGTTTTTCACGGCGGAGACGATCTCGGGCTTGAGGGCGCCGATCCGGGTCGCCAAGGCACTGACGAAGGCGTCGATCTCGTCTGCGGGGAGCGCGCGGTTGACGAGGCCGTACCGTTCGGCGAGTTCCGCGTCGACGAGCTGCGCACCGAGTAGGAGCTCGAGGGCGCGCGCGCGGCCCACCAGCGACGTCATGTACTGGGTTCCGCCACCACCGGCCATGATGCCCATGAGCACCTCGGGCTGTGCCTGGCCGGCCTTCCCGATCGCCGCGAAGCGCATGTCGAGGGCCATGAGGAACTCGTTCCCGCCCCCACGGGCGAGCCCGGTCAGCTTGCCGATCGTGATCTGAGGAAGCGACCGGACCTCTTCGTGCACGACCTGCATGAGGTTCAGATCAGCGGGGAACTCCGCGTCGGGGTTCGCTGCGACGGTCGCCGCTCCCGCAGCCGCCAGCACATCGGGCTCGGTGATGAACTTCGTCTCGCCGTGGGCGATGAAGATGTCGGGATCGGCACTGTCGAACACGATCACCCGCACGTCTGTGTCGTCGCGGACCTCGGCGACGAAACTGCGGAGCGAGGGCAGCAGTGTTCCGTCGGAGAGGTTCAGGGGCGGGTTGTCGATCGTGACGGTCGCGACGCCACCGGCAACGGCGACTCGCAGGGCGGGCAGGTCGTAGGACATGGGAACTTCTTCCAGAGGATTGAACGCGGCACCATATGTGACACTGAGTGTCACGGTAGACCCGCAGTGTCGATCGTGCAAATGAGGGGCGGGAACGTACACTCGGTGCATGGACGGCATCAGCACGCGAGCGATCGGCCGCGCAGCGATCCGAGACGAACTCGGCAACCTCGCACTGCGCCGATTCTTGGACTCCGGGTTCGATCCCGTGACCTTCGATGACCTCGCCAGCCGAGCGGGCGTCTCTCGGAGCACGTTCCTGCGGTACTTCGGCAGCAAGGAGGACGTGGTCCTCTACGTCTTCGATCCCCTGAAGGAGCAGATGGCGTCCGCCCTCGCGTCGCGCCCCAGCTCCGAGGACGACTGGACGGCGCTCCGCGCGGCGATCACCCCCGCTGTAGCGCTTCTGGAGGACGACGCGGCCGACGGACTGGCTCGGCTCCGGCTGGTGTGGTCGACTCCCGCGCTCTCGGCTCGCCTGCACGAGAAGCAAGCAAGTTGGCGGCCGGCACTCGTCAACGTCCTGGCTCAACGCGGCGAGGACGAAACCCCTCTCATCACCCTCCGGACGCGTGCGATGGCCGCGCTCGGCTGCGTCATGGTCGCGTATGACGGCTGGGTCGAGAGCAACGGAGCGGCACAGTTGGCGTCGCTCACGGACGACGCGTTCGCAGCCCTGGCACGGCCGCGGTAACCGCGGGCTCCCGCGGCCGTGCCATGAACGCTGCCCGACCGTCCGGGCGGGTGCGGGGGCGGCCGGCCGGGCCGGGGGCCCGGATGCCCTGGAGGACGGGGATGAACTGCGGGCTGTCCCCGGCCTGCCCGGCGGTGATCATGAAGGAGAGCGGGAGGTAATCCCAGGTGTCATCGGACAGTTGAGGGCGAGACACCCCGCTGTTCTACCCGACCGCCCGGAACCGCAACGGACCGGGGGTCAGGTAGATCACGACTTGATACAGGCCCTGGGGCGTTTCTTTTGGATCGGCCCGGGTCCGCGGCGCCCGGCCGACACGGCGCCTCGCGGCGTTGTCGCACGACCCGGGTACGCCCGATACGCGGATCATGCTCCGCCTCGCGACGCACCGCACCGGACACCGCGGCCCGATCCGACCCGATCCGAAAGAAACGCCCCAGGCACCGGGGACGCCCGGGTATCGGAGACGAAGGGCGGGACCCGCGACGCGGGTGGACGGCGCGGGTGGACGGCGGTCACGGGGCCGGGCCGGTCACCCGGGCCGTCGCGGCGCGCTCACCGGCATCCTGGGCACCGGGAGTGAACAGCCGGCACTTCCGCTCCGTACCACCCGTGGAACACCCGCCCCTCGGCGCGGGACCAGCACGGATACGGAGAGGCATGTGCCACACCAGCCACAGCGAGGACGTACCGGCCGCACCCTCGGCGCCCGCACGGCGCGCGGCGCCGCACTGGCCGGCGGCCTGGCGCTGCTGACGCTCGCCACCGCCTGCGGCGGGGACGAGGACGACGGCTCCACGGACGACGGGCGGGCAAGGACCCCCGCGGTGTCCGCCCCCTCGGCCGGGGTCGTGGCACCGGCGAAGGTCGAGGTGATCGCCGCCCTGACCGGCTGCAAGGTCAAGATCCGCACCGACGCCGACGAACTGCGCGAAGGCGTCTGCCACACGACCGGCGGCGATTACCTCATCACGACCTTTCCCGCGGAGAAGTACAAGCTGACCTGGCTCGACAGCGCGGCGATCTACGGAGGCAGGTACCTCGTCGGCCCGCAGTGGGCCATCAGCGCGAAGCCCAAGATGCTCGAGTTCCTGCGGACGAAGGTCGGCGGGGTCGTCCGGGACCTCGACGCCGAGCGCACGGCGGGCGCCGGCCCCGGCACGCCGTAACGGTCGGTGAATCCGCGCCGGAATCACGGACGGGCGTTTTTCGGCGGGTGAACAGGAATTCACCCGCGGAATCGAACGGTAGGTGAACGACGATTCATCGACTAGGGTGAATGGCTGTTCACCCCCGCCTTGTCTCGTCCAGGGAAGTGCCATGCAGGATCCGCCGCCGCTGCCCGCGCAACCGTCCGCCGTCGGCGGGGTCTCGTCCCTGGAGAGGCTGCGCGTCCGCCTGACGGTCCCGGTCCTCGCGTACGGCGGCATCCTGATGGCGGTGATGCAGACCGCCGTCGTACCGCTGCTCCCCGACCTGCCGCGGCTCACCGGTTCCACCGCGGCCGCCGTGTCGTGGACCGTCACCGCGACCCTCCTCGCGGGCGCAGTGCTCACGCCGGTACTGGGCCGCGCCGGCGACATGTACGGCAAGAAGCGCGTCCTGCTCCTCGCCCTCTCGCTGATGACGGCGGGCTCGGTGCTGTGCGCCCTGACCTCGGACATCCGGGTGCTCATCGCGGCCCGGGCGCTGCAGGGCGCCGCCGCGGCCGTGGTGCCGCTCTCCATCGGCATCCTCCGCGACGTCCTGCCGCCCGAGCGCACCGTCTCCGCCGTCGCCCTGATGAGTTCCACGGTCGGGATCGGCGCGGCGCTGGGCCTGCCGCTCGCCGCGCTGGTCGTCGAGTACGCGGACTGGCACACCATGTTCTGGGTGTCGGCCGCGCTCGGAGCGGCCGGGCTGGCGCTCGCCCGGTGGGCGGTGGACGAGTCGGCCGTACGGCAGCCGGGCCGGTTCGACACGCTCGGTGCCCTCGGCCTGGCCACGTTGTTGATCTGCCTGCTGCTGGCGGTCTCGCAGGGCGGTGAGTGGGGCTGGACCGGTGTGCCGGTCGTCTCCCTGTTCACGGGTTTCGTGCTCGTACTGGCCCTGTGGTGGTGGCAGCAACTGCGGGCCGGACGACCGCTGGTCGACCTGCGGCTGGCCGCCCGCCCGAGCGTCGCGCTGCCTCATCTGACCGCCCTGCTCGTCGGATTCTCCTTCTACGCCAACTCCCTGGTCACGGCGCAGCTCGTGCAGGCGCCGACGAGCACCGGGTACGGGCTCGGCCTGTCGATCGTCGGCGCGGGACTGTGCCTGCTGCCCAGCGGTGTGACCATGCTGTTCCTCTCGCCGGTCTCCGCCCGCATCTCCATGGCCCGCGGTCCCCGCGTGACGCTCGCGCTGGGGGCCGCCGTCATCGCGTTCGGGTACGCGATACGGATCGCGGACAGCCGCGACCTGTGGGTGATCGTCCTGGGCGGCACCATCGTGTCGGCCGGCACCGCCCTCGCCTACTCCGCCCTCCCCACCCTGATCCTGGGAGCCGTGCCCGCCGCGCAGACCGGCTCCGCGAGCGGGGTCAACGTCCTGATGCGTACCATCGGCCAGGCGGTGTGCAGTGCGGCCGTGGCCGCCGTACTGGTGCACCACACCCACTTGGTCGGCGGGTTGCCCCTGCCCGGTCTGCGGGGGTATCTGCTGGCCTTCGCGATGGCCGGGGCGGTCGCCCTGGCCGGGTGCGCGATGGCCTTGTCGATACCGGTGGGCGGTGAGCCCGCGAACGCCGGGCGGTGGTCGGGGCGGCGCGGACGGTCCGCGGACACGCTGCTGGAGGGAGCAGGAGAATCATGATGTCCCCGGAGTCCTCCCACGCCGATGCCCTTGCCCACGTCCCTGCTCGTGCCGACGCCCGTGCGCATACCGAGACCCCTGCGCATGCTGGTGCCGGGACCGCGGCAGCGGCAGTGGCCGCGCCCGCCGCCGTGCCGGACGGCGGCCCGGTCCGCCGGGACGCCGGAGCCACCAAGGCGGCCATCCTGCGCGCGGCCCGCCACCTCCTCGCACGGCACGCCCACGGAGACATCACCCTCAAGGCCGTGGCTGAACGGGCCGGTGTCAGCCCGCCCCTGATCATGAAGTACTTCGGCAACAAGGAGACCCTCTTCGCCCAGGTGATGTCCTTCGACGAGGACGCCGCCGTGCTGCTCGACGCACCCGTGGCGGCCCTCGGCCGTCACATGGTCCGCCACGTCCTGGTGAGCCAGCGCGAACGGGGCGCCGACCCGCTGCTGCGCATCGTCTTCGCCCCGTTCCACGGCAGTCAGGGAGACACGCTCCGCACCAACTTCCGTACCCAGGTGAGCGACCGGCTCGCCCTGCGCCTCGACGGCTCCGACGCCGGCCTGCGCGCCGAACTGGCCGTGAGCATGCTGCTCGGCCTGGGCGTGATGTACGGCATCGCGCGGGGCGGGGAACTGCGCGCGACGCCGCTCGACGACATCGTCGGCCGGTACGCACCCGCCGTGCAGGCCTTCCTGACACCGTGACCGGAGCCGTGACCGGAGCCGGAGCCGGAGCCGGAGCCGTTGGGCCCGGGGCCGCCAGGGCCCCGGGCGGGCGCTCTCAGCCGGTGTGGACCTTCAGCGCCGTACGGACGGCGGATTCGAGGGCGCCCTCGATCCAGGCGGGCTTGATCGACGTGTGACACCCCGCGAAGTGCAGGGGCCCCTCCGACCTCGGGATGTCGGGGAACAGCTCCGTGTGCTGACCGGGGAAGAGGACGGAGGCCTCGCCGTAGGCGTAGTGGTCGCGCATCCACGACTGGGTCTTGCACTTGCCGGTGAAGAACACCTCGCAGCGGCGGCCGAAGACGGCCTGCACTCCGGCGAGCGCGCGCAGGTACCGCTCCTCGTCGGCGTACGCGTCCCACTTCAGGGCGTCGTCGGACCAGCTGTAGGAGGCGAGGACGACACCGCCGTCGCTGCCCTCCATGGGGTGCGCGTGCTCGAAGTACGTGAAGCGGTTGGCGTTGTCGCTGACGGAGCCGCCGCCGCGGACGTGGGCGGCCTCGGGATCGCCGGACACGGCGGGGCGGAAGGCCGAGAAGCACTTCTTGAGGTCGTCGGAGAGGGTCACCCCCAGGTCCCGTACGGACCGGTGTGCGCCCAGGTGTCTGCCGTCCCTGACCCTGCCGGCCCGGTACCTGGCGTAGAGGCCGTCCTCGACGGAGTCCAGCGCCTCCTTCCACTCCTCCTCGGTGAACTCCCACCAGCGCCGGGAGAACTCCAGCAGCACCTTGGTCGCGGCGTCGTAGTGCAGTTCCGTGATGGCGCGGCGCTTGCCGTAGGTCAGGGGCGGGTCGAAGGCCACGTGGCGCAGCCCGGAGAAGGGCACGGTGACGATCACCTCGTCGCCCTCGAAGACCTCCGTGACACCGCCGTCGCCGGTCTGGCAGTCCTCCGACACGGTGTGCACCCGTACGCCGCCGTCGCCGCGTTCGATGCGCACGGCACGCCTGTCGAGCCGCACCTTGTTCTTCACCGGTGCGTACAGCGCGTCGACGAGCACCGCGGTGCCGCCCTTGAGCTCCCAGAACTTCGTCTTCGGGTCGATCAGCGCGCTGCCCAGGAAGCTGTGCAGGAAGGAGAGGTGCAGCCGCGAGGTCAGGTTCTGTACGGTGCCGACGAGGTCGATGGTCCGGACGTCGAGGCCGGCGACCTCGGTGAGGTACCGGTACATGGACCAGTGGCCGTACCGCTTGAGGATCTTGACCCATCCCTCGACGAGAGCCGTGCCCTCCTTGCCGCGGATGAGCAGGTGCGCGGGCTCCAGGGCGGCCGCGAGGATGGCCGAGGCGGTCCTCGTACGGTTGTCGCCCCTGACGCCGAAGGTGTCGTTGATCTTCTCGGGGTGCCGCTCGTAGTCGGCCCGGCGCATGTGGACGCCGTTGATGTGCATCCAGGTGCGGTTGGCGCGCTGCGCCGGGTTGTCGACCTCCACGTCCACCAGCAGGAACTCCTGGCGCGGCAGATCGAACTTCTCGATCAGCGCCATCAGGAGCGGGTGGCTTGCGGGCAGGCGCATCGCCCCCGCCTCGGCGTACTGCCGGGGGTCGGCGAAGGGCTGCTCGCCGTTCTCGTGACCGCCTGTGCGGAAGGTCTTGATGCGGCCGCCGACGCGGTTGTCGTTGGCCTCGATCACGACGACGTCGTGGCCCACCCGGTGGAGCAGATCGGCGGCGAGCAGACCGGCCGGGCCGGCCCCGACGATCAGGACCCGCTTCGACGCCCTGCCCCGGCTCGGTGGCAGACCGTGCTCGACGGCCCGTACGTAGGACGGGACCAGGGACTCGTCGTGCTCGTCGTACACGGCGATGGCGCGGGCGACCGTGGTGTAGGCCTGGGGATCGACACCGGGTGGCGCCGCGGCCGGCGCCACCGAGGGTACGGCGACGGGGCTCAGGGCGGTCGCGGGCGCGGCGGTGGCGGCGGTGAGTCCGGCGGCGAGGACCGTGGCACCGGCCGCCGTGACCACCGAACGCCTCGTGGGCGGCGTGTCCTGCGGATGAAGGGACGGAGGAGGGGAGTTGTCCATGTCGTGTGTAGTCATCGTGATCATGCTTGGCACACGGCCGGCGCGTATCCAGGGCATTCACACGGACGAGGAGCTCAAACCACTCTTTCCGTCATAGGGCGGGGCGACCTTCATCAGCAGGGTCCCGGGCCGTACGGTGGCCCGGGCCACCGGCCGCACGATTTGGCCGGGAGGGAGGTCGAACCGCACCTGCCGGACGATCGTCGCGACGGCGGTGATCAGCTCGGTGAGGGCGAACCGGTCGCCGATGCACTTGTGCTTGCCCGCCCCGAAGGGGAGAAACGTTCCTGACCACCTGAGGGTTGCGCGAGGCTTTCCCGTCCCCGCCCCGCCCCGCCTGCCGGCCGCGGTCGACGGCGAAGAGCGTGAGCGCGCCGCTCCCTCCTCCTCGTACGTCACCACCGTGTCCGGCGCCGCTACGTCCCCGGCCGGACGAGCGGGGGTCGCCGAACTGGCCGTGGGCGCGGTGCTGCACCGGATCACCGCCGAGGCGGGGCCCGCCCACGCGGTTGACGGCGGGGTACGAACTGGTCGTGCGCGAGAGCGCGGTCGCCCGGGACCGTACGGTCACCAGGGAGGCCAGGGAGGCCAGGGAGGCGGAGGCGTGCCAGGCGTGACGGTGCTTCAGCGGGGGGCCCGGCGCCAGACGAAGACCTCGGTGCCCGGCTGCCGCTCGGAGAAGCGGTCCGCCGGGGAGGCCTCGCGCAGCAGCCGGCGTACGTCCGCCTCGAAGGCGTCCAGACGCGTGCCGAACAGATGCGGCGCCGAGAACGACATCGAGAAGACGCCGGCCACGACGTCGTCGGCGGAGCGCTCCAGGACCTGCCCGCCGGGGATCACGAGGCGCCGCAGGCCGGTGAATCCGGCGCGGGTGAACACCGCCGCCTCCCCGCTCGGCGTGCCCCGCGCCAGCACGCCCCGGCCTGCCCTGCGGACCGGGCCCAGGTAGCGTGCGACCAGCTCGTCCAGGGCCGCGTACGGCACCGCGGGATGCGGCAGGCCGTCGACGGCCCGGGTCCGCGCCTTCAGATCGGAGATGTGGACGAGGGCCCCGCCCGGCCGGAGCATGTCCCTGACGGTCGCCGCCACCGGGTCGCGGTCCATCCAGTGGAAGGACTGGGCGAAGACGGCGACGGTGAACGTCCCGAGACCGGCCGGCAGTTCCTCGGCCCGGGCCCGCACCCACCGCGCCTTCCCGCCCACCCCGCGCCCGGTGGCCTCGCGCACGGCTTCGGCGATCATCCCGCGGTCCGGGTCCACGCCGACGACCTCGTCGAACAGGTGGGCGAGGGTCAGGGCGACGGTGCCGGGTCCGCATCCCACGTCCAGGAGGCGTCCTCGCCCGTCGGGTTCCAGGGCTTCGGCGAGCGCGTCCGCCAGCCCGGGGGAGTAGGGGAGCCTGCCGCGGCGGTAGTGGGCCGCCGCGCCCAGGAACAGCGTGTCGTCCCACTCCCAGTCGGTGACCATGTCCGCCCGTCACTCCTCGCGCAGTCCGCGTGCCGATACGGCGGACCGATGATTCCACGACCGCGTCGGGTACGCGGCCCCGCGGACACGTCCGTCATCCTGCGGCGCCCGCCCGGCCCCGCGGCGCCCGCGTCATCCTGCGGTCAGGGTGAAGGCCAGCAGCGCCGTGGTGGTGAAGTCCAGCGCGGGCTCCACGGTCTGCCAGGCGCCCACGTCGTCCAGGTAGCGCGCGCCCTTGCCGTCGAAGTCGCTCCAGGCCCCCGTCGGCGGGGCGGCCGTGCACTTCCTCATGGTCGGGAAGCTGTTCAGCTCCTCCAGCCTGTCCGCCGCGTTGGGGCCGTTGACCACGGCGCCCCGCAGGATGGCGCCCGTCCCGTCGTGGCTGCCCCGGAGGTTCGCCAGCGGGTGTTCCGGGCAGTGCGGATAGACCTCGCCGGCGCCGATCACGAAGCTCGTCCCCCAGGCATTGGCGCCCAGGGCCCAGCCCCGCTGCCGGCCGGCGAAGGCCGCGTAACGGGTGTCCCCCGTCGCCCTCGCGTACAGACGGGCGGTGGCCACCAGCCCGAACGTGTGCGGCACGGCGTCGAAGTCGTCGTAGACGGCGCCGGCCCCGAACGGGTCGTGCCCGGCGCGGGCCACGCCGTCCTCCAGCTGGCGGCGCAGGTCCTCGTACAGCTCCTCGGCCCCGATCCCGTGCGTCCGGCCGCCGTCCAGGACGGTGGCCAGGTCGACGTGCGCCAGGGCGCTGACGTCCGCGACCCCGAGGGTGCCCCGCACGTCGGAGCGCAGGTACGCCCCGGCCCAGCGAGCCGCGTCGCCGGCCCAGTCGCCCTCCCGGTCGTCCCCCAGTTCCCGTGCGGCCAGGGCCAGTTCGGCGCCGCCGAACTCCATGTCGTCCTGCCAGGAGTCCTCGGGGTAGAAGGTGGGCGGGAACGCGGTGAGGGGCGGCTCGTCGGGGTCGGGCCGGGTGTCGGCCAGGGCGTAGACGGCGGCGGCCTTGTCCAGCCAGGTCCGGGCCTCCTCCTCGTCCGTACCGGCCGCGCGCTGTGCGGCGAGGGCGAACGCCGCGGCCACCCGGCCCGCCAGACTGGCGCTGACCGCCTCGCCCGGCTCGGCGGCACGGAAGACCGGCCGGTGCTTGATCGCGTCGTCCGGGTCACCGGGTGACACGTCCAGCCGGTCGTCGGCCTCCGGCAGCCGCCACACGTCGTGGTCCGTCCGTACGGCGTCGTTGCCCACGCCGATGCCGACCTGTGCGTAGAGCGTCCCGCTGTCCCCGTCCCACATCCTGTCCAGCCAGGCCAGTCCGTGCGAGGCCTCGGCGGACAGCTCCTCCAGGTCCGGCAGGTCGCGCTGCGCGAGGAGCAGTTCGGCGACCGAGTAGGACGTGGTGCCGGTGAACTTCAGGAAGTCGCCCGCGTCGAACCAGCCACCCGAGACGTCGACCCGCTCCCCGGTCGGGCTCAGCCGCTCGTCGAGCAGCTCGGTGCCCTCCTCGTCGTACCGCGGCGGGGCGTGGACGGCCGCGTCCCGGTCGGCGAGATGGGACGGCCCGTGCCGCAGGGTCCGCCCCCGGGCGCCCGCGGCACCGGGGTGCACGTCGGCTCCGTCGCGCTGCGCCTGCAGGAACCGGACGTTGTCCCGGACCAGCGGGGTCATCAGCTCGCGGGCCCCGGCGACCCGGAAGGCGGGCGAGCGGCCGGACGCGCTCCCGGTCAGCACGACGCGGTAGGTGCCGGTGGTGTCCAGCGCGGAGAGGTCGATGGTGCGTACCGAGGAGTACTCGGCGTTCCAGCGGCCGGTGGAGGGCCCGAGCCTGCCGGCCGTGACCACGTCGTCCCCGGCGTCGACGACCTTGAAGCGCGCGCCCGCGAGTGCCGCCGCGGGCCCCATGACGTAGGCACGCTTCGACTCGCCGCGCACATAGCCGACCTGGTCGACCCTGACGGCGACCTCAGTCGGGGCGGGCTCGTCACCGAAGGGCAGGCCGTACAGGCTTCCGGCGACGAGCAGGGTGCCGAGTCCCGCGGCCACGGTGGCCGGCAGCACGGTTCTGCGCGAAAGGTTCATGTGCCCACGGTGCCGGAGCCTTCATGAGATGAGGATGAGGATGAGGATGAGGATGAGGACTAGGACTAGGACTAGGACGGCTGCGCGCGGAGTGGGGGCGCGGCCGTCCCGGCCGGGTGCGCCGGCAGGCGCAGCTCGGCGGTCAGGCCGCCGCCGGGCGCGTCCACCAGGCGGGCGGTGCCGTGGTGCAGCTCGGCGACCCACCGGACGATGGCGAGCCCTGCTCCCGTCCCGGCGCCCGCTCCCGCCGTTCCTGCGCCGGCCCCCGCTCCCGTCGTTCCCGTGGCGGGGCCGGTGACGCCTCGGGCGAAGACCCTCTCGCGGTCCGCGCGCGGCACGCCCGCGCCATGGTCGCGGACCGTGACGAGGCCCGGTGCGACGGTGACCTCCACCGGCGATCCGGCCGGGCCGCCGTGCCGCTGGGCGTTCTCCACCAGGTTCCGCACCGCCTGGGCCAGCAGGTCGGGGTCGCCGAGCACCACCACGGGTTCGCAGGCCACGGTGACGCTCCCGTGGTCCGGCAGCTCCTCGACCGTGGTCTCCACCAGCTGGTCGAGGCGCAACGGCACCCGCTCGACCGGCTGCGCACCGGCTTCCGCGCGGGCCCTCGCGAGCAGCCCGGTGACCAGCCGGCTCAGCCGGTCCACCAGCCGCAGGGCCTCGTCGGAGGAGCCGTCCCGCTCCGCCACCAGCCGCAGCGCCGCCAGCGGTGTACGCAGCTCGTGCGCCGCCTCGGCCAGGAACTGCTCCTGCTGGCCGAGGCCGCGCAGGGCGGGGCGCATGGCGCGGCCGGACAGCAGATGACCGACGGCTGCCGCGCAGCAGACCAGGGCCGTGCAGCCGAGCGCCAGCCAGCGCACCAGCACGTCGTGATCGTGTTCACCGCGCGCCGGATCCGTGCCGACCAGCACCGCCGCGCCGATCCGGTCGCCGTCCCAGACCGGGGCCGCCGCCCACCGCAGCCGCGTACCGTTCGCGGCGGGGGCGCTGACGACGACGGTCTCCTGCTCCTCGAGGACACCGCGCCAGACCTCGTCGAGCCGGCCCGGGGCGGGCAGCGCCGAACGCGCGGGGACGGCGTGGCGCACCGACGGCGCCTGTCCGGGTGCCGCCCGCAGGACCGCCAGCACCTGTGCGCCGCGCGCGAGTTCGTCCTCGCGCAGCGGTTCCAGGTGCAGTGTCCCCGCGTCGAACCAGACCGCCCGCGACAGGCCGACGGCGCGGCTGCCGACCTCGTGGTCGAGGCCGGCCCCGCGGGACCGGGTGTCGATGTGGACGGCGACCGTGGCGAGCACGACGAGACAGGCCGCGGTCGTCGAGGCGAACAGGAGCGTCATCAGGCGCCGGGTGCGCCGCAGCCGGGCCACGGCGGGGGACGGGGCGGATCCAGTCGCCGGGCGACCGCGGCCCGTCCCGTCGTGCTCGTCCCGCCCGCCCCGGCGCCGCAGGGCGGCCGGACGGATCATCTTCACGTACGCGCCCCGGTGTCCGGCTCCCGACCGGTCCCGCCCAGCCGGTAGCCGACCCCGCGCACCGTCCCGATGGGGTCGGGCGCCCCGAGCCGCCGTCGCAGTTGCCCGATCAGCACGTCCACCACGTTGGACATCGGCTCGCTCGCCTCGTCCCAGCAGCTCTCGATCAGCTCCGTGCGCGTCACCACCTCACCGGCGCGCAGCATCAGCACCTCCAGCACCGCGAACTCCTTCGCGGACAGGCTGAGCAGCACCCCGGCTCTGGAGACACGGCGCCTGGGAAGGTCGACCTCCAGGTCGTCCGCCCGAAGGACCGGCAACCGCGCCGGCTGCTCCCTGCGGCACAGCGCACGCACCCGTACGACCAGTTCGGCGAAGGCGAAGGGCTTGACCAGGTAGTCGTCCGCCCCGTGCTCGAAACCGGCCACCCGGTCGCGCACCGCGTCCAGCGCCGTCAGCAGCAGGAAGGGCAGGGCCGATCCGGTCCGCCGGTGTGCGGCGAGCAGCGTGAGCGAGTCGCCGTCCGGCACCGAGCGGTCGGCCACGACACAGTCGTAGCGGTTGACCGAGAGCTTGAGATCCGCTTCGGCGAGCGTCCGCGCGAGGTCGACGGCGAACCCCGCACCCCGCAGCTGAGCTGCGACGACGGGCCCGAGCTCGGGATCGTCCTCCAAGACCAATACGCGCATGGCCCGGAGCTTAGACGGTACCGGCGGATGCCTTCGCCCGGTGTGCTTGAGTGGGGCTCCACGGGCGTCCTCCGCCGCACCGGCGCCCCGCACCTCGCTGTTCCCGAACGGATCCGGACCCCTCCCATGCACGTACTGATTCTCGGCGGCACGACGGAAGCCCGGCACCTGGCCGGGCTGCTGCACGGCACCCCCGGTCTCGACCTGACCAGTTCACTGGCGGGGCGGGTCGCCGGCCCCCGGCTCCCGCCGGGCGGGGTCCGGGTCGGCGGCTTCGGCGGGGCCGGGGCGATGGCGGCGTGGCTGCGCGAGCACGCGGTGGACGTGCTCGTCGATGCCACCCACCCGTTCGCCGCGACGATCAGCTTCCACGCGGCGCAGGCGGCCGGCGCGGCCGGGATCCCCCTGCTGGCGCTGCGCCGTCCCGGCTGGATCCCGGTCGAGGGCGACGTCTGGCACGAGGCCGGTTCGCTGGCGCGGGCCGCGGAGCTGCTGCCGGGGCTCGGGCGGCGGGTGTTCCTCACCACCGGGCGCACGGGCCTGGCCGCGTTCGCGGGCCTGGACGACCTGTGGTTCCTCGTACGGTCCGTCGACGCACCGGAGCCGCCGGGACCGGCCCGCATGGAGGTCCTGCTCGACCGCGGTCCCTTCGACCTCGACGGGGAGCGCGGGCTGCTGCGCCGCCACCGCGTCGACGTCGTGGTGACGAAGGACAGCGGGGGCGCCGCCACCGCGCCGAAGCTGACCGCCGCGCGGGAGGCCGGGCTGCCGGTGGTCGTGGTCCGCCGGCCGCCGGTTCCCGAGGGGGTCCCGGTGGCGGCCGATGCCGGGGCGGCGGCCCGCTGGGTCGCGGAACACCTCGGCCACGACGTCGCGCCGCCCGCCGGCAGATGACGGCGGCGGTGACGACGGTGACGGTGACGAGGGTTCCTTCCCGCTGAGCAGCGGGGCCTACTCCTCCTCGCTGGCGATCGCGTTGACCGCCGAGGCGGCGATGGCGCTGCCGCCCCGCCGGCCGCGTACCACCAGGTGTTCCAGGCCGTAAGGGTTCTCGGCGAGCGCGTCCTTGGACTCGGCGGCGCCGACGAAGCCGACCGGGACGCCGATGACGGCGGCGGGGCGCGGCGCGCCCTCCCCGACCATCTCCAGGAGGCGGAAGAGGGCGGTGGGCGCGTTGCCGATGGCGACCACGGCGCCCTCCAGCCGGTCGCGCCACAGCTCCAGGGCGGCGGCGCTGCGCGTGGTGCCCAGCTTCGCCGCCAGCTCGGGAACGGACGGGTCGGACAGCATGCAGAGCACGTCGTTGCCGGCGGGCAGCCGCCTGCGGGTCACGCCGGAGGCCACCATCTGCACGTCGCAGAGGACGGGCGCGCCGGCGCGCAGGGCCTCGCGGGCGCGGACCACCACGTCCGGGGTGTGGGCGAGGTCGCGTACGAGGTCGACCATTCCGCAGGCGTGGATCATCCGCACGGCGACCTGGCCGACGTCGGCGGGCAGGGCCGTGAGGTCCGCTTCCGCGCGGATGGTGGCGAAGGACCGGCGGTAGATGGCCGCGCCGTCCTTCTCGTACTCGTACGTGGTCACGGTCTCTCTCGCTGTTCTCGGTCGGCATGCGGGGCCGGCATGCGGGGCGGACCCGGTCCGGGCCCGGGTTCACGGGATTGGTCGCCGCCGCGAGCCTATCCCGGCAGCCGGACACTATTGCTGCTAGCGTGCACTTGCATATGATTGGCAATAACACGGCCGAAGGGTGTTGGGCATGGCGGTTTACACGCTCCCGGAACTTCCGTACGACTACGCGGCGCTCGAACCCGTCATCAACCCGCAGATCGTCGAGCTGCACCACGACAAGCACCACGCGGCGTACGTGAAGGGCGCGAACGACACCCTGGAGCAGCTGGCGGAGGCGCGCGACAAGGAGTCCTGGGGCTCCGTCAACGGCCTGGAGAAGAGTCTCGCCTTCCATCTGTCGGGCCACATCCTGCACTCCATCTACTGGCACAACATGACCGGCGACGGCGGTGGCGAGCCCCTCGCCGCGGACGGTGTGGGCGACCTGGCGGACGCGATCACCGAGTCGTTCGGCTCCTTCGCCGGGTTCAAGGCGCAGCTGACCAAGGCGGCGGCGACCACGCAGGGGTCGGGCTGGGGTGTTCTGGCCTACGAGCCGCTGAGCGGGCGCCTGATCGTCGAGCAGGTCTACGACCACCAGGGCAACGTCGGCCAGGGCTCGACCCCCATCCTGGTCTTCGACGCCTGGGAGCACGCCTTCTACCTGCAGTACAAGAACCAGAAGGTCGACTTCATCGACGCCATGTGGGCCGTCGTCAACTGGCAGGACGTGTCCCGCCGTTACGCCGCCGCCAAGGAGCGCGGCGACAGCCTGCTGCTCGCTCCCTGACGCCGTAGCCGCGTCTCCACGGACGTCCTGCTCGTGATCGTCTTCTCAACCTTCACCGGCAGGCGGTACGACGAAGGGCTCCCGCGAGGACATGACTCGCGGGAGCCCTTCTGCCGTTTCCCGCGGTCAGGTCTGCCGGCTGTGCGGGACACGGAAGGCGCAGGCGCGCCACCTCCGCTCCGGGCGGCGCCCCCGCCGGGCCGCCGCCGGGCCGCCGCCGGTGTTCCGACGGCCGCGCGGGCCAGCGGGATCGCCGTGAGCGCGGCGACCTCCTCGGGCCCGGCGTCCCCTTTTTCCACGCGCAGCATCGTCATGCCGGTTCGGCCCTTCGTCGGTTCCACGCGGACGCGGACGCGTCCGTCACCGAGGGGGGTTGCCGTGTGTGCGGGCCGGCAGCTCGGCGTGCTTGGTGCGCGGAGCGGCGAGCGAGGCGAAGAGCGTACGGCGGGTGTCGGCGGGGTCGACGACCTGGCCGTCGAGCCGTGCCAGGGCGCAGCTGATGTTGCGGGCCCAGCGTTCGTGGATCTCCAGGTAGTCGCCGTCGTCGACGAGCTCCTCGATCCGAGCATCGCCGAGATCTGCGGGATGACGCCGGAGGCGCGGGTGTTGCGCCGGAAGATGCCGCCGTAGCCGGCGAGCGCGCAGATGCCTTCCTGGATGCGGGCGCCCGCGCCGTCGTTGAGGGACACCAGCGGCGCCCCGGCCGCGATGGCCATGTCCATCTCGTTGAACGAGCCCTTGTCCAGCAGCAGTCCGATCCGCTCCCGTACCGGCAGCTTCCCCTCGGCGTGCTCCGCCGCGTCCAGGATCTGACGCCGCGTCCGCAGCGCGCGTGCCTGCCGCACCACCGGTTCCCCCTCCCGCGTGCGCCACGGGTGGCGGACGCGGGGTCCGGGACGGCTGCGCGGTCCGCCGGGCGGACGGGCCCGGCGCCGAGACCGTGGCTTTGCGCCCCGAACCGCTGCCCGCACACCCCGGCGGAGTCACGTCGGGTGCCGGGGGCCGCCGCCATCGCCGACCATGGCGGCGGCCGCCCTGCCACCCTGTCAGGGAGACCGGATCCCGTCCCCGTGCCGGAGCCGGGCATTTCGTGGCACTTCACGTCGCACGGCGACGTCCGGCGGCGCGGGACGCGGGCTCCGGTTCAGCCGATGGTCACCAGGGTCAGCGCGGCCAGTACGGTGATCGCGGCCAGCGGGAGCATCACGGGCCGGACCCGCTCCAGCCACCCGCGCGGGCCGTCGACGCGCCGCTCGGAGTGCCGCCCGCGGGCATCGTCCGGCGACGCGGACTCCATGCCCATGAGGGGGACGGGACCGAGAAGGATGCGGCACCAACGGCAGTCGCTCTCGTCGTCGGACCAGTACGCGCCCGGTGCTCGCGCGAAGGCCACGGGGGTCTCGCCCCCGTCACGCGTCGTCATGGCACGTCCAACGAAGGGCCGCGTGAGCGGCTACGCCCGGGGCGGCCATCGTGATCCGGTCGTCACCGCACCGTGGCCGGGCCGAGTGCGGGCACGTAGCGTTGGCAAACGGTCCTGGCATAACCGCGTCCGGCAGGGGACCCGGGGCCGGGGCGAAAGACCGGTCCTGCGTGCACGCAGGCCGTCTCCACCGCGTACCGTGGTCACCTCACGACCGGAGGTCACACACATGTCCGCGCCACCGCCCGAGCCGAGCTCAGAAACACTGTCGGACCCGTACGCGTTCGAGTTCGCCGATGGTCCGCAGACGCTCGCCGAGCTGCGCACCGCTCTCGCGGTGATCAGCCCCGAGATGCTGACCGCCTTCGACGCCCGGCTCGACGCCGCGACGTTCGGCTGGGACCACGACGAGGTCATCGCCAAGGCCCGCCGGGCCGTGGCGTTCAAGAAGCGGGCCGCGGAGGCCGCCGCCGAAGCGGCCGCCCAGGAAGAGGCGGCCGGGGCGCAGCAGGTCGACGACCCGTGGGCCCACCTCGACGTGCGGGACAGCACCCAGTGACCCGCTGAGCGTCACCGCTCGCCCGGGGCCCGCCCCGTCCCCGCGTCGCCGAACGCCCGCAGGATCCGCTCGGCGGCCAGCGTGGCCGTCAACTCGCCACCCCGCACCCGCTGTTCGAGCTCGGGTGCGAGGGCGCGTACGGCCGGATCCGCGTGCAGGCGGCCCAGCAGCTCCTCGCGGACCATCGTCCACGTCCAGTCGACCTGCTGGTCGCGGCGCTTGGCGGCGAGCCGGCCGCTGGAGTCGAGCAGGGTGCGGTGCTGTTCGAGGCGTTCCCACACGGTGTCCAGCCCGGTCGCTTCGCGGGCGCTGCAGCTCAGCACGGGCGGGGTCCACGCCGCGTCCTTGCCGTGCATCAGCCGCAGGGCGCCGGCCAGCTCGCGGGCGGCGGCCCTGGCGTCACGCTCGTGCGGCCCGTCCGCCTTGTTGACGGCGATGACGTCCGCCAGTTCCAGGACGCCCTTCTTGATGCCCTGGAGCTGGTCACCGGTGCGGGCCAGCGTCAACAGCAGGAACGAGTCGACCATGTTGGCGACCGCGGTCTCCGACTGGCCGACGCCGACCGTCTCCACCAGCACCACGTCGTGACCCGCCGCCTCCATGACGACGATCGACTCGCGGGTCGCCTTGGCGACCCCGCCGAGCGTGCCGGCCGTGGGGGAGGGGCGGATGAACGCCGCCGGGTCCACCGCCAGGCGCTCCATCCGCGTCTTGTCGCCCAGGATGGAGCCGCCCGTACGGCTGGAGGACGGGTCCACGGCCAGCACCGCCACCCGGTGCCCGAGCCCGGTCAGCATGGTGCCGAACGCGTCGATGAACGTCGACTTGCCGACACCGGGGACACCGCTGATACCGATGCGCCGGGCCCGGCCGCTGTGCGGGAGCAGCTCGGTCAGCAACTCCTGGGCCAGCGAACGGTGCTGCGGACGGGTGGACTCGACGAGAGTGATCGCACGCGCGACGATCGCCCGCTTCCCGTCGAGCACACCCTTCACATAGGTGTCGAGTTCGATCACAGGTCGTGCCCGAGCCCGGTCGACAGGCGCTGGACGAGGTCGTACGCCGCGTCCGGGATCACCGTCCCGGGCGGGAACACGGCCGCCGCGCCCATCTCCAGCAGGGTCGGCACGTCCTGCGGCGGGATCACCCCGCCGACGACGACCATGATGTCCTCGCGGCCCTCCGCCGCCAGTTCCTCCCGCAGCGCCGGTACGAGCGTGAGGTGCCCGGCGGCCAGCGACGAGACGCCCACGATGTGCACGTCTGCCTCCACCGCCTGACGCGCCACCTCGGCGGGGGTCTGGAACAGCGGGCCGACGTCGACGTCGAAGCCGAGGTCGGCGAAGGCGGTGGCGATCACCTTCTGGCCGCGGTCGTGGCCGTCCTGGCCCATCTTGGCGACCAGGATGCGCGGCCGGCGCCCCTCGGCCTCCTCGAAGGAGCCGACGAGTGTGCGGGTGCGGTCCACGGACGGGGACTCGCCTGCTTCGTTGCGGTACACACCGGCGATCGTACGGATCTGGCCCGCGTGCCGCCCGTACACCTTCTCCAGGGCGTCGGAGATCTCCCCGACGGTGGCCTCGGCGCGGGCCGCGCGCACCGCCAGCTCCAGCAGGTTGCCCTCACCGCCCGCCGCCCGGGTCAGCGCGTCCAGCGCCTCCTGGCAGGCGCCCTCGTCACGCCCGGCCCGCAGCCGCCGCAGCTTCTCGATCTGCCGGGTGCGTACGGAGGAGTTGTCGACCGTGAGGACGTCGATCTTCTCGTCGGTCTCCACGCGGTACTTGTTGACGCCGATCACCGGCTGGCGGCCGGAGTCGATCCGGGCCTGGGTACGGGCCGCGGCCTCCTCGATGCGCAGTTTGGGGATGCCCGCGTCGATGGCCCTGGCCATGCCGCCCGCCGCCTCGACCTCCTCGATGTGCTGCCAGGCCCGGCGGGCGAGGTCGTACGTGAGCTTCTCGACGTATGCGCTGCCGCCCCACGGGTCGATGACCCGGGTCGTGCCCGACTCCTGCTGGATCAGCAGCTGGGTGTTGCGGGCGATGCGCGCCGAGAAGTCGGTGGGCAGGGCGAGCGCCTCGTCGAGCGCGTTGGTGTGCAGCGACTGGGTGTGGCCCTGCGTCGCGGCCATCGCCTCCACACAGGTCCGCGTCACGTTGTTGAAGACGTCCTGCGCGGTCAGCGACCAGCCCGAGGTCTGCGAATGGGTACGCAGCGACAGGGACTTGGCGTTCTGCGGATCGAACTGCCGCACCAGCTTCGCCCACAGCAGGCGGGCCGCCCGCAGCTTGGCGATCTCCATGAAGAAGTTCATGCCGATCGCCCAGAAGAACGACAGCCGCGGCGCGAACGCGTCGACGTCCAGGCCGGCTTCCCGGCCCGCGCGGATGTACTCGACACCGTCCGCGAGGGTGTACGCCAGCTCCAGGTCGGCCGTCGCGCCGGCCTCCTGGATGTGATAGCCGGAGATGGAGATGGAATTGTAGCGGGGCATCCGCCGCGAGGTGTACGCGAAAATGTCGGAGATGATCCGCATCGACGGCTTCGGCGGATAGATGTAGGTGTTGCGGACCATGAACTCCTTGAGGATGTCGTTCTGGATGGTCCCGGCCAGCTTCTCCGGCGGTACGCCCTGCTCCTCCGCCGCCACGATGTACAGCGCGAGGACCGGCAGCACGGCGCCGTTCATCGTCATCGACACGGTCATCCGGTCGAGCGGGATGCCGTCGAACAGCTGCCGCATGTCGAGGATCGAGTCGATGGCCACGCCCGCCATGCCGACGTCACCCGTCACCCGCGGGTGGTCGCTGTCGTAGCCGCGGTGGGTGGGCAGGTCGAAGGCGACCGACAGGCCCTTCTGCCCGGCGGCCAGATTGCGGCGGTAGAAGGCGTTGGACTCCTCGGCCGTCGAGAAGCCCGCGTACTGGCGGATCGTCCAGGGCTGGTTGACGTACATCGTGGGGTAGGGGCCGCGCAGGTACGGCGCGACGCCCGGGTAGGTCCCGAGGAAGTCGAGGCCCTCCAGGTCATGGCCGGTGTACAGCGGCTTGACCGCGATGCCCTCCGGGGTCTCCCAGAAGGCCTCGTCGTCGCCGGTCGCGTGCTTGACGGCCGTGCGCCATTCGTCGGGGCTGCCCGCGGCGGCCGGGGTCCCCAGCCGGATCCCGGAGAAGTCGGGGATTCCCATCAGGACACTCCCATACGGTCGAGGGTGGCGCGGAGCACGGCGACGGCGTCGCAGCCCGCGAAGACGTACGCGTCGACATCCGGGTACTGCCCGGGCCGGCCGGCCAGGAACACATGGCGGGCGCCCGCCGCCTTCAGCTCCCGGGCCGTGTCCGCGGCCTGCTCCTCGTACAGCGCGTCGCTGGAGCACAGGCAGGCCTCGGTGGCCCCGCTGTCCTCGAAGGAACCCTCCGTGACGGGCTCGATGCCGCCGGCCTGGAAGAGGTTCGCGGCGAAGCCGGTCCGTGCGGTGTGCGCGGCGGCGGGGCCGATGGTGGCCAGGTAGACGCGCGGCCGGCTTCCGGTGGCGGCGAGATGAGCGTCGGAGCGGGCCCGCAGGTCCTCGTACGCCTCGTCGCGGCGCACCCTCGGCAGCCCGCCGGACGGCGGCCCGGGCGCGGGCTCGCGCTGCACGGCACGCTCGGCGAGGTTCGGGAACTCGCTGACCCCGGTGATCGGCTCACGCCGTTTCGCGAGCTTCGCGCTGCGCACGGCCCAGGTCTGCGCCAGGTCCTGACGCAGCCGGCCCGAGCGCAGGGCGGCGGCCTGACCGCCGAGGCCCTCGATGTGCTGGAAGAACTCCCAGCCGGCGTGGGCGAGTTCGTCCGTGAGCCGTTCCACGTACCAGGAACCGCCGGCCGGGTCGATCACCCGCGCCAGGTGCGACTCCTCGACCAGGATCGTCGAGGTGTTGCGGGCGATCCGCCGGGCGAAGGCGTCCGGCAGCCCGAGGGCGTGGTCGAAGGGGAGCACGGTCACCGCGTCCGCGCCGCCCACCCCGGCGGCGAGCGTGGCGATGGTCGTACGCAGCATGTTCACGTACGGATCGCGGCGCGACATCATCACCGGCGAGGTCACGGCGTGCTGCGGTTGCGCCCCCGAACCCGGCGCCCCGCACACCTCGGCGACCCGCGCCCACAGCCGGCGCGCGGCGCGCAGCTTGGCGATGGTCAGGAACTGGTCCGCAGTGGCCGCGTACCTGAACTCCAGCTGTGCGCAGGCCAGTTGGACGGAGAGTCCGGCGGCGGTCAGTTCCCGCAGGTAGGCGACGCCCGTCGCCAGGGAGGCGCCCAGCTCCTGGGCGGCCGAGCCGCCCGCCTCGTGGTACGGCAGCGCGTCCACGGTCAGGGCGCGCAGCCCCGGGTACTCCTCGGCGCACCGCCGCGCGAGCGCGGCGGCCGGTGCGAAGTCCGCTGCCTCGCCGGTACGGGCCTCCTGGCCCAGCGGATCCGCGCCGAGACCGCCGCGTACGGCGTCCTTGGCTAGGTCCCGCTCCCCGTACAGCCGCAGCAGTTCCCGCGCGGCGGCCTCGGCGTCGCGTCCCGCGTCGAGGACGACGGGTGCCAGGTCGAGGTGGACGCCGTCGAGGGCCGCGGCGAGCGACGACACGGGGAAGCCGCCCTCGCCGACGACCAGCCAGAGCGAGGTGACGCCGTTCTCCAGGTCCGCGAGCACCGCGGCGTTGTCGGCCGTGGTGTGCCGCTGACGTACGCCCCAGCCGGCGACGGTGTTCCCGTCGGGCCGACCGCCTCGTACGAAGGGCGCGAAGCCGGGGAGACCGGGATCAGGGGCGTCGTCGTGCGCCGTGTAGAGAGGGCGGGTGGTGAGCCCGTCCTCCAGCGCGGTGGACAGGGCTGCCTCCGCCGTCTCGTCCGAGACATCCTTGCCCGACCTGCTCAGTACGCCCGCCACCAGGCGGCGCCACTGTTCATGTGTCGCGGAAGGAAACTCGGCGGCCAGCGAGAGCCCGTCGTTGGGCAGGACCGTCATGCTCGGATGCTAGGGCAGATTCCTCGGACCGCAGCAGAGGCGGGGGCTGTGACCTTGCCCTCTTGCTCAGAGTGACCTCCGACTCACCGGGCACGGACACTCCCGGCGGCGGATGTGCCGCGCCCCGCGGCCGGTGGGGGTGGGGGCCGCGGGGCGCGGTACGGGCCGCTCAGCAGCTGTAGTTGACCAGTTTGAACGAGACGTAGTGGTCGGACGTGTAGTAGTCCTCCTGGTTCTGCGTACCGGTGACGATGCGGCGGGCGCCGCGTGTCGAGGAACCGGGCGTGATCACCGTGTACTCGTGGTAGTAGCCGGTGGTCCGCCCGGGAAGGACGCCTTCCCGGTTCTGGAAGACGCTGCCGTCCTGCGCGTAGGGGTAGGGGCCGCCCTGCTCGATGAGGTCCAGCGTGTCGTGCGCCTGGGACGGCAGGCTGCCGTAGCAGATGCTGCCGACGGCCGCGGCGGACGTGCCCGCGGCGTTGGCGGTGACGGTGCCGCCGACGAGGACGGCGGACAGGACGGCGGCTGCGGCGCCGATGCGAGTGATCCGTGGGGGGAATCTCATGCGCACCATGATGACGCGCGTAGACGCTGACATGTCAATGACAAGTGCGAGATTTTCACCCGCCGTCCGGTCAGTTTTCGCGAAGTTAACCTGTCGCGGCACCGGGGAGCGACGGGGCGCCGAGGCCGCCGCGCTCGGCGGGATGCGCGCGTTCCCCGCGGTCGCCCGCGGCGCCGCTCCGGCCCGAGGGGATTCCGGTTCCGGAGCTGGTGCGGACCCCGGGGCGGTGGCGGCGCGTACGGCGCGGCGTGCCGGCTCCTGTCGCCGCACATGACGCGGCCCCGCGGGCGGCGCCCGCGGGGCGGTACGGCGGACGTCAGGTCTGGAGCTGCTTGTGGTCGTCGCCGCCGGTGATGTGGATGCGGCGCGGCTTGGCCTGCTCGGCCACGGGGATGCGCAGGGTCAGGACGCCGGCGGCGTACGAGGCGTCGATGCGCTCGGTGTCGAGGGTCTCGCCCAGGAAGAGCTGCCGGGTGCAGGGGCCGCTGGGCCGCTCGGCGACGATGACCTCCGCGCCCTCGGGAGCGGGGGAACGGCGCTCGGCACGTACGGTGAGCACGTTCCGCTCGATGTCCAGGTCGATGGTCTCCGGGTCGATGCCGGGGAGGTCGAAGTGGACGATGAAGTCGTCACCGGAGCGGTAGGCGTCCATCTGCATCGCCGCGGGGCGATCGGGGCCGAAGACCTGCTGGGTGAGACGGTCGAGCTCACGGAACGGGTCGGTGCGCATGAGCATCACGGGTCACTCCTCTCTGCTGTCACTGGGTGCGATGCCCTACGCCTTTTTATATACCCCGGCAGCGGGAAAGTTGACAAGCCTACGCTCAGGATTACTGCCTCTGTCAGCGCCGCGGGGGCGGGCGTCAGTCAGAAGGATCGACAGGTGGTCCGCGGCCGACGCGCCGTGCTCTTGGTTCATGTCCTGTCCACCGCACACAACCATCAGCCGTCGCCGTGTGTCTCACAGGCGAAAGTCGCCCGTGCGCGGCCCCGGGCCGCGTGCTTCTGGTAGGAGGACTTGTGGGCATCCGTCGACTGGCCGTATCGACCGCGGTGGTCACCGCTCTGATCGGTACCTTCAGCGTGCCGATCGCCGCGGGCACCGCATCCGCCGCGGGTGGCGCCACCACCGTGCGCGAGGACTTCAACGGCGACGGCTACCAGGACGTCGCCGTGACCGCGCCGGCCGCCACGGTGGGCGGTCATGCCTGGGCCGGCTACATCACGGTCACCTACGGTTCGGCGAACGGCCTCGACACCGCGCGCACCACCGTCATCACCCAGGACACCCCGGGTGTCCCCGGCGCCTCCGGCGACAACGCGGTGTTCGGCTACGCGATGGTCCCCCGCGACCTGGACGGCGACGGCCTCACCGACCTGGCCGTGACCACCCGTGAATACCGCCCCGAGGACAACGTCAGCGGATCGGTGATCGTCCTGTGGGGCAGCACGACAGGCATCGCCGGCCAGGACTCCGTCCGGGTCGGCGCACCCGCGAACGCCGACGTCGGCGCCGACATCACCGCGGGCGACTTCGACGGGGACGGTCACACCGACCTGTTCATGGGCAACGACGACGAATACGACTACCGCAACGTGCTCTACGGCCCGTTCGACCGCGGCGGTGCCCCCGCACGCGAGCAGGAAGTGAGGGTGTTCAGCACCGACAACACGATCTGCTCCACCGCGGCCGGCGACTTCGACGGTGACGGCATCGAGGACCTCGCGACCTTCCACGTCTACGAGAACCACGCCGAGGGCGGCAAGCTGTGGCTCGGAACGAAGGACGGCCTGTCCACCGTTTCGCAGCGGCTGTCCTCCGCGTCCACCACCGCCGTCGCCGACTTCGACAAGGACGGGTACGCCGACCTCGCGACGCGCGTCTTCCCGGGCGGCGACACCGAGATGGTGGACGACCCGGGGACCATCAAGATCTACTACGGCTCGCCGGCCGGCCCCGGCCGGACCCGTACGCGGACCATCACGCAGCAGACCGCGGGCGTGCCCGGCGTGAGCGAGAAGAACGACCACTTCGGCGCCCGCCTGAGCGCCGGGGACGTGAACGGCGACGGATACCCCGACCTGGCCGTGGGCGTCCCCGGCGAGGCGATCGGCTCGGTGGCCAGGGCAGGCTCCGTGGTGCTCCTCAAGGGCGGCGCGGGCGGGCTCACCGGTACGGGCGCGCAGGCGTTCCACCAGGACACCCCGAGCGTGCCGGGGGTGGCCGAGAAGAACGACGTCTTCGGCGGCTCGCTGCGGCTGCTCGACGTGACGAAGGACGGGAAGGCGGACCTGACCGCGGGCGCGCCGGGTGAGGACCTCGGCACGGTCAGGAACGGCGGCGCGGTGTGGCTGCTGCACGGCACGGCAGCCGGCCTGACGGCGTCGAAGTCGTCCGCGCACAACCCCGTGGACCTCGGGGCGCCGTCGGCGAACGCCCAGTACGGCTGGGACCTCAGCGGCGACAACGGCCCGGGCGTGGCGATCCCTTGACCGTCCCGTCCGCCCCGTCCGCCGGGACCGTCGTGGCCGGTCCCGGTGTCCGGGCAGCCGCATGGCCTCCCATGGGGAGCTGGGAGGCGTGGCGGGTCCTGCCGCCGACGGGACGGCAGGACCCTGCGGCAGGGCTCCCACCTGGGGGATCTGGTGGGGCCCGGACGAACAGCGTGCACTACAAACCGGCCAGATGGATAGATCGCGGCTGAAAAGAGTTGATCCGGTCGATGTCGGTGCCTCAGGCGATGCGGTCATGAAGAACTTCGAACCCACCCGGACCGATCGTGAAGGCCGCGGGCCCGCCGACCGCCGGTCCGCACCACCCGCGGCGCACGAAAAGCGGCTGTTAATCTGTCGCTGACATCGACCGTGTACCGAGGAGTCGCAGGCATGGTGGGAGACGACGACTCCCTGTCCGACGCGTTCGTCGTCCGCTCGCGCCTCTCCTTCGCCCGGCCCGCGGACCGCACGGATCCGGTCACTCCCAACGGCTCGGGCGGGAGCACTCCGCCCGAGCTGATCGTCTGTGAAATCGGGCCCGCCACCGGCTCGTCGACCGCCGGCGGCACGCTCCGGGAGACGGGAGCCCCGGCGGTGTGAGCCGCCGGCCCGTGCAGTGACCCGCGTCCGAGGCCCCGTGCCCGGCGGGCCGACCACCGATCACGTGGGACGGTTTCCTGTGCCCCAGCCCGCTCTGCTCGCCCACGACCTCGTCCGCGACCTGGGCGGCCGACGCGTCCTCGACGGTGTCTCCCTGACCGCCTCCCCCGGCCACCGCATCGGCCTGATCGGGGAGAACGGCGTCGGCAAGTCCACCCTGCTGCGGGTGCTCGCCGGCGCGGACGAACCCGACTCGGGAAGCGTCGTCCGTCCGCCCGGTCTCGGCTTCCTGCACCAGGAGATGCCGTTCGACGCCGACGTGACCATCGCCACGGTGCTGAACGAGGCGCTGCGCGAGGCCCGTGAGGACCTCGCCGAACTGGACCGGCTGGGCGAGGAACTCGGCCGCGTCCCGGAGGACGCCCCTCACCACCTGGAACTCCTCGACGCCTACGGCAGGCGTCTGGAGCAGGCCCAGGACCGGGAGTCCTGGGACGCCGACCGCCGCGCGGCCCTGGTGCTGGAGGGCCTGGGCCTCGGCGCGTTCGCGCACGACCGCACGCTCGGTTCGCTGTCCGGCGGGCAGCGTGGCCGGCTGGCCCTGGCCGCCCTGCTCGTACGGCGTCCGCCGGCACTGCTGCTCGACGAGCCCACCAACCACCTGGACGACAGCGCAGCCGCTTTCCTGGAGGAGCAACTGCGCGGCCTGCCGGGCACGGTGGTCGCCGCATGCCACGACCGGGCGTTCCTCGACGCCGTGTGCACCGATCTGATCGACCTGGATCCGGCGGTGGACGGCCCGGTCCGTCACGGCGGCAACTACAGCGCCTACCTGTCGGAGAAGCGCGCCGAACGGGAGCGCTGGGAGCGACGGTACGCCGAGGAGCAGCAGGAGCTGGTGGAACTGCGTCACTCGGCGGGCGTGACCGCGCACCGGGTCGCCCCGGACCGGGGCCGTACCGACAACGAGAAAATGGGCTACGGCCACCGGGGCGGCCGGGTGCAGAGCCAGATCTCCCGGCGGGTCCGCAACGCCACCCGGCGGCTGGAGGAACTGACGCGGACCCAGGTCGCGGAACCGCCCCGTCCGATGCGGTTCGCGGCCTTCGATCTGGCCGCACGCATCGAGGAGGGCACCCGGCCCCTGGTGTCCCTGCGGGACGTACGGGTGCCGGGCCGGCTCGCACTGGACGGCCTGGAGGTCTCGGCGACGGACCGGCTCCTGGTCACGGGCGACAACGGTACGGGCAAGTCGACGCTGCTCGCCGTGCTCGCCGGACAGCTGCGGGCCGCGGGCGAGGTGCACCGGCTGCGTGGACTGACGGTGGGGCTGCTCACCCAGGACACCGTGTTCGAGCGGTCCGACCGCACGGTCCGGGAGACCTACGAGCTGTCGCTCGGCCCGGCGCGGGCGGAGAAGGTACCGCTGGGCTCCCTCGGTCTCCTGCACGAAGGGGAGCTGGACAAGCCGGTCGGGCACCTGTCCGTGGGCCAGCGCCGACGGCTGGCGCTGGCCCTGCTGGTGGCCCGCCCGCCCCATCTCCTGCTCCTCGACGAGCCCACCAACCACCTCTCTCCCCGGCTGTGCGACGAACTGGAGGAGGCGCTGGGCACCGGCCCCGGCGCGATCGTCGTCGCCACCCACGACCGCTGGCTGCGCCGGAGGTGGCAGGGTCGTGAAGTCCGCCTGGAGGCGGCCCCGGTCGCGACCGGGTAGGGGCGGCGCGAGGGCACGGCTCCGGGCCGGCACCGGCCCGGAGCCGACCTGGAACCGACCGGACGTGCGCCGCCCGGGGCGGTGACGTTCCTTGCACAGGGCGGAAGTCACCTGTCAGGATGGTGATGTGAACCTCGACCATGCCTTCGTGTGCGGGAACCCGGCCCTCGACTTCGCGGCCACCCTCCGCGCCCGGCGCTCGGCCCGGTTCGAGATGCTCGCCACGCCGGACCGGCTCAACGCCTGGTACCTGGAGTCCGGACTCGTGGATGCGATCACACCCGGCCGGGAGGACGACGTCCGAACGGCGATCACGGTGCGTGAGGCTCTCTACCGGCTCGTGACCGACCGCCGTCTGGGTGAGGAATTCGACCGCGAGGCGCTCGCGGTGGTCAACGGCGCCGCGCGCGGAACGCCGGTGACGCCGCAGCTCACCCTGGGCGGGCGGTACACCGAGGCGACGCCCGAGCAGGCGCTGGCCACCGTCGCCCGGCAGGCCGTCGAGCTGCTCGGCGGCCCCGAGGTCCCCTTGATGAAGGAGTGCGGCAACCCCGAGTGCACCCGGGTCTACATCGACCACTCCCGGGGCCTGCGCCGCCAGTGGTGCGGCATGGAGTCCTGCGGCAACAGGATCAAGGCCGCCGCGTACCGCGCACGCAAGAGGACGGCGCCCGCGACGGCCTCGCACTGACCCTCCCCGGAAGTCCTCTGCGCGTCGCCCGCGTGCCGGAAGGCGCCGGTCTCATGCCCGGTGTGCGTATCGGCGTGCGGAATCCGTGACAGGCTCCGATGTCCCTCCACAGGCACGACCCCGCCCCTCGGCGGGTCGTTCGTCCGCGGCACCCGTCCTCGCAGGGCCCCGTGCCGGTCACTGCGCCGACGCGCCCTCAGGCCGGCGGGCCCGCAGGCGGCGGAGCATACGGGGGTCCTCGAAGCCCACGGAGCGGGCTGCGGCGTCCATCGTCGCGCCGTGGCTCATGAGGTGCTGGGCGCGCTCCAGACGGAGGGTCTGCTGATAGCGCAGGGGGGTGAGGCCGGTGGCCCGGCTGAAGAGCCGCGTGAGGGTGCGTTCGCTGACACCGACCGCCGACGCCAGGGCGGGGAGGGGGAGCGGCCGGTCGAAGCGGGCGTCGATGAGGTCCTGGGCCCGGTGCACCGTGTCGTCGAGGTGGGAGCGGTGCCGGAGCATCGCGCTGGACTGCGGTTCATGGCCGTTGCGGCGGGCGTAGACGACCATCTCCCTGGCCACCTGTGCGGCGACGGCCGGGCCGTGCCGCACCGCGACCAGGTGCAGGGCCAGGTCGATGCCGCTGGCGATGCCGGCCGAGGTGATCACCCGGTCGTCGGTCGTGAACAGGACGTCCCGCACGACCACCGCCCGCGGGTGGCGCAGGGCCAGCTCGTCCTGCACGTCGTGGTGGGTGGTGCAGCGGCGCCCGTCGAGCAGGCCCGCCGCGCCCAGCGCCTCGGCCCCGGCGCAGACGCTGGCCACCGTCCCGCCGGCCGCGTGATGATCCCGGAGGGTGCGCAGCGGCCCCGCGCCGATGGCGGGGCCGCCGGCCGGAGTGCCCGCCCGCCAGCCGGGGACCACGATCAGGTCCTCGGGGCCGAGCTCGGGCCAGTCGAGCCCGGCCACCAGCGGCACGCCCTGCGCGGTGGTGACCTGCGCCTGCTCGGCGACGTAGGAGAGCGTGTAGGGATACCCGAAGTCGGCCGCCGTGGAGAAGACCTGCGCGGGGCCGGCCAGGTCCAGCAGATGGACTCCGGGTACCAGGAAGAAGACGATGTGGCTCACGATCCGGTCATCATGCCCGATGTCCGGCCGCGGCCTCCAGCTCGTCGACCGTCGCGATGGTGGCGAAGCGTCCGGCCAGGGCGTACTCGGTGCGCCTGATGACCTCCTCGGCGGGCAGCGTACGGGAATCGGCCAGCAGGTCGGCGACGCTCTGGTCGGCGGGGGCGTCGCGGTGCGGGATGGGGTTGGTCGCGGTCGCGTCGGTGACGAACGTGACCTGGTGGCCGAGGTCGCTCGCGACGCGGGTCGTGGTCTCCACGCACTGCTCGGTGCGGATACCGCAGACGGTGAGCTCGCGGATACCGCGTTCGGTGAGCAGTTGCTGCAGGTTGGTCGTGGTGAAGGCGTTGTGCGAGGTCTTGTGGATCAGCGGCTCGTCCTCCGCCCGCTCCAGCTCCTCCATGAGGCGGACATGGCCCAGGGCCGGGTCGAAGACATCGCCGCTGCCGGGTTCGCAGTGCAGCACCCACACCACGAGGTCCCCTGCCTGGCGGGCGATCCGCACCAGCCGGTTCACCCGGTCGGCGATCTTCGGGTCGGAGATCGTCGCCCACAGGGGGCGGGCGCGGAAGGACTCCTGGACATCGATGACGATCAGTGCTCGGGTCATGCCCCGAGTCTGCGCCACGCGAACGGGGTGGCGACATGCCGTATCGGGTCCCGCACCGGACCGATCCGGTCAGCGGGGTTCGGTACCCGCGTGGGGACGCGCACACCGGCTCCGCACGACCCGGCCGGCCGGTCGGCCCGTTGCGGCGGGTCCGCTTCCGGCCGCGGCTCTCCGTGCGCGGGTGCACGTGTGGTCATCGGTGACCTCCGTGATGGCGTACGGTAGAGACATCGCCGCGGGGTGGAGCAGCTCGGTAGCTCGCTGGGCTCATAACCCAGAGGTCGCAGGTTCAAATCCTGTCCCCGCTACTGCGAAGAGGGCCCGGATCTTCATTGATCCGGGCCCTCTGGCGTTCCGTACCCGGTATCCCCATCCGTCCTACCGTCCTACCGCCCTACCGCGCGTCGCCCGCCTCGCAGTGGACCTCCGGGGTGAGCAGGGCGCCGCAACGAGCCGGCGGGCTGAGGGGCCGACACCTCGGGGACCGAAACCAGGTGGCAGCCGTCCCGGGCCCACCGGTACCGTCGGGCCCCCCAGGCCGACCGTGTCAGCGGTCGGCACCTCCAGGAGAGCCGTCCCTTGACCATGGACTCCCGCCTCGCGCCGCCCGGTTCACTCATCGGCCGGACCGGGGCACTGTGAACCGGCGGCGGCGGAAGAAGCTCTCGAAGAGACTGGTCGACGCGGCGACATTCGGGGACGGCGCTCGGATCAGGGCTCTGCTGCGGGCGGGCGCCCGCCCCGAGGCGGCCGACTCCGAGGGCACCACGCCCCTGTACGCCGCGTCGGTGCAAGGGGAAACCGGCAACGTCCTGTGTCTGCTGGCGGCCGGGGCTCCGCCCGACACCGAGAGCGGGCGCGGCGCGGAAGGCACGCCCCTGTGCGCGGCCGCCTGCTGGGGCCATGCCGACACGGTGGGCGCGCTGCTCGCGCACGGCGCCGATCCGGATCTCCGCGAGGACCACGGAACGGGCCGTTCCCCGCTCGAGTGGGCGATGGCCGGGCCCCACCCCGAGACGGTCGCGCTGCTGGTCGCCGCGGGCGCCCGGCACCGGGACCCGGCCAACTGACCCGGCGCGGAACGCGACCGGCCACGGCCGCGACACCGCTCCGGGTGTCAGGCCTCGTCCGGTGAAAGTGCGTACAACCGGGGGAGGTTGACCACGATCGCCTCCTGCGTGCTGCGGGCGATGACGACGACGGCCTCGTCGTCCGGGTCCGGGTTCTCCTCACGGTGCGGCACGAACGGCGGGACGAAGACGTAGTCGCCGGGAGAGGTCCGCAGCCGCACCTCCTGCGGACCTCTGCCTTCGCCCGCGCCCGAGTCGTCGACGAAGACGAACTCGGGGTGCCCGCTCACCACGTAGATGGCGGTCTCGGACTCACCGTGGTGGTGGTCGGAGGAGGCGGTCGAGGGCGCCACGTGGGTCTGGCCCATCCACAGCTTCTCGGAGCCGACGGTCTTCCCGCTGACGGCCGCGAACCTGCGCATGCCGCCGCTCTGCGCGGTGTCCCCGTCCAGGGAGCCGGCGCGGATGTGGTGCAGGCGGCTGCGCAGCGGGGCGGTCGGGTGGACCGGGGTGTCGTGGAGGTGGGGGTGGAAGCCCTCACCGGGAGTCGTCAACGGCTCGCTCATGGCGGCGACGCTAGAGCCGGTCCAAAAAGGATGTCAAGAGGTGTCCTTTAGCTTTCACCTGCGGCAATGTTCCCGCAACGTAGGAAACAAGTGCCCGAAGATCCGCGCGTGGACCCGCTCCTGCGGCATGATGTGCGCATGCATATTTCCGCGAAGGCGGACTACGCCATGAGGGCGCTGCTGGAACTCGCCCGCGAACCTTCCCGTCCGCTCACCTGTGAAGCCATGGCCTCCTCGCAGGAGATTCCGTTCCGCTTCCTGAAGTCCGTGGTGGGGGAGTTGCGCAGAGCGGGCCTGGTGCGCAGCCAGCGCGGCTGCGAGGGCGGTTACTGGCTCGGCAGACCCGCCGGGGAGATCACCCTGCTGGATGTGACGCGCGCCGTCGACGGCGAACTCATCACCCTGCGTGGGGAACCCCTGGACGGTCTCGACTACCCGGGGCCCGCGACAGGGCTGCCCGATGTGTGGCGGGAGGTCGAGGCCGGTGCGGCGGCGGTCCTGGGCGGGGTGACCCTGACCTCGTTGCTGGGCAGGGGAGTTGTGGAAGGGTCGGTCCACAGGGGCGCCGCGTGACGGGAACGCCGGAGCCGACGCCCCTGACCGAAGCGGCCGGGGTGGTCGAAGCGGCCCGGGCGGCCGAAATGGTCGAAGTGGTGGAGTACACCGATCCGTTGTGCCCCTGGGCCTGGGGATCCGAGCCTGTCTTCCGCGCGTTGCGGGCGGCGCTGGCCGGCCGGGTCCACTGGCGGCGGGCGTACGCGATCCTCTTCGACGACGGTGACGACGCGCCGCCCGACCCGGCGGCGGAGACCGCCTGGTACGCACGCTACGTCGAGGAGGTCGGCTCGCACACCCTGGCCCCCCGGGCCGTGCGGCTCAGCCGGATGCCGGCCGGCTCCTGGCCCGCCTCGCTCGTCGCCAAGGCCGCCGCCCTGCAGGGCGAGACGGTGGCCGAGCGGGTGCTGCGGCGGCTGCGGGAGACCGTCTTCGTGCTCGGCGAGCCCGCCGACACCACCGAGTGGGCGCTGTCCGCGGTACGGGGTGTGCCGGGACTCGATCCGTGGCGCCTCGCGGCCGATGCCGCGTCCGGTGCGGTGCTGGAGCAGGTGCGCGCCGACCGGCTGGAGGCACGCCGCCCGGTGGCCGAGGTGCTGGCCGCGCGGGACGGCTCCCCGCGTCCCGGCCGTTCCCCGCATCCCGGTGCGGCCAAGGAGACCGCCGAGGGCGGGTACCGGTACGCGCTGCCGACGCTGCTCGTCCGGACCCCGGGGAAGTACCGCGTCGTCCCCGGGTGGCGGCCCTTCGCGGAGTACGCCGCCGCCGTCGAGGCCCTGGGTCCCGGGCCGTTGCCGGTCCCCGCCCCGCTCTCCCCGGCGGACGCGCTGGAGCACTACCGCAGCCTGACCGACCCGGAGCGGCGGTTGCTCGCACGGGGTCCGTGGCCACCCCCGTGCGCGGTACGGCTGGACACGGCCAGCGGACCGGTGTGGCTGCACCCGGACGAGGCGGCGACACACCCGGCCACCCGCTGAGCCCTCGCCGGGCAACCGCCCGCCCCGCTGGACCACCGCCGGGCGATCGCCGCCGCGCGGCATGCCTGTGATCTGCGGTCCCGTCCCGTCCGACCAATGAGACACCAATTGGTGTCCATTGACAGTCGGTTGCGGCAGCCTCCAGGATGACACCATGCTCACGACGCACCCCGGTGTGGTGTGCCGCTACGTGGACCTGCGGCGCACCAGCAGCGCACTCTGTCGCTGACCCTCCGCCGTTCCCGGCCCGCAGACGCCTGACCACTGCCCCGGCACTGGCTCCCAGTGCCCGACCGTGCCGCGCCGGCCCCTGCGCCCTCCCTTTCCGTGCCCGGCGCTCCGTCGCACGCCCTCTTCGCCTCCCGGCCCGTCCCCGCGAGCCCGTCGACTCCCACGGTTCCGCATCCCTGTAGTCCCGCAGCTCCGCGCACCCCTGCCCCGAGTGCCGCGCGCCCCGAGTGCGCGCCGGTGCTTTCGCCGGTGTGTCCGCGCTGCCCGTACAGGGGCCGAGTCGACGTTCCCGTACGGGAGGGGCCGGACCCTCCGCTCCTTCCGCCCCGGCAACGGCCGGGGCCCGCCTCAGGAAGAACGAGATGCCCGCTCACCTCATCACCCGCCGCCCCGGACCGGACCCCCGTTCGTCCCGACGGGCGGGCCGCCTGCGGGCCGCAGCCCTCGGGACCGTGCTCGCGGCCGTGCTCACCCCCGTCCTGAGCGCCTGCGGCGGGGACACCGCCGCCGCGGGCGGCGGCTCCACGCTGAAGTGGACCTCCTCGTACTTCCCGACCCACTGGGACCCGGTCGTCGGCGGCAGCGGCGCGCAGTTCCGCGAACTCGCGCTCACCTACGCCTCGTTGACCCGTACCGACGAGACCGGCAAGGCCGTCCCCGACCTGGCGAAGAGCTGGGAGTACAACGACAAGGGCGACGAGATCACCTTCCACCTGCGCTCCGGCCTGAAGTTCAGCGACGGCGAGCCGGTCGACGGCGCCGCGGTCAAGGCGGCCATCGAGCGGGCGCAGAAGCAGAAGAACTCCGCACTCTTCGGCGACCTGAGCTCCATCGAGTCGGTGGACGCCGACGGCCTGGACGCCGTCCTGCACCTCAGTCAGGTCGACTACCAGATACCCCAGCTCCTCGGCCAGCGCGTGCTGCAGGTAGCCAGCCCCAAGGCGGCGAAGAACCCCGGGAAGCTGGACCAGAACCCGGTCGGCGCGGGCCCGTTCACCGTCACCCAGCTGGTGCCGGGCACCAAGGCGGTGCTGAAGAAGAATCCGGACTACTGGGACGCGAAGAACATCCACATCGACAACGTCGAGCTGACCTCCGCCCCCGACGCCTCCACCGTCGTCTCCGGCCTGCAGACCGGCGTCTACAACTTCGCCGACCTGGACCCGAGCCAGGCCTCCGCCGCCAAGAAGGCCGGCCTCGACGTCTTCGTGCAGCCGGGCTTCAACGCCTCCAACCTCAGCCTCAACGTCAACAAGGCGCCCTTCGACGACGACAAGGTCGTCGACGCCGTACGGCACGCGGTGAACCGCGAGGAGTTCGTCGACAAACTGACCTTCGGCTACGGCGAGGTGACCGACCAGCCGTTCCCGAAGGGGTACGTGGCCTACGACCCGAAGTCCGAGGACGCCTACCCCTACGACCCGGCGAAGTCGAAGAAGCTCCTCGCCGACGCGGGCTACAAGTCCGGCGACATCAAGCTGAACCTGGTCATCCCGGCGGAGGACCCCCAGGCGGAGATCGTCCAGTCGCAGCTCGCGAAGGTCGGCATCAAGGTCACGATCAAGATCGACAAGAACTGGGCCACCCCCTTCTTCGCGAAGGACCTGACGTTCTCGCTGTACGGGACCACCGGCCGCGACTCCGCCGCGCAGACCCTCACCGCCCACTTCGGTCCGAACGGCCCGCTGAACCTCAGCACGCCGTACGAGCCGGACGGCTTCGAGGCCGCCATCGCCAAGGTGCGCAAGACGCCGCTGGAGTCGCCGCACTACGCGCGGACCCTGCAGGCCGCGACCCGGGCGGGACTCGAGAGCAAGGCCCTCGTCTTCACCTACTCCCAGCCGAACCTCATCGCCAAGAGCAAGTCGATCTCCGACCTGCCGAAGAACCCGGCCCACATCGACTGGACCGGCGTGACCATCTCCGGCAGCTGACCCCCGTTCCCGCACAGTCCATCAAAGAGAGGGGCAACCCCATGACGACGACCGCGGAACAGGCCCCGCCTGCCCGCCGTCGCGGGGTCGCTGTGACCAGGGTGCGGCACACGCTCGGCCGTCTCCTGGTGACCGTGGCCCGGTCGGTCGCGATCTTCGTGCCGGTCTTCCTGCTCGCGACGTTCGTGACGTTCGCGCTGCGGTCGATGAGCGGCCTCAGCCCGGCGCGGATCCAGCTGGGCGAGGAGGCGACACCCGAGGCGGTCCAGCGGGTCGAGGCCCAGTGGGGTCTGGACCGGCCCTTCCTGACCCAGTACTGGGACTGGTTCACCGGCGTCCTGCACGTACAGCTCGGCACCAGCTGGACCAACGGCGCCGACATCTCCACGCTCATCGGCCTGGGCCTGGGGGTGAGCCTGTCCGTCGCGACGTTCGCGCTGATCATCGGCGTCGTGCTCGGCTTCGTCCTCGGTACGGTCGCCGCCCTGAAGCGCACGACCTGGATCGACCGGTCCGTCACGGGCTTCGTCACCGTGATCTCGGTGATGCCCGCGTTCGTCGTCGGCATCGTGCTGGTCGCGGTCTTCGCCGTGGGACTGAACGTGTTCCCCTCCGCCGGGTACATCCCGGTGGAGCAGGGCTTCGGCCCGTGGCTCGCCCACATCACGCTCCCGGCGCTCGCGCTCAGCTTCGACGTGGTCGCGGACGTCGCCCGGCAGCTCCGCGGCAGCCTCGTCGCGGCCTACCGGGAGAACTACGTGACGGGCGCGGTCGTGCGAGGGCTGGGTCCCCGCCGGATCTTCCTCGGCCATGTGCTGCGCAACGGCATCGGGCCGGCCCTTGCCACCCTGGGGCTCAAGTTCCCCGCACTGGTCGGCGCCTCCGTCGTCACGGAATGGATTTTCGGCCTGCAGGGCTTCGGACGGTTCGCCAACGACTCGGCCCAGGCCGGCGACGTACCGGCCGTGCAGGGCGTCCTGGTCGTGTCGATCGTGCTGGTCGTCCTCTTCAACCTGATCGTCAACCTGGTGCTGGCCCGTGTCACGCCGGCATCCCAGCGGGGGGTATGACCATGGTGCGCCGCGTCCTCACCCTGACATCCGGCCGGATCGCCGTGGCCATCCTCGCCGTCGTCGCGCTGCTGGCCGTCCTCGGACCGCTGCTCGCACCGCAGAACCCGCTGGCCACCAGCGACAACACGCTCGCCGCGGCCTCCGGGGCCCACTGGCTGGGCACCGACCACCTCGGCCGTGACACCTTCAGCCGACTCCTGGACGGCTCACGCGTCAGCGTGCTCGGCTCCCTCGAAGTGGCCCTGATGGCCCTGGTGGTCGGCGCGATCCCGGGCATCCTGTCGGTCTACCTCGGCCGGACCTTCGAATGGATCACCCTGCGCCTGGCCGACACCCTGGTCGCCCTGCCGTTCCTGCTCTTCGCGGTCGCCGTCATCGCCCTCCTGGGCAACGGCATCACCCAGGCCATGCTCGTCACGGGCGCCCTGGTCTCGCCGCTCTTCTACCGGGTGGCCCGCGCCGCCACCCTGGCCGTCGCCCGCTCCCCGTACGTGGAGGCGGCGATCGTCTCCGGCGCCTCGGTCGGCTGGATCGTGCGACGCCACGTATGGGTCAAGGTGCTCCCGCCCATCGCCGTCGCCCTCGCCCAGACCATCGGCGTCGGCTTCATCATCGTCTCCAGCCTCACCTTCCTGGGCATCGGCGTGCAGCCGCCCGCGCCCACCTGGGGCGGCCTGCTCGCCTCCGACCTCGGCTACCTCAGCTACCAGCCGTGGGCGCCGCTGGCCCCCGCCCTGCTGATCATGGTCACCGTCTGGGCCAGCAACCTGCTCGCCGACGCGATCCGTGACGTCTCCGGCGAAGCGGGACGCGCCTTCGCCAACCGCCGCAAGGTACGCGCCAACCGCCTGGACAAACCCGAGCCCGTAGCCACCGGAGGTGCGTGATGGCGACACTGTCCCAACTGTCGGACAACGCGGTTCCCGGCACCACCCTGAGTGCCGAGAAGCCCCCCGCGCCGGCCTCGTCGGCCTCGTCGGCCGCGCCGGCCGCACCGGTCCTCACCGTGCGTGACGTGCGCATCAGCGACCGCGTCACCGACCGCGAGATCGTCCACGGGGTGAGCTTCGAACTCACCCCCGGCAAAACGGTCGGCATCGTCGGCGAGTCGGGCAGCGGCAAGACCCTCACCTGCCGGGCCACGCTGGGCATCCTGCCCCCGCACTTCGAGGTCTCGGCCGGCTCGATCGAGATCACCGGCACCGACATCGCGACCCTCACCCCCCAGCGGTGGACGGCGCTCCGCGGGGCCACGATCAGCGCGGTCTTCCAGGACCCGTCGTCCTACCTCAACCCCTCCATCCGGGTGGGCGCGCAGATCGCCGAGGTCGTCCGGGTCAAGACGGGGCTCAAGAGGCGCGCGGCACGCCACCGTGCCGTCGAACTGCTCCGGGCGGTCCAGCTGCGCGACCCGGAACTCGTCTACGGCCAGTACACCCACGAGCTGTCCGGAGGCATGCTCCAGCGCGTCCTGATCGCCGCCGCGATCGCCGCCGATCCGCGGATCCTCATCGCCGACGAGGCCACGACCGCGCTCGACGTCACGGTCCAGGCCGAGATCCTCGACCTGCTCGTCGAACTGCGCGAACAGACCGGCCTCGCCCTGGTGGTCGTCTCCCACGACCTGGCCGTCGTCGCCCAGCTGTGCGACGAGGTCCTCGTCATGCGCGAGGGCGAGGTGGTGGAACAGGGCACGACGCACGAGGTGCTCCACCGCCCGCGCCACGCGTACACCAAGTTGCTCATCGCCGAGCACGAGAGCTACGGCCTGGAGAAGTTCCTCACGCCGCAGGAGACATCGTGACCACCGGACACACGCCACAGAGTCCCACCGACACCGACACCGACACCGACACAGGTGAGGACGCGGTCCTTGAGGTCACCGGCCTGGAGGTGCACTACGGACCGCGCCGGCAGCGCCGCCGCGCCCTGCACGGCGTCTCGCTGAGCGTCACTCCCGGTGAGACCGTCGGCATCATCGGCGAGACGGGATCCGGCAAGTCCACCTTCGCCCGCACCGTCCTCGGCCTCGTGCGCCCCTCGGCCGGCCGGATCGTCATCGGCGGCGAGGACGTGGGCGCGTACAACAGCCGCCAGTGGCGCCGTCTGCGCCGCCGCGGCGTCGTCCAGTACGTCTTCCAGGACCCGCTGCGCAGCCTCGACCCGGACCTCACCGTCGAGGACTCCCTGATCGAGCCGCTGCTCGTCCAGGGCGTCCCGCGTCAGGAGGCGGCCGGCCGGGCCCGTACGTTCCTCGCCCGCGTCCAGCTCTCCGAGGACCTGCTCGACCGTCTGCCGGGCGAACTCTCCGGCGGCCAGCGCCAGCGTGTGGCGGTGGCCCGCGCCCTGGTCACCGAGCCGAAGCTGATCATCCTCGACGAGCCGGTCAGCGCCCTCGACTCCGCCAACCGCGTCCAGATCCTGCAGATCCTCAAGGACCTGCGCGCCGCGGGCACGGCCCTCGTCTTCATCTCGCACGACCTGGGGTCCGTCGCCGGGATCGCCGACCGCATCGCGGTGCTCTACCAGGGCGAACTCGTCGAGGTCGGTACCGCCCGCGACGTCATCACCGGTCCCCGGCACGTGTACACCCGCCTGCTCGTCGGCTCCGCCCCCACCCTGCGGACGGGACCGGCCGACCGGTCCGAACGCGACCGTCTGCGCGCGCTGCTGCACGCCTGAGGGCCTGACCGGCACCTCGGCGACACATCACGGCGCTTCACCCCGCCAGCACCAGTACCAGTACCAGCACCACCGAGAGGAACCCGCATGTCCCGCACGATCCACCTCGCGCTGCACCCCTACGGCGTCGGCGGCCCCGGCCAGCACGGGCTCTGGAAGGACCCGCGCGTCGCGAAGAACGCCAGCATCGACATCGGCTACTACATCAAGCAGGCCCAGGCGGCCGAACACGCCCTGTTCGACGCCCTGTTCGTCGTCGACAGCCAGTTCATCAACTCCACCTACCCGTCGCACTACCTCAACCGCCTCGAACCGCTGACGCTGCTGTCGGCGGTCGCCACCCACACCCGGCACATCGGCCTGGTCGGCACGGCGAGTTCGACGTACAACTCACCCTTCAACCTCGCCCGCCGGTTCGCCTCCCTCGACCACATCAGCGGCGGCCGGGCCGGCTGGAACGTGGTGACCAGCTTCGACACCGGGACCTCACGGAACTTCGGGCTCGACGAGCACCTCGACTACGCCACCCGCTACGGCAGGGCGCTGGAGTTCGTCCAGGTCGCCCGCGGCCTGTGGGACTCCTACGAGGACGACGCGTTCCCGGCCGACGTGGAGCGCGGCGTCTTCCTCGACCCCAGCAAACTGCACGAACTCAACCACGAGGGCGAGCACTTCAAGGTCGCCGGACCGCTCAACCTCTCCCGCTCGCCGCAGGGCCAGCCGGTGATCTTCCAGGCCGGCGTCTCCGAGGAGGGCCGCGACCTCGCCGCGCAGGTCGCCGAGGGCATCTACGCGCCGGGCGGCTCACTGGAGCAGGCGCAGGAGTACTACGCCGACATCAAGAAGCGCACCGCCTCGTACGGCCGCGACCCCGAGCACATCAAGATCTTCATCCATGGCGGTCCGATCGTCGCGGCCACCGACGAGGCGGCCCGGCGCCGCGAGCGGGAGATCTTCGACGAGGACAACGACTTCGGCCGCAACCTCGCGCTCCTCGGCCGTTCCTTCGGCGCGTACGACTTCAGCGGGCACGACCTCGACGCACCGTTCCCGGACGTGGCGCACCTCGCCGAGAAGGGTGGCAGGACCGGCGCGGCCAAGCTGATCGAGCGGGCCAAGGCAGAAAAGCTGACACTGCGTCAAGTGGCGGAGTCTGTAAGTGAGTTCCGCCGCTCACCGTTCGTCGGGGCGCCCGGGACCGTCGCCGACACCATCGAGAAGTGGTTCGACGCCGGCACCTTCGACGGCATCAACCTCGCCTTCCGCAACAACGACGACCTCGAACTCTTCGTCGACGGTGTCGTGCCGATCCTCCAGAAGCGCGGACTGTTCCGCACCGAGTACGAGGCCGACACCCTGCGCGGCAACCTCGGCCTGCCGGTCCCCGCCAACCGCAACACCCGCGAGCCCAGCCTCGCGGACCACTGAGGGCCGCGACATGAGCGAACTGTCGGTGACGGGCGGGCGCGACGTCCACACGGTCCGGTTCCCCGTCGCCACCCCGCCGGCCGAGGTGGACGTGCTGATCGTCGGCGCGGGCCCCGTAGGCCTCTCCGCGGCGGTCGAACTGACCGCCCGCGGCGTCCGGGTCGCCGTCGTCGACCGCGCCCGCACCGCGACACTGGTGCGGGCCGGCGCGATGGGACACACCCCGCGCGTGGTGGAGCACTTCCGCCGCTGGGGACTGCTCCAGCGCATCCGGGACGCCTGGACCTACCCCCCGGAGTGGAACCGGGGCACCAGGCTGGTGACCTCCCTGACCGGGCACGAACTGGTCCCGGTGCCGCGCCCGCCGTTCACCTCGCGGGGCGGCGCGGGTCCGCGGGACGGCACGACGCCGTACGCGTCCGAGGAGGCCCTGCGCCGACCGCAGACGGTACTCCAGCAGGTCTTCCTCGACCGCCTGGCGGAACAGGGCGTCGGCGTCGCGGGCGGCTGGGAACTGCGGGCCCTGCGCGAGCACGAGGACGGCGTCGACGCCGAGGTCGTCGAGGTGGCCGGCGGCGAACGGCGCACTGTCCGGGCCGCCTACGTACTCGGCACCGACGGCGGGCGCAGCACCACCCGGCGGCTGGCCGGCATCACCCGCGAGGGCGAGCACGCCACCGAGAAGCGGCTGCGGCTCATCGTCCGCACCGGCGACATCAGCGACCGGGTCGGCGCCGCGCCGAGCGGCAGCAACATCGTCGTCAACCACAAGGCCTCCGGCTTCCTCGCCGCCGTGAGCACCCGTGAATGGCGGATCTACGCCGGGCCGTACCCGCTCGCGTACGAGCCCGCCGAGGACGAACTGCTGGAGATCGGCCGGGCCGCGTTCGGATTCGACCTCGACCTCGAACTGGTCTCGGCGACGACCTTCTACCACGCCACCCGTATCGCCGAGACCTTCCACCGCGGCCGGGTGCTGCTCGCCGGCGACGCCGCCCATGTGCGTACCCCCGGCGGCAACCTGGGGGAGGGCTTCGGCGACGTGGTCAACCTCGGCTGGAAACTGGCCGCGGTGATCCGCGGCCACGCCCCCCGGTCCCTTCTCACCTCCTACGACGAGGAGCGCCGCAGGCACAACTGGCGGGTCGCCGACCACTCCCTGCAGCGGGCGCGGCGCACCCAGTCGACGCTCGACGGGATCCGCCGCGGCGGCATCCCCGACGACGCGGATCTCGGCCCCGAGGCCGTGCGGCGCCGCGCGGAGATCGGCGCACGGCTGGGCCGCGACCGCGTCCCGGCGACGGGTGTCACCTTCGACGAGCGCTACGACGCGTCGAGCGCCATCTGGTACGAACCCGGCCAGCTCGACTCCGAACCCCGCTGGCGCGCGGACGTCTACGAGGACGACCCGCGACCGGGCCACCGCGCCCCCGACGGCCACGTCGACCCGTACGGCGGCACACTCCACGACCGCCTCGGCACCTCGCTCGCCCTGCTCGTCCTCACCGAGGACCGTGCCGTCGAGGAGGCCTTCGTCGCACAGGCCACGGCCAGGGCACTCCCGTTCACCGTGATCCACCTCACCCACCCGCAGGCCCGCGCGGTCTACGGCACCGGCAACGTCCTCGTACGCCCCGACCAGCACGTCGCCTGGCGCGGCACCGCACTTCCCGACGCGGGCGCCGGCGCCGTCCTCGACCGGGTGCTGGGCGGCGGCGGTCACCACGACACCGGTCTGCCGGGGCTCGTCGCGGTGGGCAGCGCCGGACCGTGAGCCGGCCGGCAACCCATCGGCGTGACAGGCGACTTCGAAAGGCACGCACCCCATGACCACCCAGACGCCGCGTTTCAGACTCGGCTTCCTCACCCATGTGCAGGGCCGGGGCGACGACCCCGCCCGGACCTACCGCGACGCGGCCGAACTCTTCGTCGTCGCCGACGAACTCGGCTTCGACGTCGGCTGGGTGGCCCAGCACCACGTCCCCGCGAGCGGCGGAGGCCTGTCCTCACCCTGGACGTTCCTCGCCCACGCCGCCGCGCGGACCACCCGCATCCGTCTCGGTACGGCCATCACGGTCCTGCCGCTGGAGGACCCGGTCCGCCTCGCCGAGGACGTCGCCGTCGTCGACACCCTCAGCGGCGGCCGCGTGGAGGTCGGTGTCGGCAGCGGCTACAGCGAGGTGGAGTACGCCGCCTTCGGCCAGGACCCGGCCCGCAGGCGCGAGTCGACCACCGAGAACCTCACCGTGCTCCGCGAGGCGCTGGCCGGCCAGGAGGTGCGTACGCCCGGCTTCCGCGTCCAGCCCGCGCCGGGGGACTTCTCCGACCGGATCTGGCAGGGCGTCTTCAGCGGACCCGGCGCCCGGCACGCGGCGGCGGGCGGCTCGAACCTGCTGCTCAACCGCGCCGCGTACGGCTTCGACGCACCGACCGACGAGGTGCAACGACCGTGGGCCGACGCGTACCTGGACGCCTGGGACCGGCCCCGCCGCCCGCGGATCGGGCTGTCCCGGTTCCTGTTCCCGGCGCGGGACCGGCGCACGGCACTGCGGCACATCGGTGACGACGTCCACCGGGCGGCACTGCGGATGGCCGAGGGCGGCGCCTTCCCCAAGGGCCTGGGCCTGGACGAGGCGTTGCGCCGGTTCCACTGCTTCCACGGCTCGGCGGAGGAGATCGTCGCGCAGCTGCGGCAGGAGAAGGTGCTGCCCCTGGCGACCGACCTGATCGCCCAGTTCAACCCCGCGGTCCCCGACCACGACACCGCCATCCGGGCCCTCGAACTCATCGCGACCGAGGTGGCACCCGCCCTGGGCTGGAAGCCCGCGACCGAACCGGCACCCGCAGGAGTCTGAGATGACCGAGTACACCGACCACCACGCCCCCCGGGGCCTCCGCACGCGCGCCACCGTCGTCGTGGTGCCCGGCAGGGGGGAGACCCGGGACACCTACGACCGGCTGGGCAGGCGCCTGGCCGCCGACGCCTACCGCGTCCGCGTCATCGACGCCCCGGACCTCGGCGCCCCGGACCTCGACGCCGGGGACCTGGCGGCACGGCTGCGCACGTTCGACGCCCGGTTGGCCGCAGCGGCCGACGGGGCCGCGGGCGAGGACGGTGTCGTACGCCCCCTGGTGCTGCTGGGCGCGGACACCGGTGCCCTCGCCGTCGCCGCGCTCCTCGGCCGCGACGACGCCTCCGCCGCCACGACGCCGGACGCCGTCGTCCTCGCCGGGCTCCCCGGTCGCAGCGCGGCCGCCGGCGGCACGTGGGAGGAGGAGCTGGACGTCCGCACGTCCTGCCCCGCCCACCGGGGCGCGCTCACCGGCGACGCCCGGGTGCGCCGCGGTTCACTCGGCGAAGCGGTGCCGGACGCCCTGCTCGCGGCGGCCCACGACAGCGAGACCGGCGTCCCGGTGCTGATCCTCACCGGCGACGCCGACCCCCTCGCCGACCACGACGCACTCGTCCGCACCGCCAAGTCCCTGCCGCGCGCCCGCCTCTCGGTGGTCCGCGGCGGTCACCACGACGTGCTGAACGACCTGCAGCACCGTTCGGTGGCGGCCGAGATCGTCACCTTCCTGGAGACCCTGCGCAACGACCTGGTGCCCCTGATCACCGTGGAGAGCAGCACCTGGTGAGCGCGGCCCGCGGCCCGCCCGCCGCGGGGCGCCGGCCAGGCCCGGCGGTCCCACCGGGCGGAACGGCCCGGCCCCTCTGTCACGTCCGTAACCCCTGACTCCGAAAGGTCCCCTCATGGCCGCCATCCTGTCCGTCTCCGGAAGCCCTTCGGCCACCTCCCGCACCGCACGACTTCTGCGCCACCTGGACGACCGGCTCCGGGACCAGGGCCACGACGTCATCTCCCTGGAGGCACGCACCCTGCCCCCGGAGGCCCTGCTCGGCGCCGACTTCCGGCACCCGGCCGTCGTCGAGGCCACCGCGCTGTTCGACCGGGTGGACGGAGTGGTGATCGGCACCCCCGTCTACAAGGCCGCCTACTCGGGGCTGCTCAAGTCGTTGCTCGACCTGCTCCCGCAGTACGCGCTGACCGGCAAGACGGTGCTGCCGCTCGCCACCGGCGGCAGCACGGCCCACGTGCTGGCCATCGACTACGCGCTGCGCCCGGTCCTCAGCTCCATGGGGGCCGCGCACATCGTCCAGGGCTGGTTCACCCTCGACAAGGACATCACCGCCGGGCCGGACGGCACGCTGACCGTCGCACCGGGCGCCGCCGAGGCCCTGGCGCAGGTCACCGACCGGTTCTCCGAGGCGCTGGGCGGCCGCCCGTCGGTCCTGGCGCCCGTCGGGTGAGCGGGCGGCTCCGCCGAGACCTGGCCGATCCGCCTTGCGCATGATCTTTTTACGTTACCTTTGCCATTCGGGAACCTCTCCGGACGCGGCAACCGTTCAACGGACGGACCGCGCACAGGTATCAGCAGAAGCCGAGGTGGCAGTAGTGGCGATGTGGGACAAGCTCAAGGACCAGGCCAAGAACCTCCAGCAGTCCCAGGGCGCCAGGGGAGGGTCAGGGCAGGGACATGCCTCCGGGCAGGGATACGGCGCCGGACAGGGACACGGCCCCGCCGGGCAGGCGCAGCACGGCGGCCACGCGTCCGGCTCGTCCTCCGGCGGCGGCTCCAAGGCCCAGCTGATCGGGCTGTTCAAGTCCCAGCTCGCGTCGGTCAAGACCGAGCTCAAGAGCGGGGCCTACCGGGACGCCAGCATGGCCATGTGCGCGCTGGTGGCGGCGGCCGACGGACGGGTCGAGCCGGCGGAGAGGCAGCGCGTGGAGGAGCTGATCGTCAGCAACGAAGTCCTGCAGAACTTCCCGGCGGACCAGCTCCGCCAGCGCTTCAACCAGCACGTGGACCGGCTCACCGGCAACTTCGAGCAGGGCAAGGCCGAGGCGCTGCGGGACATCGCCAAGGCGGCCAAGAAGCCGGCGGAGGCCCGCGCGGTCATCCAGACGGGCATGGTGGTGGCGGGCGCCGACGGACACTTCGAGGCGTCCGAGCAGTACGTCATCCGCGACGCCTGCACCACGCTCGGCCTGTCGCCCGCGGAGTTCGGCATCTGACGCGTACGGCGCCGTGGGGCCCGGTCGCCCCGTTCCCCGCGGCGCCGCGGACAACAACACTCCCACCTCTGGTCCCCGGAGCGAACCGGCCGGTATACAAGGGCAGTCATGCGCCGTCCCGGACCCAGGGGGAACCACGATGAACCGTCGCACCCAGAACGGCCAGTACGGCAGAACCGCCTCGGGCCACCGCCGGGCCACCGCCCTGGCGGCGGCCGTCAGCGGCTGCGTCCTCGTCGTCGCCTCCGGCGCACCCGTCGCGGCCCACGGCACCGGCCAGGGGAACAACCACGGAAACAGCCAGGGGAACAGCCACGCCAAGCGCACGGACTACGTCGCGCTCGGCGACTCCTACACCTCGGGACCGCTGATCCCGAAACAGGTGGACGCGAACTGTGCCCGCTCCGACCACAACTACCCCTCCCTGCTCGCCGCGCGGCGCGCAGTGGCCACGTTCAAGGACGTGAGCTGCGGCGGCGCCACGACCGAGCACATGTGGAAGGCCCAGGGCACCAACCCGCCGCAGCTCAACGCCCTGCAGCGGGGCACCGACCTGGTGACGGTCCAGATAGGCGGCAACGACATCGGGTTCGGCTCCATCATCGGCACCTGCGCCCAGCTGAGTTCGCAGGACCTCACGGGCAACCCGTGCCAGCGCCACTACACCTCCCCGTCCGGCGCCGACCGGCTGGCGCTGAAGATCCTCGAGACCGCGCCCGAGATCACCCGGGTGCTGCGGGCCGTGCACGCCAGGGCCCCGCACGCCCGCGTGCTCGTCGTCGGCTACCCGGACCTCCTGCCGGAGGACGGCAGCGGCTGCTACCCCTCGGTACCGTTCGCGACCAAGGACTTCCCCTACCTGCGGGACACCGGCAAGCGCCTCAACCTGATGATGCGCGTGGTCGCCCGGCTGAACGGCGCCGAATACGTCGACACGTACGGGCCGACCGTCGGGCACGACATGTGCAAGGCCCCGGCCGTGCGCTGGATCGAACCGCTGCAGCCGGCCTCGCCCGCGGCCCCGGCCCACCCCAACGCCAAGGGCGAGGAGGTCATGGCCGAGGCCGTGCTGAAGCACCTGCGCAAGGGTCACGGCCACTGACGGACGCTCCCGCCCCACCCCACGCGGCCCGGAACGCGGGCCGCGTGGGCCGACTCGCCGGTCGGAGGAGGTACGGCCGCTCGTCTCGTTGAGGGATCACCATGTGCGATGGGGGAACTCAGGGGCACAGGGGATTGAGGGACGCCCGACAGAGCGCGCCGGTGAAGGGATGGACATCGTGGTACGACCGAAGATTCTGGTGGTGGGAGCGGGCTTCGCGGGAGTGGAGTGCGTCCGCCGCCTGGAGCGCAAACTGGGACCCGACGAGGCCGAGCTGGCCCTGGTGACCCCGTTCTCCTACCAGCTCTACCTGCCGCTGCTGCCACAGGTCGCCTCCGGGGTGCTGACCCCGCAGTCGATCGCCGTGTCGCTCCGCCGCAGCCGCAGGTACCGCACCCGCATCATTCCCGGCGGTGCCATCGGTGTGGACATGAAGGCGAAGGTCTGTGTCGTCCGCAAGATCACGGGCGAGCTCGTGAACGAGCGCTACGACCAGATCGTGCTGGCCCCGGGCAGTGTCACACGTACGTTCGACATCCCGGGCCTGGCCGACAACGCCCGCGGCATGAAGACGCTCGCCGAGGCCGCGTACGTCCGGGACCACGTGATCTCGCAGCTCGACATCGCCGACGCCAGCCACGACGAGGCCGAGCGGGCGGCGCGCCTGCAGTTCGTGGTGGTCGGCGGGGGCTACGCGGGCACCGAGACCGCCGCGTGCCTGCAGCGCCTGACGCACAACGCCGTCAAGCGCTATCCGCGGCTCGACCCGCGGCTGATCAAGTGGCACCTGATCGACATCGCCCCGAAGCTGATGCCCGAACTGGGGGACAAGCTCGGCAGGAGCGCCCAGGAGATCCTGCGCAGGCGGGGCATCGAGGTCTCGCTCGGCGTGTCCATCGAGAAGGCGGGCCCCGAGGAGGTGACCTTCACCGACGGCCGGGTGATCCCGACCCACACCCTGATCTGGACCGCCGGCGTCGCGGCGAGCCCGCTCATCGCCACCCTGGGCGCCGAGACCGTCAAGGGACGGCTCGCGGTCAGCTCGGAGATGTGCCTGCCCGGCCACGACGGGGTCTTCGCGCTCGGCGACGCCGCCGCCGTGCCGGACGAGGCCAAGGACGTGGAGGGCGCGATCTGCCCGCCGACCGCGCAGCACGCGATGCGCCAGGGCAAGCACGTCGCCGACAACGTCATCGCCTCGCTGCGCGGACAGCGGATGACGCCGTACGTCCACAAGGACCTGGGACTCGTCGTGGACCTCGGCGGCCTCGACGCCGTGTCCAAGCCGCTCGGTGTCGAGCTGCGCGGCGTGCCCGCCCTGGTCGCGGCCCGCGGGTACCACTGGTCGGCGCTGCGCACCAACGTGGCGAAGGCCCGGGTCGCGACGAACTGGGTGCTGAACAGCCTGGCCGGCGACGATTTCGTACGGACCGGATTCCAGTCCCGCACGCCGGCGACGCTGCGGGACTTCGAGTACACGAACGCCTACCTGACGCCGGAGCAGATCCGGGAACGGACCGGGGCCGTGTGACGGTCGCGCCGAGGCCGGCGGCGGGCGCGACCGCGGACCGGTGACAAGGCACAGGTGACGAGGAAGAGGCGACGAGGAAGAGGTGAGGCGGGACCCGGACGCTCCTGCGGCGTCCCGCGGTGCGGCGCACGTCAATTCACGGCGTGCGCCCATTACTTCGCCTCGGAAGGCATCCGCGGGGTACCCGGCGTGGCATGACCGCCTATGGATTGCACGCCTCGCACGAACAGATCCCGCCCGCGGATCTGCTCGACGCCGTCACGCACGCGGAACGCGCCGGGTTCACCGCCGCCATGTGCTCGGACCACTTCTCCCCGTGGAGCGTCCGCCAGGGGGAGTCCGGGTTCGCCTGGTCGTGGCTCGGCGCCGCCCTGCAGGCCACCGACCGGGTGCCGTTCGGCGTCGTGAACGCACCGGGACAGCGCTACCACCCCGCGATCGTCGCCCAGGCCGTCGCCAGTCTCGCCGCCATGTACCCCGGCCGGTTCTGGGCGGCGCTCGGCAGCGGTGAGGCCTCCAACGAGCACATCACCGGAGCCCGCTGGCCCCGCAAGGACGTCCGCAACGCACGGCTGCGCGAGTGCGTCGACGTCATCCGCGCGCTGCTGGCGGGGGAGGAGGTCAGCCACGACGGCCTGGTGACGGTGGACCGGGCCCGGCTGTGGACGCTGCCGGCCGAGGTGCCACCGCTGATCGGGGCCGCCTGCAGCGCCGCGACCGCGGCCTGGTGCGCCGAGTGGGCGGACGGCCTGATCACCGTCAACGCGCCGCGGGAGCGGCTGCGCGAGATCATCGGCGCGTACCGCGACGCGGGCGGCCGCGGCCCGCTCCACCTCCAGGTGCACCTGAGCTGGGCGCCGGACGAGGCGGATGCCACCGCGCTGGCGCACGACCAGTGGCGCACCAACGTGCACGCGCCGCCCGTCAGTTGGGACCTGGACTCCCCGGAACTGTTCGACATCGTCAGCGAGCACGTCGGCCCGGAGCAGGTGGCGCGGACGGTGAACATCTCCTCCGACCTGGGCCGGCACACCGCCTGGCTGCAGGAGTACGCCGACCTGGGGTTCGACGCGGTGATGCTCCACCACGTGGGCCGCGAACTGGGTCCGTTCATCGACGTGTTCGGGGACAAGGTGCTGCCGCGCCTCGACGTCACCCGTCCCGTGCCCGCCACGGCGAAGGAGTTCCGGTGCGTCTGACCCGTACGTCCGACCTGTGGTGGAAGAACGCGGTGGTGTACTGCCTGGACGTCGAGACGTACCAGGACGGCGACGGCGACGGGACCGGCGACTTCGCGGGCCTCACCCAGCGCATCGACCACCTGGTGCGTCTCGGTGTGACCTGCGTGTGGCTGATGCCGTTCTACCCGACGCGCGAGCGCGACGACGGGTACGACATCACGGACTTCTACGGCGTCGACCCGCGCCTGGGCACCCTCGGTGACTTCACCGAGTTCGTCCGCACCGCCCGGGACCGCGGCATCCGGGTGATCGCCGACCTCGTCGTCAACCACACCTCCGAGGACCACCCGTGGTTCAAGGACGCCTGTTCCGGCCGGGACTCCGCCCACCGCGACTGGTACGTCTGGGCGGACGAGCCTCCCGAGGACGGCCCGCAAGGAGTGGTCTTCCCCGACGCGGAGGACAGTCTCTGGGAGTACGACGAGGGCAGCGGCCAGTACTACCTGCACCGGTTCTACAAGCAGCAGCCCGACCTGAACGTCGCCAACCCCGAGGTCCGCGACGAGATAGCCCGCGTCATGGGGTTCTGGACGCAGCTCGGACTGTCCGGCTTCCGCGTCGACGCCGTGCCCTTCCTGCTGGAGACCGACGGCCAGGACGACGCCGGCGCACTGCCCGACCCGCACGAGTACCTCGCCGACCTGCGCGCCTTCCTCGGCCGCCGCAACGGCGAGTCGGTGCTGCTCGGCGAGGTCAACCTGCCCTACGACGGCCTCGCCCGGTTCTTCGGCGACCCCGCCTCGGACCGCGGCGACGAACTCACCCTGTGCTTCGACTTCGTCGGGATGCAGCAGATGTACCTGTCGATGGCCCGCGAGGACGCCGGGCCGCTGGCCGCCGCGCTGCGCGAGCGCCCGCCCGCCCCGCGCGACGCCCACTGGGCCACGTTCGTCCGCAACCACGACGAGCTGACCCTCGACAAGCTGAGCGACGACGAACGCGCCGAGGTGTTCGCGGCCTTCGGCCCGAAGGAGGACATGCAGCTCTACGACCGGGGGCTGCGCCGCAGGCTGCCGCCGATGGTCGACGGCGACCGGCGCCGCGTCGAACTGGCCTACAGCCTGCTGTTCACACTGCCCGGCACGCCCGTGCTCTTCTACGGCGAGGAGATCGGCATGGGGGAGAACCTGGCCGCCGAGGGACGCCAGGCCGTACGTACGCCCATGCAGTGGACCCCGGAGAGCGGTGCCGGGTTCTCCACCGCGGAGCCGGACACGTTCCCCAACCCGCTGGTGGACGGCGCGTTCGGCTGCGAGAAGGTCAACGTGTACGAGCAGAGCCGCGATCCGGGCTCGCTGCTGAGCCGCATACGGCTGTTCGCCGAGCGCTACCGGGAGGCCCCCGAACTGGCCTGGGGCGACTACCGGCTGGTGGAGACGGGGGAGCGGGCGGTCCTCGCCCATGTCGGCCGCACCACCGGGATCGGCGGCGCCGGCGGAGCGGTCCTGGCGGTGCACAACTTCGCGGGCGAGCCGGCCACCGTACGGCTGCGGCTGTCCGGGGCGGGGCCCGGCGCACGGCTGACGGACCTGCTCGACGAGGGACACGCGGGGCTCACCGTGTCGGACGACGGCAGCGTCCCCCTCGAACTGCCCGCCTACGGATACCGCTGGCTGCGCGTCGGCACCCCGGCCGACGACCCCGACCGGGTGGTCGCGCACTGACGCCGGCGGTCCGTCGGCGCGGCCGGGGAACCGGTGGGTTCCCGGGCACGATTCCCCGCGGGAGAGGTGGGAGGTCCGTGGGTACCATCGACGTGCCTGTCATCATCCGGCATCACCTTTCACTCCGGTGACCTGCCGCGGCGGACGACGACGGCATCGCCGTCCTGCCGCACACCACAGGAAAACCGCCCACCAATACGACTGCACAACGGGGGCCCGCCGCCCCCACCACACGATGGGGTAACCAGTGCTTCTCAAAACCTTCGGCTGGTCGTTCGCGGTCACCGCGCTCGCCCTGGTCGCAGCGGTCTTCTACGGGGGGTGGAAGGCCTTCGGTCTCGTGGCGATCCTCGCCGTCCTCGAAATCTCCCTGTCGTTCGACAACGCGGTGGTCAACGCCGGGATCCTGAAGAAGATGAACGCCTTCTGGCAGAAGATCTTCCTCACCGTCGGCGTGCTCATCGCCGTGTTCGGGATGCGGCTCGTCTTCCCGGTCGTCATCGTGGCGGTCAGTGCCTCCATGGGGCCGATCAAGGCCGTCGACCTGGCCCTCACCGACAAGGACCGCTACCAGCAGCTGGTCACCGACGCCCACCCGTCGATCGCCGCCTTCGGCGGCATCTTCCTGCTGATGATCTTCCTCGACTTCATTTTCGAGGACCGCGACATCAAGTGGCTGGGCTGGCTGGAGCGCCCGCTCGCCAAGCTCGGCAAGGTCGACATGCTGTCGGTCTGCATCGCCCTGATCGTGCTGCTGCTCTCCTCGCTGACCTTCGCCGCCCACGCCCACCAGCACGGCGGGGTGCACGCCGACAAGACGGAGACGGTGCTCCTCTCCGGCATCGCGGGTCTCGTCACGTACATGCTCGTCGGCGGTCTCTCCGGGCACTTCGAGAACAAGCTCGAAGAGGACGAGGAACGCGAGCAGGAGGAACAGGGCAAGGCCGAACGCACCGGCAAACCCCGCTCCGCGGTCGCCCTGGCCGGCAAGGCCGCGTTCTTCATGTTCCTCTACCTGGAAGTCCTGGACGCGTCCTTCTCCTTCGACGGCGTGATCGGCGCCTTCGCCATCACCAACGACATCGTCGTGATGGCGCTGGGCCTCGGCACCGGCGCGATGTACGTCCGTTCGCTGACCGTCTACCTGGTCCGCCAGGGCACCCTCGACGACTACGTCTACCTGGAGCACGGCGCCCACTACGCCATCGGCGCCCTCTCCGTCATCCTTCTGGTCACCATCCAGTACGAGATCAACGAGGTGATCACCGGCCTCATCGGGGTGGTCCTGATCGGCGCCTCCTTCCTGTCCTCCGTACGCCGCAACCGGGCACTCGCCAAGGAGGGTCCGGGAGAGCCGGCCGGCCCGGACCAGGAGAGGACCGGCGCCTCGACCCGGTCCTGAACCCCGGCCGGACCCGTCGCGCCGGCGTCCGGCGGGTTCGGCATCGGCCTGACCGGATTCCCCGGATTCGGTATCGGCCTGCCCGGGTTCCTGGTAGTGGGACGGCTGCCGCAGGGGGCAGGGGGTCAGCCGGAGCGGGGGGCGTACATGATCACGGCCATGCCGGCCAGGCAGACCAGGGCGCCGACGACGTCGTAGCGGTCGGGGCGGTAGCCGTCGGCGACCATGCCCCAGGCGATCGATCCCGCGACGAAGATCCCGCCGTAGGCGGCGAGAATGCGCCCGAAGTCGTCGTCGGACTGGAAAGTGGCCACCACCCCGTAGAGGCCGAGCGCGATGACGCCGGCGCCGACCCAGATCCAGCCCTTGTGTTCGCGCACGCCCTGCCACACCAGCCAGGCACCGCCGATCTCGAAGAGAGCGGCGACGGCGAACAGGGCGACGGAACGAGCGACGGTCATACCGGCCGACCTTACCCGTGGATCATCGGAGCGCCGGCTTCGTGAGTACGGGCGTGGTACAGGCGCTGCCGGAGCGCCGCCGGCACCCGGGCCAGGAGCTGTGGCGGCCGGGCAGGGTCCGTGAGGCGCGGGACATGCGTGAGGTGGTCACCGGCCGGCCTCCCTGTCCTGCTGGCAGCGTGTGCAGTGGCGGGCCTGCGGCACGATCAGCAGACGTTCGCGGGTGAGGGGCTCGTGGCACAGGTGGCAGGTGCCGTACCTGCCCCGATCCATACGGGTGAGGGCGTCCTCGACGTCTGCGAGGACCATGCGGGCGGAGGCGGCGAGCTGGACGCGGACCTCGATCTGTGCGGTGGCCCGGCGGTCGGGCAGCGCGTCGGCGCGTGTCGTGGCCGCGGCTGCGGCCGACAGTTGTCGCAACTGCTCCTGCCGGAACAGCCGTTGCTCGTGCAGGTCCGCACGCAGTGCGGCCAGCTCCACGGCCGACAGCGGCAGGCCGCGGTCCTCGGCCGGCGTACGGGTGCCGTGGTCGTCGATGATCTGGTCGTTCACCGTTTCACCCCTCGTTCGGCGCGGGACACGGGGACAGGGCGGGTGGTGGCCGGGTGCGGTCGGGGGACGGTCGGGCGGGCGTCAGGCGCCGGCGCGTCGGCAGGAGACACAGAACCGCGTATAGGGCAGGATCTCCAGACGTTCGACGGGGATGGGCCGGGAACACCCCTGGCACAGGCCGTAACCGCCCTCCTGCACGCGGGCGACAGCCTCCTCGACCTGCCCGAGGACCGACCGGACGGTGTCTTCCTGCGCGGACATCACCTGCTCGTCCGCGTCCGGTCCGGCCTCGCCGATGGCCCGTAGCTGGGTGAGACGTGCGTTGCGTTCGTGTGCGAGGCGCTGCAGGGCCTCGTGCGCCGCCATCCGCTCAGGGCGGACCTCGGGCCGGGGCGTGTCGAGGGACATGACGGGACCTCTTTCTCCACTCCCCACGGCGCCGGGCGGCGTCGTACCGTGCCGTGCGGTGTTCCGCTGTGCCGTGAGGACCTTCCGGGTACGTCCCCACCGTGGCCGATCCGCCGCGTGAAACCCATCGGGCGCGGTACCCATCCTGGGCACGGTCCGGGCCCCATCGCGGCGTGGGCAGGGCAGACCCGGAGAATGGGCACCGGTACCCATCGACGGCGGGGCGCGCGGCGGGCAGGCTGGACGCAAGGCCCGGCGACACACCGGCCGCAGTTCACACCCGGGGTGCGCGGTGACCGACGGCAGGGGGACCGGACCGTGGCACACAGAGAAAGGCGTCACCCCGTTGTCCCTGTTCTGGCGGATCTTCGCGCTCAACGCGGTCGTGCTGGGCAGCGCCACCGCGTTGCTGCTGTGGGCCCCGGTGACGGTCTCCGTGCCCGTGGTGCTGACCGAGGCGGTCGTCCTCGTGGTCGGCCTGGCCGTGATGCTGGTCGCGAACGCGGCGCTGCTGCGGATCGGCCTGGCCCCGCTGGGCCGGCTCACCCGGCTGATGACCACTGTCGACCTGCTGCGCCCCGGGCAACGGCTGCCGGAGCACGGCCGCGGTGAGACCGCCGAACTGATCCGTACCTTCAACGCGATGCTCGAACGCCTCGAACACGAACGGGCCACCAGCAGTGCCCGCGTGCTGACGGGGCAGGAGGCGGAGCGACGGCGCATCGCCCAGGAACTGCACGACGAGGTGGGCCAGAGCATGACCGCGGTCCTGCTGGCGCTGAAACGCGCGGCGGACGCGGCCGACGAGCCCCTGCGCGGGGAGCTCCAGCAGGCGCAGGAGATCACCCGGGGGAGCCTGGACGAGGTACGCCGCCTGGTGCGGCGCCTGCGCCCGGGCGTGCTGGAGGATCTCGGCCTGATCAGCGCGCTGACCTCGCTGACCACCGAGTTCGCCACCCATTCCACCCTGCGCGTGGTGCGCCGCCTGGACCCCGGCCTGCCCGCGCTGGACCAGCGGACGGAGCTGGTGCTGTACCGCGTCGCCCAGGAGGCCCTGACCAACGCGGCCCGCCACGCCGAGGCCGACCGGGTCGAGGTGAACCTGCGCCACACCGGCCGGGAGGTCGCGCTGACCGTCGTCGACGACGGCCGCGGCACCGGCGGCGCCGCTGAAGGGGCGGGCATCCGCGGCATGCGCGAGCGGGCCCTGCTGATCGGGGCCACGCTGGACGTGACCTCGCAGCCCCGCGCCGGAACGCAGGTCCGGCTGACCGTGCCCGTCCTCAGGAAGCAGCCATGACGACGCCCGACACACCCGACACACCCGGCACACGCGCCGAACCCTCCAGGTCCGCCGAGCCCACCACGTCCGCCGAGCCCACCACGTCCGCCGAGCCCGTGATCCGTATCCTCCTCGCCGACGACCACGCGCTGGTACGCCGTGGAGTCCGCCTCATCCTCGACGGGGAGCCGGACCTCACGGTCGTCGCCGAGGCCGGGGACGGCGCCGAAGCCGTCGACCTGGCCCGCACCCACGAGGTCGACCTGGTGGTCCTCGACATCGCCATGCCCCGGATGACCGGGCTGCAGGCGGCCCGCGAACTCGCCGCGCTGAAGCCGGGCGTACGGGTGCTGATGCTGACCATGCACGACAACGAGCAGTACTTCTTCCAGGCGCTCAAGGCGGGCGCCAGCGGATACGTGCTCAAGTCCGTGGCCGACCGCGACCTGGTCGCCGCCTGCCGGGCCGCCATGCGCGACGAACCCTTTCTCTACCCGGGCGCGGTCACCGCGCTGATCCGCAACTACCTCGACCGGGTCCGGCACGGCGAGGAACCGCCCGACCAGGTGCTGAGCGCCCGCGAGGAAGAGGTCCTGAAGCTGGTGGCCGAGGGCCACTCCTCCAAGGAGATCGCGGAGATCCTGTTCATCAGCATCAAGACCGTCCACCGGCACCGGGCGAACATGCTGCACAAGCTCGGTCTGCGCGACCGGCTCGAACTCACCCGCTACGCGATCCGGGTCGGCCTCATCGAGGCGTGACGGTACGGCCGGAAGAACACGCGCAGCTCCTCCGCGTAGAGCTCAGGCTCCTCGAAGGGCGCGAAGGGCCGCCGCAGTCGCTCCACGCCCGGAGCTTCCCGACGATCCGGGCGGACCGGTGAGCGTCGTCTCCCGCGTCGGCCGGTCGAACGTGCCGGCCCAGTACGCGACGAGTTCACGGCGGTGGGCGACGTCGGTCCCGAGCCCCCGCCCGGCGTCCTCGGGCGCGTCCGGCCACCGGGTCGCACGCAGCCGCACGCAGCCGCGCGCAGCTCATCGAGCGCCGCCGGGCCGGCGGCGCTCAGGCGGCCAGCGCCTGCTCGACGCTGGGATGGCAGTCGATCAGCGTGTCCATCCCGACGATCTGCAGGATCCGCAGCACGGACTCCTGCGCACCGGCGATGCGCAGCCACCCCGCACCACCGGCCGTGGCCTGGTAAGCGCCGATGAAGACGCTGATCCCGCTGGAGTCCATGAAGGTCACACCGCTGAGGTCGACCACCGTCCGCGCCGCCGCCGCACCGTCCGGGACGAGCAGGGCGTCGCTGAGCACGTCCTTGACCGTGTGGTCGATCTCGCCGCGCACGGTCACGACACGGACGCCGTCGATCGCGGAATGCTCGACGGAGAGCCGGCCGGGCTGGTCCACGCTTTGGGAAAGGGTCACCGTCTCCTCGACTGCGGTCGTGTGTCCGGGCTCGCCCCGGTCGCCTGGTTTGCCCGGTCATTGTGCCCGAACGCAGCACCCGATGCACCCGGACGACTGTGCCGCAGAGCACACTTGTACGATGCATGAATGAGGGAACCGGGGGTATCGGAGCGCTCGTGAACGGGGAATGAGGGCGATGCCGGTGGAATCCCAGGGCGACGGCGAGGCCGGTGCGGGGACAGATGAAGACTTGATGCAGACCAGCTACGCCACACAGGGGGACGGCGGGAGCATCGCCGACGCCCGCCACCACGCCACCGCCTTCCTGGAGCGGGCCCGCACCGGTCGCGGCCCGACGATCACCGCCCGCGCGATGGACCTGACCCAGCTGGTGGTCAGCGAGCTGGTGACCAACGCCGGCAAGTACGCACCCGGCCCCGTCCTGCTCCAGCTGCGCCTCACCCGCGAGACGGTGGAGGTCACCGTGTGGGACAGCGACCCCACGGTCCCCGAAGCCCGGGTCGCCGATCCCGGCAGGATCGGCCAGCACGGCCTGGAGATCGTCAAGGCCGTCGCCCGGGACCTGGAGATCCGGAGGGAGCCGGTCGGCAAGCGGATCACGGCCCGCATCGCCCTGGCGGACCCCGCCCCCGCCACCACGCCCTGAAGCCCGTCGCCATCCGCCGCCACCCGTCGGCATCGCCGAAGCCGTCGACGGGACCGGCGGTTTCAGGGCCCGGCGCCGTCCGGTACCGCGGATGCCGGCCGTGCCGGTGGCGGGAGCGGCGGCAGCGGCGTGTGCCCGGGACGGGCGGCGAACGCCTGGATCACGAACCCCGCGAACCGCCGGGAGGCCGCAATCTGGCCGGCGCTCGACGCGGTGCGGATCCCCTTGTGGGCCATCAGTACGAGGACGAGGTCGTCCATGACGAAGTCGGGGCGCAGGTGCCCCGCCTCCTGGGCCCGCCGGGCCAGTCCGGCGACGGCCCGCACCGTGTACTCACGACTCTCGGCGGCATCCTCCGTCCCCGGGAACATCGACATGAAGACCTCGGTGAAGCCGCGGTCGTGCGCGTGCAGTTCGCAGATCCGCTCGATGACCAGGCAGAAGCCCCGCCACGGATCCGGATCGGCGCACCCCTCGTCGACGATGGCCCGGCACGCGCGCACCTGGTCCGCGAAGACCGCGGTGACCAGGATCTGCTTGGTCGGGAAACGCCGGTACAAGGTGGCGGGCCCGACCCCGGCGCGCCGGGCGATCTCCCGCATCGGTACGTCGAGGCCACGGGCGGAGAACAGCGTGCGGGCCGCGTCGAGGACGCGCTCGCGGTTGTCCCGCGCGTCGGAACGCAGGTCCGGGGACCGGGAGGGCCGCGTCGGAGGGGGGTGAGGCAAAGGGTCGGTCACCTCTCTCACTTTAGCCAAGTGGACGGGGGCGTCCGTTACGGTCCGAGGCCTGGGAGCGGCTCCGCACGAGACGGGTCCGCGAAGGTACGAGCACGAGGAGACGCCGGTGAAGGCGATCGCGATCCAGAGGTACGGAGCCCCTGAAGGGCTGGCCGTCATCGACCTGCCGGTCCCCGCACCCGCTGCCGGACAGGTGCTGATCGCAACGGAGGCGGCGGGGGTGGGCGGAGTCGACACGGTGATCCGCAGCGGTGCGCTGGCCGCGTACGGCTTCAAGGAGGGGTTCGTTCCCGGCAGCGAGATCGCGGGCACCGTCACCGCCGTCGGTGACGGCGTCGATGCGTCGTGGATCGGCCGGCGGGTGTGGGCGTTCACCGGCACGGGTGGCGGCTACGTCGAACAGGTCGCCGTCCCGGTCCGGGAGGCCGTCCCGCTGCCCGCGGACCTGTCCGCCGCCGACGCCGTGACGCTCGGCACCTCCGGGGCCGTCGCCCACTTCGCGCTGGCGCACGCGCACTTCGCCCCCGGCGAGACGGTCCTCGTACGCGGAGCGGCCGGCAGCATCGGCATCATGACGGTCCAGCTCGCGGTTCGCGCGGGCGCCGCGGCGGTGGCGGTCACCACGTCGTCGGCCGAACGCGGCGACCGTCTGCGGAAGCTGGGCGCGACCCGTGTACTGGACCGGTCCGGCAGAGACGACGGTGTCCCTGGCGGTGGCGGTGGCGACGGCAGTGGCAGTGGCAGTGACGGCGGCACGGAAGATGCTCCCGCGGGCTACGACGTGATCATCGACATCGTGGCTGGCCATGACATGCCGTCGTTCTTCGACCTGCTCAACCCGAACGGCCGCCTGGTCGCCGTCGGCGTGGTCGCCGGACAGCCGCCGGCCGACTTCGGCACGAAACTGATCACCGCGTTCCAGAGGTCGCTGTCCTTCGCCACCTTCAGCGCGGACACCGTCGCCGCGGCCGACCTCCGTGCCGTACGCATCGAGCAGTTCGCCGCCGCGGGCCGCGGTGAACTGGCGACGGTGGTGCACGAACTCCTGCCCCTGGAAGAGGCCGTCCTGGCCCACCGGAAGATGGACGCGGGCGAGGTCTTCGGCCGGATCGTGCTGACGCCGTAGGCCCCGGCTCGTCGGCAACGGCGGCCTTTCCGCGCGGGAACGGGCGCGTCGCTCATCGACGGCGTGCGGCCCACACCATGCGCTCCGTGCGTACGGTCAGGTCCTCGGTCGGCAGGATTCCGGCGACACCGCCGCGTATACGGCGCAGGTGTGCGGCGGAGGTGTCGACGGCGGTCACCTGCGCGCCGGGGAGACGCTGGAGCAGCGCGAGGGTTCCGGCCCCGGTCCCGCAGCCGAGGTCCACGATGTGGCAGGGACCGCCGGCTTCGACGGGCAGCCACACCGTGACGGAGGCGAGGCGCTCGGCGAGCACCTCCGTTTTCTGCGGCGCCGGCCGAGCCCCGCCCGCGTGAGCGGGAGCAGGGGCTGGAGCAGCCGGCACGGGCGCCTCCCCCGTGCCTCTCCGGTGCTTCCTCAGCGCGGTGCGCGCTGCGCGTTCCCGCCGTCCTCGTTGCCCTGGTGGCCGCGGCGGGCGTCTCGGTCGAAGATGCCCAGGATCTCGCAGGGTCCGCCCTCGGCGCCGAGGGCGTGGGGGAGCATCGTGGGGAACTCGGCGGCCTGGTTGGTCTCCACGCGAAAGCGCCGGTTGCCCAGCAGCAGGACCGCGGTGCCCGAGAGGACGACGAGCCATTCGCGGCCCGGATGGGCGCGCAGGCGCGCGGGGTTGTCGGGCGGCGGATCCGTCATGCGCTGGCGTACGACCGTCATGCCGGGATCCGCGCGGATCGGCCAGCGCATCGACCGGTGGACCGAGTCGATCATCGGGCTGGAGACGACATCGTCCGTCGCCGTCTCCACCAGCTGGTCGAGCGAGGTGTCCAGCGCCCGGGCCAGGGTGACGAGCTGGTCCAGCGCGAGACGCCGCTGCCCGTTTTCGATGCGGCTGAGCGTGGAGGGACTGAGCCGGGCGCGGGTGGCCAGCTCGTCCAGGGACCAGCCCTGTGCCAAGCGCAGTGCACGGATCCGTTTACGTACCAGGCCGTCCAGCTCGGCATTGCCTTGCGTCATACGCAAGATCATATGCCTTGTGCGCAAAGCGTGCCTGGCGTGATCGCACCACGGGCCGCCCGTGAACCGCCGACGACCGCACCCTCCGGGACCGTCCACGATCCGCGCCGGCGACGCGCCGTCCTCGCGCCCGGCACACCGGCCCGCGCACGCGGCGGAACCCGCCGGCACCCCCGGGCGGCCGGACCGGGAAGCTGCCCGAGTGGGACCCGCGGCCCGGGGGCGGACGTCACGGCCGGGACGACGCGTCGAGCGAGACCAGCATGCGTACCGCGTCCCGCAGACCCGTCGGGCGCAGCAGTCCGTCCGGCGCGCCGCGGCCCCAGCCGGGCCCGCACAGCAGCACCGGGCTCTGTCTGCGGGCTCCGCGGATGCCCCACCGGGTCGCGGCGATGTGCTGGGCGAGCGGAAGGTTGGCGGTCGAGCGCGACTGGCTCCACAGGGCGACCGCCGCGGGGCCGACGCGCCGCACGGCGCTGTCCACGGCCTCGACCGGAACCGCCCCGCCGAGCATCAGCGTCGGCACGCCCGCCTCCGCCAGCGCGGCGTTGAGCGCCTCGAGCGGCAGCGTGTGCTGCTCGTCGGGCAGGCACGTCAGCAGGACGGGGGAGGCGTCCTGCCCGTGCCGCGACGCGACCGAGGAGACGTACACGTGCCGCAGGACGGTGGAGACGTGCCAGGACAGCAGGTGCTCGACCTCCACATAGCGGTCGCCGGAGGACTCCCACTTGCGGCCGGCCGCCCGCAGCGTGGGTGCCATGACCTCCTCCCACGCCGCCACGAGACCATGGGCCCGCACCGAGGCGGTGAGCTGTTCCTGGACGGCCGACGCGTCGAGCCGTACGGCCGCCCGGGCCAGCCCGCGGCACTCCTGACGAGCGATTCCCGCGGGCAGCGTGCCGGACGCGCCGGGGGAGTGGCCGCCGACGGCCGACGGCACGGACGGGGCCCGCGGCGCCGGCGCGTCGCGTCCGTGCGCCGCCGTGCCGCCAGGTGGCCCCGGAGCGTCGGCGCTCTCGCCCCGCGCCCGTTCGAGGACGGCCCGCGCGGCCTCGGCCGGAGGTACTCCCGTGGCGGTCAGCCTGCACATCTCGCGCAGCATGGCCACGTCCTGCGGCGACCACCGGCGCTGCCGGCCGTCCGCCCGCACGGCCGGCCCCAGTCCGTACCGGCGGTCCCAGGAACGCAGGGTCGTCGGGGACACGCCGAGCGTGCGCGCCAGGAAGCCCGTCGTGACCCCCATGTCGGCCGGTTCCGCCGGTTCCGCCGGCTCGCGGTCCCTCATGTCCATCGGGCGCCGTCCGGCATCAGCTCTGCCTCGTTTCGCACGCTGTGCGGACTCTCGGCAGTCCGCATGGCTCGCATGATCTTCTGTCGCACAGGGACGAACGGATGCGCTCAGAAAACATCGGGCTGTGGCACGTGCGGCTGTCACCCGGCCGGCCGGCCGGGGCAGGCCGGGACGGAGCGGGGCCGGGCGGCTCAGCCAGGGAAGCGTCCCGTCGAGCGCAACTGCCAGCGGCGTTCCGCGTAGGCCAGGTCGTCGCGCCACAGCCGTCCGGCGGCGGCCCGTACGAGTGGTCGCAGTACCGGTGCCATCCTGCGGGCGACGGCGAATCCGGTGCGGTCCGACGCCGCCACGACGGCCTCCACCACCGCGGTCCGCGGCCTGCCGCGGTCGTCGGAGCCGAGCGGGGTCGCATGCGTCTCGACGACCGAGCCCTGCCCCTCGCCCTCCGTGATGTGCATGACGACGGTGCGGGGCTCGGGTGCGGTGAACACCGCCCGTACCGGTACGACGAGACGCCCGGCGAGCTTGAAGGAGACATCGACGGCGAAGCCGTCCGCCGGTGCTGCCCCCGCCTCCGTGCCCCCGGTGCCCTCCGTCGCCGGGGGAGTGTCGACGACGGTCAGGTCGACGAAGGAGTACGGATGGAACCAGGCCCCGTGCCAGGGGTCCAGCCGGTTGGCCACGATGTCCTGCGGCTCGCACGTGCCGAAGCCCACGTACACGGCCGACACCGCGTCCGCCGGGGCGGGCCGCGCCGGCACCACCGGTGCGTCCAGGGGCGGTTCGCCGCCGATGTCGTCCAGGCGCACCCAGACCAGGATGCCGTCGTCGTGCACGGGCAGGGGCTCCCAGCCCGCGAACGCCGTGCCGCGCAGGGCGAGTCCGTGCCAGTGGCAGACCAGGGTGCCGCAGCGCACCGGGCTGTCCCGGAGCGGGGCGCCCAGGTGCGGGCAGACGCCGGGGCCGGCGACCAGTCGGCCGCTGTCGTCGCGCCAGACGACGACCTCCCGTCCGCCGACGGTCCGGGCCAGCGGCCGGTCGTCGCGGACGCTCCGGCTGGAGCCGACGACGAACCAGTTGCCCGAGGGCCGCGCCTGCGCCCGTTTCAGGGCCTCGGAGATCACCGCCGGGCGGGCCTCGCGCCAGGTCGGGCGCTGCCGTTCCCAGGCCACCGGGTTCTTGCGCAGCGACAGGGGGAACCGCCCGCGACGGACGGCGCGGTCGGCACGGCCGGGACGCCCGCGATCACGGTCGGGGCTCACGCGATCTCCTCCTGCAGCGACGTGGGAGCGGGGGAGGCCCCGGCGGCAGCGGGCCTCCCCAGGGTCGCCGGGGGCGGCAGTTGAGGGGGCACGGGCCGCACGGTGTGCCGCTCGCGCGTCCCGGCCCGGGCGGCCAGCAGGCGGACGAGCCCGTCGACGGCCACCGCGGCGCGCCGGCGCCGGGGGACCACGGCCCGGCGGTGCAGTACCGAGTGGCCGTCGTCGGCGACGGCGTCCAGGATGCCGCCGTACAGCACGAAGGCCGTGCGGATGCAGGGACGTGCCACCGGGTCGAGCATCGCGAGCCCGGGTGCCGCCTCGCGGTAGACACCGCGGGTGAGGTCCTCGGCGGCCTTCAGCGCCCCGGTGATGCGCGGGTCGCGGCGGCCGGTGGAGCGGCTCCACGTCAGCAGTTCCCGGTCGACGCCGTGCGCGCCGAGCAGGTCGGCGGGCAGGTAGACGCGTCCGCGGTCGAGGTCCTCGCCGACGTCGCGCAGGAAGTTGGTCAGCTGGAAGGCGACGCCCAGGGCGGCCGCGTGCGGGGCGGCCTCCTCGCGCGGGACCACGGTGCCGAGGATCGGCAGCATCTGCAGCCCGATGACCGCCGCGGAACCGTGCATGTACGCGCGCAGGTCGTCGTACGTCGGGTAGTCGGTGACCTCCAGGTCGCTGCGCATCGACGCCATGAAATCACTGAAGTGCCGGTGGTCGATGTCGTACCGCCGGGCCGTGTCGGCGAGTGCGAGGACCACGGGTTCGGTGCTGTCCCCGTCCCTGAGGCCCCGCTCCAGGTCCTCGTGCAGACGGGCGAGGTCCGCCGCGCGGCGCCGGGCCGGGATGTCCTGGTCCAGGTCGTCGACGATGTCGTCCGCCCAGCGGGCGAAGCCGTAGAGGGCGTGGACGGCGGGACGCCGCTCCACGGGCAGCAGCCGGGTGGCGAGGAAGTAGGTCCTGCCGTGCCGGGCGTTGAGCCGGCGGCACCGGGTGTAGGCGTCGCGCAGGACGGGCTCGGTGATGCCTGCCGCGTCGAGTTCGCGGACGGTCATCGGCGGTTTCCTTCCGGTGCTGTGGGTGCTGTGGGTGCTGTGGATGTCGGCGCTGTCGGTGTGGTCGGCACGGTGAGCGCGGCCGGTGCCGCCGGTGCGGCGCGTCCGCGCCTCGGGGCGGGAGCCGTGTGCCGCCCGGTGATCCGGGCCGCGGCGAGCTTGCCGGACAGCAGTACGGTCGGGACGCCGACGCCCGGCGTGGTGCCGCAGCCGGCGAGTACGGCGTTCTCGGTGCCGCGGACGAGGTTGCGCGGCCGGAACGGACCGGTCTGCGCGAAGGTGTGGGCGGCGGAGAAGGGCGTGCCCGCCGCGTGTCCCTGGGCGTGCCAGTCGGCCGGTGTGACCAGGGTTTCCTCCTCGATCGCGTCGGCGAAGCCGTCGAACCCGCGCTGCTCCAGCTCCCGCAGGACGCTGTCGCGGTAGCGCGGGGCGAGGTCGCCCCAGGCGGCGGCGTCCGGTCCGATGTCGGTGTTGGGGCAGGGGGCCAGGACGTAGTGGAGGTGGCGGCCGGGCGGGGCGAGGGCGGGGTCGGTGGCGGTCGGACGGGTGATGAGCAGCGAGGGGTCGCTCATCAGGTCGCCGGTGCGGGTGAGTTCGTCGAAGGTGCCGTGCCAGGCGGCGCCGAAGGACAGCGTGTGGTGGGCGAGTCCGGGCCAGGTCCGGTCGGTGCCGGCGTGCAGGACGACGGCCGACGGCGCGTGCCTGATCCGCAGGGGCCGGCGCGGTGTGTGGCCGAGGAGGCGGTAGGCGACCGGCAGGTCCGGGGTGAGGACCACGGCGTCGCACGCGATGCGTCCCTGGTCGGTGACGACGGCGGTGACGCGGTCGCCCGAGCGCTCCAGCCGGGTGACGTCCTGCCCGAAGCGCAGGTCGGCGCCCGCCTGAGCGGCGGCGTCCGCCATGGCCTGCGGCAGGGCGTGCATGCCGCCGCGCGGGAAGTACACGCCGGCGACGGTGTCCATGTAGGCGATCATGGCGTACGCGGCGAGGGCCTGCTTCGGCGGGACCCCGGCGTACAGCGACTGGAAGGAGAAGACCCGGCGCAGTCGCTCGTCGCGCAGGTACCGCCCGATCCGCGCGTCCAGCCGCCCGAAACCGCCGAGCGCCGCCAGCCGCGCCAGGTCGGGAGTCAGCAGCTGGAAGGGCGAGTCGAAGTTCGTGTCGATGAAGTGCCGCATCTGCGCCCGGTACAGCTGTTCCAGCCACCGGCGCAGCCGCCGGTAGCCCGCGGCCTCCGAGGCCCCCGCGAACCGCTCGACCTCGGCCTCCATCGCCTCCGCTCCGGTGTGTACGTCGATGCCGCTGCCGTCGGCGAAGAGCGCCCGGTAGGCCGGGTGCAGGGGGATCAGGTCGACGCGGTCGCGCAGGTTCCCGCCCACCGCGGCGAAGGCCTCGTCGGCCAGGTCGGGCATGGTCAGCACGGTGGGGCCGGTGTCCATGCGGTAGCCGCCGCGCTCCAGGCGTCCGGCGCGGCCCCCGGGCAGGTCGTCGCGTTCCACGACGGTGACCCGGCGGCCCGCGCCGAGCAGGTGCAGGGCGGCGGCGAGACCGGAGAGCCCGGCGCCGACCACCACGACATGGTCCGTACGTCCGGGGATGTTCCTGGTCATCGGACAGCCCCCTCGGCACCCGCGGCGAGCAGGAACGAGGTGTGCGTGCCGTCGTCCTGCGTCCCGGGCGGTGGGGCCTCGCCCGGTGGGGCCCCGGCGGGTGCCACCGGTGCGGCCGCCGCGGACGACGGGGTGGCGGGGGTCGTGCCGGCCGTGGCGTGCAGCAGGTCGCGCAGCCGCTGCCGGCCCTCCGGCTCCAGCGGGACGGACTGCAGGTGGCGCATGCCCTGGGTGACCAGCCGTTCGATCCTTGCTTCGACGACGGCGCGGGCGCCGGTCGTGACCAGCACGTCACGGACCTCCTCCAGACGGCTGTCGGACAGGTCGGCGCGGCCGAGCGACCGCCGCAGCACGGCCAGGCCGTGCCGGTCCCCGGTCGCCTCGGCCCGGGCCTGCGCCAGGGCGACCAGATAGGTGGGCTTGCCCGCGCGGATGTCGCCGCCCACGGGTTTGCCGGTGCGCCGGGGGTCGCCGAAGACGTCGGCCAGGTCGTCGCGCAGCTGGAAGGCGATGCCGACGCGCCGGCCCGCCGCGCACAGCGCCTCGCCGCGCGCGGGGTCCGCTCCGGCGAGCGCGGCGCCGAGCGCCAGCGGACGCTCCACGGAGTACAGGGCGCTCTTGAGGCAGGCGGCACGGATCGCGCGGGCCAGGGAGCGGGAGGCGGTGGCCTGGCCGTGCAGGTCCAGGTACTGCCCGGCCACCATCTCGGTGCGCATGGCGCTCCACAGGTCGCGTACGGCCACCTGCGCCGTGCCGACGGTCGCCACGAGGTCGTCCGCCCAGGCCAGGGACAGGTCACCGGCGAGGATCGCCGCGGCCTCGCCGAACCGCGGACCGAGCGCCTGCGGCACGGTGTCGGCGTACTGGGCGGCGACGTCCACGTGCAGGGCGGGCCGTCCCCGGCGCAGCCGCGCGTCGTCCATCACGTCGTCGTGGACCAGGGCGCCGGTCTGGATCAGTTCGAGGGCCGCGCCGACGCGCAGGGCGGCCTCCGCCTCGCGCGGGCCGCCACCGCAGGCGCGCAGGGCCCACCACACGAACCGGGAACGCATGCGCTTGCCGCCGTCCAGGGTGAACCGCGCGACGCGTTCGGCCAGATCGCGGCCGAACACCGGGTCGAGGGCACAGGCCCGCTCCACCCGTTCGGCCAGATGGTCCTCCAGGACACGCCCCACGGCCGCGGACACATCACTGTCGATGACGTGCAGATCGTCCATGTCCGGCGGGGACTGCGGGAAGCGGGGATCCTCCATGAGCCTGCCCGGACCGGGGCGGCCGCCCCCGGGGCGCGCGGTGCCGCCCGCGCAGCCGCGTACGCCGCCCGCGGAGCCGCGCGTGTGCTCGGAATGCGGGGGCGGGGGCTCCGGATGAGGGCCGGAGGCTGCCCCGGCCACCGAGTGGTCCTTCGCCTCGCTGGAGCGCATCCCGGGTCCTCTCGTCGCGATCGCATATGTGTCTGACTGAACGCTTTCCTCGGCAGAGGCACTCATGGATGCGCCGGACGGGCGACAACGTGCGATCAGTTCTCGGCCGGCGGGAAGTGATGCAGAGACGATGCAAGTTGTTGCACCGCTTTCGGTTCTCGCAGGGTGAGGGGGCAGGAGCCGCCCCGGCGGCCGACGACCGACCGACACCCGTGGGGTGGGCGAAGAGGGGTACCCCCGCGGAATGCACCGAGCTCAGCCCACACGAGGAGCAGACATCATGTCCGCACAGCAGGTCACGGAGCAGGCCCTGGACGACATCCCGCTGTGGGCTCCGGCGGAGGAGCACCTGGCCGACGAGGAGCTCGCCACGCGGTTCGCGGAGGGTGACGAGGAGTGCCTGGCCGCCCTCTACCGCCGGTGGGGCGCCCTGGTGTACACCCTGGCGCAGCGCTCCCTCGGGGACGTCCGGGAGGCGGAGGACGTCACGCAGACGGTGTTCCTGGCCGCGTGGCGCGGACGTGCGGGATTCGCCCCGGACCGGGGCGCCCTGGGTGCCTGGCTCGTCGGCATCACCCGCCGGAAGGTCGCCGACGCGCTGTCGGCGCGCACCCGGCGGGCGCACCTCGTCGCGGCGGCCGGGGCCAGGATGTCCGTCGCGCCCACGGACCACGACGCCCAGGCCGCCGTGCTCGACCGGGTCCTCCTTGGCCACGAACTCGCCAAGCTGCCGGACGCCCAGCGCCGCGTGCTCACCCTCGCCTTCTACGACGACCTGACGCACACGCAGATCGCCGAACTCACGGGCTGGCCGCTGGGCACCGTCAAGAGCCACGCCAGACGCGGCCTCCACCGGCTCGGCAACTGCCTCCAGGACGACGGCGTACGAGGTCACGTGGAGTGACCGCCGCACCGGGGTGCCGAGCCGATCCGCTGCAGAAACGATGCGGCGAAACAGCGGGCCGATTTCCCGCCGACCGGTCCGGCGGCACCGGCCGGACACGCACCCACCGCCGGACACACCCACCGCCCGGCCCTGTCGCCCCGCACGACCCCTGCCACCCCTCCCGGTCCGCGCATCGGCCGCCGGCTCCTGCATCCGGGGGCGGGGCCCGGCCCGTAAAGGGGCTGACACCGACCGGCCCTCAGCTCCCTCGAACGCGGGCACGGTGACAGGGTCCCTAGGCCTGCGCGTCAGGCCGTGAGGAGGTGACGGTGTGGCCGACCAACGGGCGCCGTGCCACATTCCGAACGCGGAACTCGCCGTCCACGCCCTCGACGGCGGCCGGACCGCGTGGAGCGCTCCCGCCGCCCGTCACCTGAGCGTGTGCCCTCTGTGCCGCGAGCGGCTCACCGCCTACGAACGCGTCGTGGAGGCCGGCCGTCTGACCTACCCGGGCGACGTACTGCAGGCGCCGTCCCCGAGGGTGTGGGACCAGGTGCGGGCGCATGTGGCCGCCGACCGCGCACGTACCCCGCCGGGTCCGTGCCCGGCCGTCCGGAACCTGCTGCTGCGTGCCGGGCGCCAGGTCCTGCGGGGCGCGTCCGCCGTGCTGCGGGTCCTCTTCCGCCGGCTCGTCCGCCCCCGCCGTCCGCGGACCTGAGCCGAGGACCGAGGCCGCCCGCACTCCACCCCGTGCGACAACCTGGCCGTACCTGCATCCGCGCGGGCCCCGCGGAGGGAAGGCTTTCGACAGGTCACCGGCCGGCCGCGCACCGCCGGTGGGACGCGCAGGGAGGGAGCGGTTCGTGCTGGACGCCGAGGTGGCCATCGTGGGCGCGGGAGCCGCGGGTCTGTCCCTGGCCCACCGGCTCGCCCGCCCCGCCCCCGGGGCGCGACGGGTGCCGACGGTCCTGGTGGACGCCCCGCCCGGCCCGCTCCGCCCGCCCGGCCGGACGTGGTGCTTCTGGGAGGAGGGCCCCGGACCGTACGACGCCGCCCTGACCGCCTCCTGGCGGCGGCTGCGGGTCCACACCCCCGCGGGCCGGCCCGCGCAGGACGACATCGCGCCCCTCACCTACAAGATGCTCCGCTCCGACGACTTCGAGCGCCTCGTGGCCCGCGATCTGGCGCGCGGCGGCGACGTCCGCCGGATCGAGGCGACCGTCGAGACCGTGGACGGCATCACCGACGGGGCCGAGATCCGCGCCCGCGACGACCGGGGCCGCCCCGTGACGGTGCGCGCCCGCTGGGTCTTCGACTCCCGGCCGCTGGGCAGCCTGCCGACCGCCCGTACGACCCTGCTGCAGCACTTCCAGGGCTGGTTCGTCCGCACCGGCGAGCCGGTGTTCGACCCCGGCACGGTGGAACTGATGGACTTCCGGGTCCCGCAGCCCGAGCGCGGACTCGCCTTCGGGTACGTCCTGCCCACCGGCCCGCGGGAAGCCCTGGTGGAGTACACCGAGTTCTCCGGTGCCGTGCTGTCCCGGTCGGCCTACGACCTCGCCCTGCGCCGTTACGCCGACGACGTGCTGCGGCTCGGCGACTTCGAGATCACCTCGACCGAGACCGGCGTGATCCCCATGACCGACGCGCGCTTCGCCCGGCGGTCGGCGCCCTCGGTCTTCCGCATCGGCGCCGCGGGGGGCGCCACCCGGCCGTCCACCGGCTACACCTTCTCCGCCGTGCAGCGCCAGACGCGAGCCGTCGCGGACGCCCTGAGGGCGGGCCGCCACCCGATGCCCCCGCCCGCCCACTCGGCCCGCTCGCGCGCCATGGACGCGGTGATGCTGCGGGCCCTGGACAGCGGACGGGTCGACGGTGCCGCGTTCTTCGCACGCCTGTTCACCAGGGTGCCGATGGAGCGGCTGCTGCGCTTCCTCGACGGCGGCACCCGCCTCCACGAGGACCTCTCCCTCGGCCTCCGTACGCCCGTCCTGCCCATGCTCCGCTCCGCAGCGGAGCTGTCCTGGCTCCCCCGCAGACCCTTCCCCGGGCCCTGACCACCGGCCCGCCCCGGCCCCGCCCAGGCACGAAGGAAACCCGTGCACCCGACCCCGACCTCGAACCCGAACCCGAACCCGAACCCGACCGAGGAGACCGTATGACCCTGCTGCGCGACGAGGATCTGGCCGCCGCGTTCGACCACGCCTCTCGCAGCTACGACACGCTGGTGGCCGCCAACCCCGGCTACCACGCCCACCTGCGCCGCTCGGTGCGCCGGCTGGGCCTCGCCGACGGCGGCACCGGCCTGCGCGTGCTGGACCTGGGATGCGGCACCGGTGCCTCGACGGCCGCGCTGGCCGCGGTCCTGCCCGGTGCCGAGATCACCGCGGTCGACGCCTCCGCGGGCATGCTGGAGCGCGCGGCGGCCAAACCGTGGCGGGACGGGGTGAGCTTCGTACGGGCCCCCGCCGAACGGCTGGCGGAAGCGGGCGTACGCGGACCGTTCGACGCGGTGTTCGCCGCCTACCTCTTCCGGAACGTCGCCGACCCCGACGCGGTGCTCTCCTCCGTGCGCGAGGCACTGGCCCCGGCGGGCCGGCTGGCGGTGCACGAGTACACCCTCAGCGGCCGGTCCTCCCACCGCGCGGTGTGGACGGGCGTGTGCCGGGGCCTCGTCCTGCCCGTCGCCACCGCGCTGGGCGACGGCACCCTCTACCGCCATCTGTGGCGCAGCGTCGTGGAGTTCGACACCGCGGGCGACTTCGCCGCCCGGGTCCGCGCGGCCGGCTTCCAGGACGTCCGGGTGCTGCCCCTGCCCGGCTGGCAGACCGGCATCACCCACACGTTCGTCGCCCGCCGCCCGGGCACCGCGGCGGAGGCCGACCGATGAGCGTGCCGCGCGGGCCGATGACCGTCTCCCGGCGTCCGGTCGCCGAGCCCCGGCGGCCGGACGCCGCCCGGCGCGGCAGGGACCGGCGCGCCCGCACGATCCTCCCCGCGCCGGGCGCGCCGCGCTTCACCGGCGACCGCCCCATGACGACCGCCGTCGTGGGCGGCGGCATCGCCGGGCTGGCGGCAGCCACGGCCCTGGCCGAACGAGGCGTACGGGTCACGCTGTACGAACGGGAACCCACCCTCGGCGGACGTCTGGCCGGCTGGCGGACCGGTCTCTCCGACGGCAGCACCGTGACCATGAGCCGCGGTTTCCACGCCTTCTTCCGCCAGTACTACAACCTGCGCGGACTGCTGCGGCGTACCGATCCGGGACTCGACCGTCTGCGCGGACTGCCCGACTATCCGTTGCGGCACGGCAGCGGCCTGCACGACAGCTTCCGGCACGTGCCGCGCACCCCGCCGTTCAGCGCCCTCGGATTCGTCGCCCTGAGCCCCACCTTCGGGCTGCGGGACCTCGTACGGATGAACCCGGTCGCCGCACTGCCCCTCCTCGACGTCCGCGTCCCCGAGGTGTACGAGCGGCTCGACGGCGTCAGCGCCCACGACTTCCTCGAGTCGATCCGCTTCCCCGAGGCCGCCCACCACCTCGCGTTCGAGGTGTTCTCCCGGAGCTTCTTCGCCGACCCCCGCCGGCTGTCCGCGGCGGAGATGGTGCTGATGTTCCACATCTACTTCCTCGGCTCCTCCGAGGGCCTGCTCTTCGACGTACCCGACGAGCCCTTCCCCACCGCCCTGTGGGAACCGCTCGCCGGCTACCTGGACGGCCACGGCGTCGACCTGCGCACCGGCACCTCCGTCGAGACGGTCGACCCCACTGCGGACGGCGGCTTCCACGTCGCCACGGGCACGGACGAACGGCGCCACGACACGGTCGTCCTGGCCCTGGACGCGGGAGGTCTCGGCGGCCTCGTCGCACGCTCCCCGCTCCTGGGCGACGCCGCGTGGCGCGGGCGGACGGCCCGGCTGCGCACCGCGCCGCCGTTCCTCGTCTCCCGCCTGTGGCTGGACCGCCCCGTCGCGGCCGACCGGCCCGGCTTCCTCGGCACCAGCGGGTACGGGTCCCTCGACAACGTCAGTGTGCTGGAGCGCTGGGAGGGGGAGGCGGCCCGCTGGGCCTCCCGCACCGGCGGCTCCGTCGTGGAACTGCACGCCTACGCCCTGTCCGACGACGCGGTCCGCGACGTGGAGCAGAAGCGCCTGCTGGAACGGCTGCACCAGGTGTACCCGGAGACGCGTACCGCGAAGGTGGTCGACGAACGCCACGAGTGGCGGGCCGACTGCCCGCTGTTCCCCGTCGGCGGATACGCCGACCGTCCCACCGTCCGCACCCCCGACCCCGGACTGGTGGTGGCCGGCGACCTGGTCCGCACCGAACTGCCCGTGGCGCTCATGGAACGCGCGGCCACCAGCGGTTTCCTCGCGGCCAACGCACTGCTGGAGCGCTGGGGGGTCACGGGCCAGACCCTGTGGACCGTCCCCGACCGCGGACGCAGCGCCGTACTGCGCCGTCTCGCGCGGTTCGGGTGACGCCGGGCCCGAAGGGGTACCCGACCGGCCCATGCCGACTGCCGACGGACGCAGTCGACTGCCGATGGACGCATACGGAAAGGGCGCTGGGATGCGTATCGATCTGACGGGCCGCACGGCGTTGGTCACCGGCTCCACCCAGGGCATCGGGGCGGCGATCGCCGCCGGTCTGGCCGGGGCCGGCGCCCGTGTCGCCGTCAACGGCCGGAACGCCCGGCGTACCGAGGAGAGCGCGGCCGGGCTCGCCGAGCAGGTGCCCGGCGCGGACGTGGTGCCCGTGGCGGCGGACGTGACCACGGAGGAGGGCGCCGCGCAGGTCGTGGACGCCCTGCCGCGGGTGGACATCCTCGTCAACAACTTCGGCATCTTCGGGTCCGCGGACCCGCTGGAGATCACCGACGACGAATGGCGGCGCTACTTCGAGGTCAACGTCCTGGCCGCCGTGCGGCTGATCCGTTCGTACCTGCCGGGGATGACGGAACGAGGCTGGGGGCGGGTCCAGAACATCGCCAGTGACTCGGCCGTCGTCATTCCCGCGGAGATGATCCACTACGGCATGTCGAAGACCGCCCTGCTCGCGGTCGGCCGGGGATTCGCGAAGCAGGCGGCGGGCACGGGCGTCACGGTGAACTCGGTGATCGCGGGCCCCACCCACACCGGCGGCGTCGAGGACTTCGTGTACGGGCTCGTCGACCGGGACCTGCCGTGGGACGAGGCCCAGCGCGTGTTCATGCGGGAGCACCGGCCGCAGTCACTGCTGCAGCGGCTGATCGAACCGGAGGAGATCGCCAACATGGTCGTCTACCTCAGCTCCGACCAGGCGTCCGCCACCACCGGGGGCGCGCTGCGCGTCGACGGCGGATACGTCGACTCCATCCTGCCGTGACACGCGCCCGGCCGTACGGGTCCGCCCCCGCCGCCCCCGCCCGGCGGCGGTGAGGGCGGAAGGCGGCGACGGCGACGCGGCGGGCTACCTCACGGTGATGCTGCCCACGAGGTCGAGGTCGGCGACCGAACGCCCCGCGTAGACCGGGACCCGGCCCGCGGGAGTCACCCAGCGGGCCCTGTCCTCGTTCCAGTAGGAGAGCGCCCGCCGGCTCACGGTGACACCGGCGGTCCCGCGCTCGCCCGGCCCCAGGTCGACGCGGGCGAAGCCGACGAGCGTCCTGGCCGGGGTGTCCGTCCTGGTCGGCAGGTGGCCGATGTAGACCTGGACGACGTCGGACCCGCTGCGGCGGCCGGTGTTGCGGACCCCGACCGTGACCTCGGCGGCCGCGTCCCCGCGGCCCAGGCCGCGCACGCGTGCCCCCTCGTACCGGAAGGAGGTGTACGACAGGCCGTGGCCGAAGGGGAAGAGGGGCTCGGCGCGGTGCTTGACGTACCACTTGTAGCCGACGTGGATGCCTTCGTCGTACGTGATGCCGTTGGCGTCGTCGTCGTTCTTGGCGCCGGTGTAGGTGGTGGGTCCCTGGTGCTCGTCGGCGGGGAAGGTGACCGGGAGACGGCCGCCGGGCTCCGCGTCGCCGTAGAGCACGTTGGCGATACTCGTGCCGGTCGCCGCGCCCTGGTACCAGGCCTGCAGCACGCCCTTCACCTTGCCGAGCCACGGCATGAGCACGGGGCCCGAGGTGTTGAGGACGACGATCGTGCGCGGGTTGACCGCGGCGACGGCTTCGACGAGCCGGTCCTGGTCGCCGGGCAGGGAGAGGTTGTCGCGGTCGAAGGCCTCACCGGTGCAGTTGTTGACGAACACCACCGCCGCGTCGGCCTTCCCCGCCGCCGCGACGGCGGCCGGTATGAGCGACTCGGGCTGCCAGCCCAGTGTCATACCGGGACCCCGGAAGCCGGCGTCCCTGGTGCTGTACTCGACCGTGATGTCGACGGCCCTGCCGCCGGTGAGATCGACGACACCACCGATCGCGCTCTCCTTGGGGCCGAAGAAGGAGTCCCAGAGGAAGCGGGACTCGTCGAGGAGGGTGACGCCGTCCACGACGATCTTCGCGGCGCCCGCCAGCAGGGTGGAGATGCGGACCGGGCCGGTGGCGGGCGGGGTGATGCGGCCGGTCCAGCGGGCCGACCACCTGGCGGGCAGACCGCCGACCGGATTGCCGCCGCGGAAGTCGATGTTCGCCGTCGTGGTGGTGGTGAGCGGGCTGCCGGAGAGGTCCTCGCCCGCGTGGAAAACGGCGCGCAGGCCGGGCCCGCCGTCGGGTGTGGTGAAGACGGAACCGGGGATCGTGGGCAGGGCGACGTCACCGAGGCTGCCCTGGGAGAACAGGATCCGGGAGGGCCCGGCCTTGGCGGTGACGGCGTCCAGTGCCGTGGTGAAGTCGCCCGGATCGACGTACGAGGAGCCCTCCACGCCGGTCGTGGTGTCCTTGCCCGCCGGGCCGATCACGGCGACGGTCGTCTGCTTCGACAGGGGCAGCAGCCCGCCCTCGTGCTTCAGCAGGACGGTGGCCCGCTCACCGGTGATGCGGGCCAGGGTCTGGTGCGCCGCGGTGGTCACCACGTCGGCGGGCCCGTCCGGCAGCGGGTTGTCGTAGGCCCCGGAGGCGAACAGCGCGTACAGGATGCGCCACGCGGCGTCTTGGGTGCGCTCCCGCGGGATCCGGCCGTCGGTGAAGGCGGCCTTCGGGGTGTCGGGGATGAGGGCGGCGGAGTCGACGCCGGCGTTGATCTCCGCTACGCGGTCCCCGGACGGGTGGTAGTCGGTGCCGAGATAGCCCTTGAGCCCCAGGTCGGTCTTCAGGGCGCCGATCAGGTGCGGGTTCTCGCAGGCGTACACCCCGTTGACCCTCGGGTAGGAGCCCATGACCGACAGGGCCCCGCCGTCCCGGAGGGTGTGCTCGAAGGCCGGGTAGTGGACCTCGCGCAGGGCCCGCTCGGAGACCTTCACGTCGAGGGTGTTGCGGCCCTCCTCCTGGTTGTAGACGGTGAAGTGCTTGATCTGCGCGATGACGTCGTTGCTCTGGAAACCGCGGGTGACCGCCGCCCCGATCAGACCGTTGACCAGGGGGTCCTCGCCGTACGACTCGGCCTCGCGGCCGTTGCGGGGATTGCGGTCGATGTCGACGGTGGGGCCGAGCAGCACGTTCCAGCCCTTGCCACGCGCCTCGGCGCCGATGGCGGCGCCGTAGCGCTCGGCCAGGTCGGTGTCGAACGTCGCCGCCAGCGCGTTGGGGGCGGGGAAGGCCGTCACGCCGGTGTCGCCGCGCAGGCCGTCGGAGGCGTCCACGCGGGTCATGGCCGGGATGCCGAGGTGTGCCAGGGGCTCGAAGTCGGCCACCTCGACGGCCGTGACGAGCGTGATCCGCTCCTGGAGCGTCATGGCACCGAGAAGGGCGTCGGCCCTGCGGGCGGCGGACTTCTTCCGGTCGCGCCACGGACGGCCGGCCGCGGCCGGACCGGCCGGGGTGGCCGGCGGTGCGGCGGCGGCCGTGGTGGGGAGGCCGGCGGTCAGCGCCGCGGCTCCTCCCAGGGCGGCTACGGACACGGCCACGGCTTCGCGCCGGGACATACCTCTGGGACGGGTCACTTCACACTCTCCTTCGATCCTTCGAGCGGTGGCGGATGCTCTGTCGCGAGGCGGTGCGTGGTGGACGGAACGAGCGGCGTCAGGCGGCGGTGTGTTCGAGGTCGCGGGTGTCGAGGTGGTGCAGACCGGGGCCCACGGACAGCGGGGCGTGCCCCGGCAGTTCGACCACGCCCCGGCAGCCGTCGGGGACCGTGACCTGCGCGGTCATGCCCGAGTCCGTCATGCCCGGGTCGGTCAGCTCCCAGGAGACGGCGGCGCGGCCGTACGGCGTCTCGTGCTCTGCCCGGGCCCAGGTGATGCCGCCGCCCGGCCGGGGCCGGAACCGCAGGGTGCGGTAGCCGGGGGAGGCGAGGTCGAGGCCGGCGACGACGCGGTGCATCCAGTCGGCGACGGCACCCAGCGCGTAGTGGTTGAACGACGTCATCCCGCCGGAGTTGAGCGTGCCGTCGGGAAGGAGGCTGTCCCAGCGCTCCCAGATGGTGGTCGCGCCCATCGAGACGGTGTAGAGCCATGACGGGCACCCGGTCTGGGTCAGCAGCCGGTAGGCCACGTCCAGGTGCCCGGTGTCGGTCAGCGCGTCGCAGATCAGCGGGGTGCCTACGAAGCCGGTGGCGATGCGGGCGTCGTCCTGGAGCACCAGCTCCGCGAGGCGGTCGCCCGCCTGCCGGCGCTGCCGGTCGTCGTCCAGGAGACCGAAGACCAGAGCCACCGAGTACGCGGTCGGGGCGTCGCTGGTCATCCGGCCGCCGGGCAGCACATGGCGGGCCCGGAAGGCGCGGGTGACGTCGTCCGCGAGACGCCCGTACCGCTCGGCGAGTTCCGTGTACCCGAGTTCCCGGGCCGACCACTGCAGGTGGCGGGCGGAGTGCGCGAAGTAGGCGGTGGCCACCAGGTAGCGGTCGGTGCGGCCGCCCGCCGGGTCCTCCGGCGGGGCGATGGGGTCCAGCCAGTCCCCGAGCTGGTGCCCGGTGTCCCACAGCCGGCTCTCCCCGGCCAGCCGGTCCATCAGGTCCACCCACGCCCGTCCCATGGGGAAGTGACGGCGCAGCAGTTCCAGGTCGCCGAACCGCTGGTACAGCACCCACGGGGTGAGGGTGGCGACGTCGCCCCAGGCGGCACCGGGCTGGATCGGCGTCCACTGCGGGCCGCCGGGGATGACCGGCACGTACCAGGGGACCGTTCCGTCGGGGAGCTGCTCGACGGCGACGTCGTCCAGCCAGGAGTCGAGCATGCCGGCGCAGTCGTACAGGAAGGACGCGGTGGGGGCGAAGACCTGGATGTCGCCGGTCCAGCCCAGGCGTTCGTCGCGCTGCGGGCAGTCGGTCGGGATGTCGACGAAGTTGCCGCGCATGCTCCACACGACGTTCTCGTGCAGCCGGTTGACCATCGGGTCGCTGCACTCGAACCGGCCGGTGCGGGTCATGTCGGTGTGGTAGACCCGGGCCGTCACGTCGTCCGGGGTCAACCCGCCGGGCCAGCCGCTGACTTCGGCGTAGCGGAAGCCGTGGATCGTGAAGCGCGGTTCCCAGGTCTGCGCGCCGGAGCCGTCGAGGACGTAGGTGTCGGTGGACGTCGCCCCGCGCAGGGGCCGGGTGGCGAGTTCGCCGTCCTGGAGCACCTCCGCGTGGCGCAGGACGACCGTGGTGCCGGCGGGTCCGTCGACGGTGATGCGCAGCCGGCCGACGAGGTTCTGGCCGAAGTCCAGGAGGTACCGGCCGTCCGCCTTGCGGGTGACGGTCGTGGGCGCGATCTCCTGGGTGCAGCGGACGGGGGCGCCCTTGGGCGCGATCAGGGTACGGGGATCGCGGGTCCGGGTCGCGACCGCGGTCCACGCCCCGGCCTCGTCGGCCCCGCCTCGCGGGGTGGACCAGGCGGTGTCGTGCAGGCGTGCGTCGAAGGTCTCGCCCTCGTAGAGGCCACTGGACAGGACGGGCCCGGGCGCGGCCTGCCAGGAGCCGTCGGTGGCGACGACCGTCGTGGTGCCGTCGGTGTGGGTGACCTCGAGCTGGGCGAGGAGGGACTGGTCGCTGCCGTAGAGGTCGCGGTGGCCGCCGTCGAAGCCGATGTGGCCGCGGTACCAGCCGTCCCCGAGCCAGGCACCGATGGTGTTGGCGCCCGGCACGAGGTGCTCGGTGACGTCGTAGGTGTAGTACCGCAGGCGCTCGCCGTACACGGTCCACCCGGGCGAGAGGATGTCGTCGCCGACCCGGCGGCCGTTGATCTCGGCCTCGTACACACCGTGGGCGGTGACGTACAGCCGGGCCCGGCGCACCGGGGCGGCCAGGGTGAAGTTCCGGCGGACGCGGGCCGGGCGCCGGTCGGTGCCGGGGTCCTCGGCCCAGGCCGCGCCGACCGGGACGGCGCTCCAGTCGGCCGCGTCCAGGAGCCCGGCCTCGACCGTGCTCGGCTCGCTCCAGCCGGACGGGTCCGCGGCCCCGTCCACCCACACCCGTACACGTACGCCGACCCGTTCACGCGAGTCGAGGGGCTCCCCGGGCCAGGGCACGAGGACCTGGTCCGCCCGGGCCGTCCGGCCGGTGCGGTGCGGGACGCCGCCCCGGTCGAGTTCGATCTCGTAGGCGTCCTGGACGGCTGCTCCCCGGGGGAGACGCCAGCTCAGGCGTGGTCGGGCGACACCGGTACCGAGCCCGTCGGGCAGGTGCTCGAAGGTGACCGGGGCAGGCTGAGAGGACATGGGTGGGGGACCTTCCATGGATGCGGGTGCGGACGGCCGGCGCCGGGCCGGGGCTGGAACCCCCGGGGCGCGGCCGTCACCCCTTGACGGCTCCCGAGGTGAGGCCCTTCATCACCTTCTGGTTGAGGAAGAGGTAGATCACCAGGGTGCCGAAGACGTTGATGCAGATGGCGGCGAACAGCGGGCCGTACCGGGTGGCGCCGAAGTCGCCGGTGAAGTTGAGCAGACCGACCTGGACGGTGCGCAGGTCCTGGCTGTTGGTGAAGGTCAGCGCGATCAGCAGGTCGTTCCAGATGAAGAAGAACTGCACCAGGCCGACGGTCAGGATCGCGTTGCGGACCATGGGCAGGCTGATGGTCCAGAAGGCGCGCAGGATGCCCGCGCCGTCGATGGTGGCCGCCTCGAACAGCTCGCGCGGGACGGTCTTGTAGTAGGTGGCCATCATGAACACCGTCAGGGGCAGACCGGTGCCCGTGTAGGTGAGGATCAGCGGCCACAGGGTGCCGGACAGGCCCGCCTGGAAGTACACCGTGAACAGGGGCAGCAGGATCATCTGCGCGGGCACCATCATGCCGGTGAGGAAGACCAGCAGGGTCAGGCTGCGGCCCTTCCACACCATGATCTGCAGGGCGAACCCGGCCGCCGTGCCCAGGAGCAGGATCAGCGCGAGCGCCGGCAGCACGGCCAGTAGGCTGTTCTGCACGTACAGGCCGATGTGCCCGGTGGTCCAGGCGTCGGTGTAGTTGCCCCACTCCCACGTCGTGGGCAGCGACCACGTGGAGTTGTTCAGGTAGTCGTCGTTGGACTTCAGCGAGGTCAGGAACATCCAGATCAGCGGATAGACCTCGACGACCAGCAGCAGCGCGACGACGGTCCTGACCCACGGGCGGCGGCCCGGACGCCGGCGCCGGGAGGCCGACGCCGGACCCGCGTGCGGCCCGCGGCCGTCACCGCGGCCCGCCGACGTCTTGAAGGGCGTGTCGATGGCCATGGGTTCAGCCCTCCATGGGGTCGCGCCGCGAGACGCGGAAGACGACCAGGGTCACCAGCAGACAGACGACGGTCAGCAGCAGGGCGATCGTGCTGCCGTAGCCGTAGTCGCCGTAGGTGAACGACGTCTGGAACATGTACAGGGTCAGGGGTGTCGTCCCGTTGCCGGGGCCGCCGCCCGTCAGCGCGACGATGCAGTCGAACACCTTGAGCGTGCCGTTGACGCTGAAGACGACCGACGACATCAGCACCGGGAACGACATCGGCAGCACGATGTGACGTACGAGTCGCAGGCCGGAGGCGCCGTCGAGGCGCGCGGACTCCAGCACCTCCTCGGGGATGTCCACCAGCCCGGCGAAGAGCAGCACGGCGTAGAAGCCCATGGAACGCCAGATGTCCATGACGATCAGGACCCAGAAGGCGTGTCCCGCGCTGCCGAACCAGTCGACCGACTCCAGACCGACGGCGTTGAGCAGGGAGTTGACCGGGCCGGTCTGCGGGGCCACCTGGAAGAACTTCTGGAAGAGCAGCCCGACGGCCACCGTGGGCAGTACGACCGGGAAGAACACCAGGGTGCGGACGAGCGCGGAGGCCCGCTTGAGGAAGAACACGTACAGCAGGGCGAGCAGGTAGCCGGCGACGACCTGGCCGACGGTCACGACGACCGCGTACTTCGCGGTGAACCACAGGGCGTCGCGCACGGCGGGGTCGGAGAACAGCCGCTGGAAGTTGTCCAGGCCGTTGCCGGTGAACCCCTCGATGGTGTTGCCCTCGGTGAACGAGTACCCGAAGGACCACACCATGGGGACCAGCATGATCAAGGAGTAGACGAGCAGGGCGGGACCCAGCAGGATCAGGACCGCCTTGCGGTCACCGAGTACGCGATGCATGGAGGGGTGTCCAGTTCGTGGGAGTGGGACTGTCGTGGGCGGGGCCCGTCGCCGGGCCCGCCCGCTTCACTTCTCGGACAGCGCGTCCTGCACGGTCGCCATGAACTTCTCGGGGCTCAGGCTGCCGCCGACCAGGCCGGCCGCGTTGGTCTGGCTGACCGTGGTCGCCTTGGTGGAGAACAGCGCCTCGAACCAGAGCACGTTCTGCTTGGACGCGCTGATGGTCTTCCGGACCTGTCCGGTGACCTCGTTGGCGTCCTCGACCGGGGTGTTGACCTTGAAGCCGGAGATGGCCCCCTGGTCCTTCAGGGCGGTGCTGCCGTAGTTCTTCGCGATGCAGGACACCCAGGCGCCGGTCTTCTTGTCGAAGGACTTCGCGCCGAGCGTGATGCCCAGTCCGACGTTGGAGGGGTACTGCTCGACCGAGCCCCTGCCGCCCTCGACGGCCGGGAAGGGCATGAAGCCGATGTTGTCGGCGCCCACCTTGTTCTGCTTCTCGTCGGCGATGTTCGCCAGCGCCCAGCTGCCCATGTAGAACATGCCGGCCTTGCCGCCGAGGAACTCGTTCATCGCGGTGTCGTAGTCGATGGAACCGACGCCCTTGCCGAAGTAGCCCTTCCTGCCGAGGTCGGCGACCTGCCGCGCGGCCTTCACGTACGCGGGGTCCGTGAGCTTCGCCCTGCCGTCGGCCACGTCCTGCAGCGCGTCCGGTCCCAGGCTGCGGTAGAGATACCCGCTGATGAGGCGGGTCAGCGGCCAGCCCTGCTGCCCGGAGGCCGCGAACGGCTGGACGCCCTTGGCCTCCAGCTTCCCCGCCGCCGCCACGAGTTCGGTCCAGGTGCCGGGCACGGTCAGTCCGTTGTCGTCGAAGACCTTCTTGTTGTAGAAGATCCCCTCGATGTTGTACTCGTAGGGCAGGACCTCCACCTTGCCGCCGTACAGCGCCTTGACGGTGGAGACGGCGGCGGGCTCCAACTGGTCGTAGACACCGAGCGACTTCAGCTCGGCCTCCAGATCGGCGACCTTGCCCGAGGTGTACAACTGCCGCGTCAGCGCCGGGGCGTTGCCCGCCGCGAACTGGACCGGCAGCGCGTCCTGGCCGGCCAGCAGCTGCAGCTTCTGGTCCAGGCTCGCCTGGGGGACCGTCTCCACCTTGAGCGGCAGGGCGTCCTGGGCGGTCCTGCACTCACCCTTGGACAGGGTGGTCAGTGCCGTCTTGACGGTGGTGTTCTCCGTGACGCTCAGGTAGCTGAAGTTCCCGGGCGCCGAGCCGGAGCCGCCGCCCGATCCCCCGCAGGCGGACGCGAGGACGACCATGGCGGCGGTGCTCGCGGTCAGACCGGCGAGGCGGGCCCTTCTGGCGGAGGTCGAGGAGGTGGTCACAGCATGGCTCCCTGTCATCATTGAACGGAGGCGCACGGCGCAGGCCTGCGGAAAGTGTGGTGGGCGAGAGTTTGTATAACGTTCTCTACACCGAAGTGCGCACTACAGTGCATGCAGTCCGGGCGGTCGTCAAGACATCGTGCCGCAACATCGTCGAAAACTCGGCCACATCTAGCGGCCGGGCCAGTTCATCCTGTAGAACGTTGCATTCAGAAGGACAGGACCCAGGGGGCACCGGGCATGCAGCAGGGATCAGAGCGGAAGAAACGCGTGACGATCACGGACGTCGCGCGGCACGCGGGAGTGTCCACCGCGGCGGTCTCCAAAGTCATGCGCAACGCCTACGGGGTCAGCGCGGCCATGCGGGAGAAGGTCCGGGCCGCCATGGCGGAGCTGGACTACCGGCCCCATGCCGCGGCGCGCGGGATGCGCGGGCGGACGTACACGATCGGCATCCTGCTGGACAACATCCGCAACACCTTCTTCGCCGACATCCTCGACGGCATCCGCGACGAACTGCGGGACAGCGAGTACACCGTGCTGATCGGCGACGCGGGCTTCGGGGCCGAGGCGCAGGGCAAGACCGTCCAGGCCATGGTCGACCGCCAGATGGACGGCCTCATCCTGATCGCCCCCAGCACCCGGCGCTCCGAAGTGCTGTCCACCGCCCAGTCGACGCCCACCGTCGTCATCGGCCACCACGACACCTCCGAGCTGCACGACTCCGTCGTCGACGCAGACGGAGCGGGAGCCGCGCTGGTCGTGGACCATCTGGTGTCCCTCGGTCACCGCAACATCGCGCTGGTCTCCTCTCCCGGGACGCGTTCCAGCAAGTGGGCACGCACCCCGGAGATCGTCCTGAGCAACGGGTACGCGGAGGCGATGGGCCGCAACGAACTGGCGGAGCACACCCGGATCTGCCGTACGGCGTACTCCGACGAAGGCGGCTACAAGGCGGGCATGAGCCTGCTGACCGCGGACGACCGGCCCACCGCCATCATGACGGGCGCCGACGTGGCCGCGCTCGGCGTCTGGCGGGCCGCCCACGAACTGGGCCTGCGGGTACCGCAGGACGTGTCCCTCGTGGGCTACAACAACACCGCCATCGCGGACCTCGCCACCGTCCAGCTCACCAGCGTCGACCAGGCCGGGCACGACATGGGGGCCACCGCCGCCCGGCTGCTCATCGAACGGGTAGAGGGCCACCGCGCGCACGCGGTCCAGACCACCATGACCCCTCGCCTCGTCGTCCGCGACAGCACCTCGGCGCCGTCCGCGCCCTGATCGCGCCCTGATCGCGTCCCGATCGCCTCTGATCGCGAGGCGTTAGTCTCTGCCTGTGCTCGGTTCGGCGGGATCCATACTCAAGACGAACGCGCCTGCTCTCGCGGCGCGTTGGGGCACGCTGGACGTGCTCCGGCGGGACGCGGTGGTCACCGTGCTGCTCGCCCCGGTGGTGTTCGCCCCGGTGACGGCTCCGCTCGGCGCGCAGTTCGGCGACCTGGCGGAACGCCCGTCGGGTCTGCCGGGAGCGCTGGTGACGGCGGCCCTGTGGCTTCCGCTGGTGATGCGGCGGCGACTTCCCGCGGTGTGCCTCGCGCTGGTGGCGGGCGCGTTCGCGGTGCATGAACTGGTCGGTTACCCGCAGACCTGCGCGAGCATGGGCCTGTACGTCGCGCTCTACAGCGTCGGCGCCCACAGCAGGCGGACCGACAGGACGCACCGGGCCCTGGGTGTGGCCGCCGCGACCGCGTCCTACGCCCTGTTCGCGCTCGGGCTGCACGGCAGGGGGTCGCCCCAGCGCGTGCCCGACTTCGCCATCATCTGCACCGTGCTGGTGGGATGCTGGGCCGTGGGCACGGTCGTACGGGCCCGCCAGGACGGGGAGGCGGAGCGGCGGCGGCTCAGTGTGGAGGCCGCGACGGCGCGCGAACGGGCCCGTATCGCCCGGGAGCTGCACGACGTGGTGACCCACCACGTCACCGCCATGGTCATCCAGGCGGACGCCGCCGGGTTCCTGCTCGCCGACGCACCCGAGCGGGTGGAGGCCGGCCTCGGCGCGATCAGCGACTCCGGACGGCACGCCCTGACGGATCTGCAGCACCTGCTGGGTGTCCTGAAGGCGTCCGGAAGCACGTCCGACGACATGGCGTCCGACGGGACGACGTCCGGCGGCACGACGTCCGGCGGACCGTGGACCGGGCCGTCCGCCGCGGACCGTACGCCGGGGCCGGGCGAGGTGGGTGACCTGGTCGAACAGACGCGGGCGGCCGGCCAGCCCGTGGAACTCACGGAACGGGGGGAGGGGCCGCCGGCGGCCTCGGCGGTACGGCTGGCCGCGTACCGCGTGGTGCAGGAGACGCTGACCAACGCGCTCAAGCACGCGCCGGGCCACCGCACCCGCGTCGACGTCCACTACGGCCGCCACGAGGTGGAGGTCGAGGTGACCACCGAAGGGCCACCCGTCACCGCGGGCGTCCCCAGGTCCGGCCCGCTGGGCCGGGGCGGTGGGCACGGCCTGACCGGACTGCGCGAGCGGGTGGGTGTGCTCGGCGGTGAACTGTCCGCCGGGAAGCTGCCGGACGGCGGCTTCGGCGTCCGCGCCCGCATACCTTCCGGGACGGGGACGGGGACGGCGGCAGCGGTGGCCGGGAGAGCCGAAGCGGCCGGGACGGCCGGAGCAGCCGGGGGGCGGGAATGACCGGCACCGACCACGGCACCGGTTCCGGCGCCGGCCTCGGCTTCGGCACGGACACCTGGACGCCGATCCCGATCCGCGTCCTGGTCTGCGACGACCAGGAACTCGTACGGGCCGGATACGTCACCATTTTCAACGCCCAGCCGGACATCGACGTCGTGGGAGAGGCCGGGGACGGCCGCACGGCGGTGGAGGCCGCCCGGCGACTGCGCCCGGACGTGGTGGTGATGGACATCCGCATGCCCCTGCTGGACGGCATCGAGGCGACCCGGCTGCTGGCCGGACCCGACGTCGTCGCACCCATGAAGGTGCTGGTGGTCACCACCTTCAACCTCGACGAGTACGTGTACGAGGCACTGCGCGCCGGGGCGAGCGGCTTCCTGCTCAAGGACTCCAGGCCGCGTGACCTGGTGGACGGCGTCCGGACGGTCGACGCGGGGGAGTCCCTGCTGTCGCCCGCGGTCACCCGGCAGCTCGTCGGCAGGTTCGCCGACCGGATCCGGCGCCCTCGCCGGCATGCCGCGGCACAGGCACTGTCCGCCCTGGCGCCCCGCGAGACCGAGGTACTGGAACTCATCGCCGAGGGGCTGTCGAACAGCGAGATCGCGGAGCGGATGGTCATCAGCCGCGAGACGGTCAAGACGTACGTGTCACGCGTCCTGACCAAGCTCGACCTGCGCGACCGCGTCCAGGCCGTCGTGCTGGCCCACCGGATGGGGCTGGTGGGTACGCGGGACTGAGGACGCGGGTGGACGACGGGGCGGGCCGCCGGTCAGCTGGGCGGGTAGGGGGCGCCCCTGAGCGTGCGGGCGAGGTGGGCCGTGTTGGCCGCCAGGGTGGCCGTCGTCGCCGAGGTGGCCTCGGGGGTCTTGTCGAGGTCCTGGTAGTCGACGCCCTTCATGGCTTCCCCGACCCAGTAGGTGACCGCGTTCGGGGCGAGCGAGAAGCCCACGTCATTCAGCCCCTGGAAGAGGTCCGAGCTGACCTTGTGGGCGCCGTCCTCGTTACCGACGACACACACCGCGGCGACCTTCCCGAAGGTGAGCATCCGCCCTTCGTCGTCCGTCTCGGAGATCTCGGCGTCGAGGCGCTCCAGGACCCGCTGGGCGGTGCTGCACGGATGGCCCAGCCAGATCGGTGTGGAGAGGATCAGGATGTCGGAGTCCATGACCTTGTTCCGGATGGCCGGCCACTCGTCGCCGTCGCCCATGTCCTTCTCCACCCCGGGCCTGACGTCGTGGTCCGCGATACGGATCACCTCACCGGTGACGCCGTGCTCGCCGAGTGCGGCCATGGTCTGCTCGGCCAGCAGCTGCGAGCTGGACGCGGCGGGCGAGGGCGACAGGGTGCAGACGAGTGCGACAGCCCGGAGGGGGGCGGTTTCTGTGATGGTCATGGCCCCGGAGTACCCCGCAGCCCGCCTTCTACCCGGGAGCGGCAGCCGGTGTGTACGGACGCGGGACACCAGGGCAGGCGGTGGTCCGGACGAGGCCGGTGACACCTGTCCGGCGATCGGCACCCGGGCCGGGCCGCGCAGGGGCGGGCCCGGGTGCCGACCCGCGTCCTCCGGCCGCGGGTGGCGTTGAGAAGATCGTCCGTGACATCACGAGGACACACGGGTCCGCCCTCACCGGAACCCGGCAGTCAGGACTCGGCAGTCAGAACCCGGCAGTCAGAACCCGGCGACCTGGAAGGAACCGACGAGATCATGCGTGTCGACGCGCCCCGCGGTACGGCGGGGGCTTCGGGATGACCGGCAGCGAGGCACCCGTCCTGCTGCGCACCACCGGCCGGGCCGCCCACCTCGTCCTCAACCGCCCGAGGGCCATCAACGCCCTCAACCACGCCATGGTGCGGAGCATCGACGCGGCGCTGAGCGCGTGGGAGCACGACCCGGCCGTCGAGACCGTCGTCCTCACCGGCGCGGGGGAGCGCGGCCTGTGCGCGGGCGGCGACATCCGGGCTGTGCACGACGACGCCCGCGACGGTGACGGCACGGCCGCGGCCGCGTTCTGGCGCGACGAATACCACCTCAACGCGCGCATCGCCCACTATCCCAAGCCCTACGTCGCCGTCATGGACGGCATCGTCATGGGCGGCGGGGTCGGTGTCTCCGCGCACGGCGGCGTCCGGGTCGTCACCGAACGGTCGAGGATCGCCATGCCCGAGACCGGCATCGGCTTCGTGCCGGACGTCGGCGGCACCCACCTGCTGGCCGCCGCGCCGGGCGAACTGGGCACCCACCTCGCCCTGACGGGCGCACACATCGGTGCCGGGGACGCCCTGCTGTGCGGGCTCGCCGACCACTTCGTACCGTCCGCGTCGCTTCCGCGCTTCGTGGCCGACCTCGCCGACCTGCCCGTACGGGACGCGCTGGACCGCCACACGGGGCCCCCGCCGGACGGTGACCTGGCCGGGCGGCGGGAGTGGATCGACTCCTGCTTCGCCGCCGGCACGGTGGAGGAGATCGTCCGGCGGCTGGTCGCGCACGGCGACCCGGCCGCGAAGGAGACGGCGGAGACCCTGCTCGCCAAGTCGCCCACCGCACTGAAGGTGACGCTCGCCGCCGTGCGACGCGCACGGCGGCTCGGCTCACTGGAGCGGGTGCTGGAGCAGGAGTACCGCGTCTCGTGCGCGGCCCTGACCACGCACGACCTGGTCGAGGGCATCCGGGCCCAGGTCGTCGACAAGGACCGCACCCCGCGCTGGTCACCGGCCACCCTCGCCGAGGTCACCGATGCCGACGTGGAACGGTTCTTCGCGCCGCTCGGCGAGCGGGAACTCGGGCTGGTCTGACGCCGGGAGCGGGCGCCCTGCCTCAGTACTGCTCGGACTGGCCGCCGTCGATGGCGATCGTCGTGGCGTTGATGAACGAGGCCTGGTCCGACAGGAGGAAGGCCACGAGGTACGCCACCTCTTCGGGCCGGCCGAAGCGGCGTGCGGGGTTGCCGCTGACGAACTGACGGCCGGCCTCCTCCCAGTCGACCGGGTCCAGCTGCTTCAGGGAGCCCTCGACCATGGGCGTCATGATGGCACCCGGGGCGATGGCCTTGACGGTGATGCCGTACTGGCCGTACTCCACACCCGAGTTGCGCGTCAGGCCGACGACACCGTGCTTGGCGGCGGCGTACCCGGACTGGTTGCCGACACCGCGGATGCCGCCCACGGAGGCGGTGTTGACGACATGGCCGCTGCCCTGGGCGCGCATCACGGCCAGGACGTGCTTGAGGCCGAGGAAGACACCCTGCAGGTTGATCGCGACGACCTTCTGGAACTCCTCGGTGCCGAAGTCCTCGGTGAGGTTCTGCTTGCCCTCGATGCCGGCGTTGTTGAAGAAGCCGTCGATACGGCCGAAGGCGCTCCGCGTCCGCTCGACGTAACCCCGGACCTCGTCATCCTTGCTCACGTCGGCGACGATCTGCACGACCTCGGTGCCGGGGGAGGCCTTCTCGACCTGGGCCGCGGTCTCCGCGAGACCCTGCTCGCTCACGTCGACGAGGGCCAGCTTCGCGCCCTCGGCGGCCAGCTGCAGCGCGGTGGCCCGGCCCAGTCCGGAGCCGCCACCGGTGATCAGTACGACCTTGTCCTCGAACCTGCCGTTCATGGTCCGGCCTCCCACTCATGTCGTGCCTGCGGCGGGGGCTCGCCCGTATCGGTGGACTCCGGCCGCGGTCCGTCCGGACTGGATGAACCTCTCATTTCGAGTAGACAATACATACTGTCTAGTTATTCCGGCGCTCACCGGCCGCTGGACGCCCGCGCGGCGTCCAGCGGCCCGTGACCACTGGTCGATGGGTGCTGGTCGACGGTCGGTGCCGAGCGTCCGAAGGAGGCCATGTCGTGCCGGAGGCCCAGCCCCGTCCCGCCCCCGAGCCGCGTCGACGGCGCGGCCGTCACCGCGACCCGCAGGCGCACGCGGCCGTACTGGAGGCGACACGCGAGCTGGTGAACGAACTGGGCTACCACCGGGTGACCATGGAGCGCATCTCCGAGCGCGCCGGCGTGGCCCGTATGACCCTGTACCGCTGGTGGCCCAACAAGGCGGCCGTCATCACGGAGGCGGTCGCCGACCGGCTGGCCCCGGAGCCGCTGCCCGACACCGGCAGTACCAGGACGGACGCGCTGGCCTTCCTGGGCGGCCTGGTCCGGACCCTCACCCTGCTCGGCGATCCGAGTGTCGTGGCCGCCGCCCTGACCGAACGGGGCGAGGCCGGTCGCACCGACCTGCGCGACCTCCTGGCGGCCCGTCTGACCCCCGGGACCCACCTGCTGGAACGTGGCATCACGCGCGGAGAACTGCCTCCCGGCCTGCCCGTCGCCACGGTGATCGACAGTTGGCTCGGCTTCGTCCTCTACCGCGTCGTCTTCGCCGAACGGGCGCCGGAGGACGAGGAGATCGCCGTTCTGGTGGACTTCCTGCCGTTTTCGGACAACTGATTCGGAGGCGACCGGTGGGGATGCCGGACCCCACTCTCCTGTCGTCCTCGCCGTCGAACTTCACGTCAATTGATGCGCGAATGAAAATGCGCCTATTAAAATACGTGAACGGAATCGTATCGTGAGGGGATGGACCGAGCGCCGGAACCGCATGCAGGCTGGACATTCCTGACCAACCACTCCCGGGTGCTGGCCGCCATCGCAGCGGACCGTGCCACCCGTGTCCGTGACATCGCCGTCCGCTGCCGGCTCACCGAGCGAGCCGTACAGAAGATCATTGGCGACCTGGAGGACAGCGGCTACCTCACCCACACCAGGGAAGGACGTTCGAACCTCTACCGCATCAGCTCCGACACGTTCCTGCGCCACCCCGCGGATGCCGCCGCCACCGTCGCGGACCTGATGGCGCTCCTGTCCGCGCACGATGCCGCGCGCCCGGTCGCGCCCGCCGCCGGCAGGGACGAAGGACGCCGGTCTCCGGTGCCGGATGCCCCACCGGCTTCTCCGTGAAGGGTTCGTACGAGTTGTGCCGCGGCACCCCGGAGAGGGATCTGCGGGCGCATCGCAGATCATGAACTCCGGTTGCCGAACCTGTGAAGGTCGTTTCTCTTCGACCCACAGGGGGACTTGACAGCGGCGGGCGGACCCGAGACGTACTGATCCGGCTGATCCAGCCGATCCGGTCTCCGCGACGGAGCGGGAAACGACGAGACGAGGCTGGTGACGTATGCGACAGCCCCGCCGGTCATGGCGGAGGGCGGCCGAGGTCCGGCGCGCCCGGCAGGACCGCGGTCGGCGGAATCGCGGTCGACGCGACCGGACGACGCCGTCGATACCGGTCGCCCGCGCGCGTACCGCCGCGAAGGGGCGAACGGAGCGTGCCGCCCGGGGTTCCACCGATGAGGCAAGATCGTGTACGTCGACCGGTTGCCGTGCGGGGAGGTGAAGACGATGTCCTGGTGGGAGCCGGGCGCCGAGGACGCGGAGCAGGAGACCCAGCTCCTGCGGACCCGCATCACACGCAGGCTGATCGGTGCGGTCCAGGACGTCCCTTCCGCGTCCGTGCCCCAGGCCCTCTGCCGGGCATGCGTGTCCCTCCTGCCGGACATCTCGGGACTGTCCCTGTCGGTCCTCGGACGGAAGGCGGGCATGGGTGTCGTGCTGTTCGCCTCCGACGAGGTGGCCGGTCAGCTCGCGGAGATCCAGTACACCCTGGGCGAAGGCCCGTGCACGGAGGCCGTCCGGCTGCGGGCCCCGGTGTTCGCACCCGATCTGGCCCGGGCCCCGGACGCCCGCCGCTGGCCCTTGTTCTGCGTCCAGGCCGCCAAGGTGGGCGCCGGAGCCGCCTTCTCGATGCCGTTGACCGCCGGCGCGAAGGTCTTGGGAACCCTGGACCTGTACCAGGAGACGGCCGGCCCGCTCGACGGCGACCGGCTGCGTACGGCGCTGCTGGTCGCCGATGCGCTCAGTCTGGCCGTCACGGCCTTCGACCGCGCTGCGGCCGACTCCGACGGAGTCGTAACGTGGCTGCAGGGAGCGGAATCCGACCGGGTGGAAATCCATCAGGCCACCGGCGTGATCATGGTGCACTTGGGAGTGAGCGCCGAGGATGCCCTGCTGAGGCTGCGGGCCCGGGCTTTTACACAAGGCAGCACGGCACTTGATGTCGCGCGGGCCATCATCGACGGCAGCACGGACATCCGCCATGAGTGACAACCTGAGCAGGCACGACGATGACACCGCCGGGGAGGCGAGCATGAACCGCGAGCGAGAGCTGGCGAAGGCGTTCGTCGACCTGACGGACACCTACGCACCGGACTTCGACCCGTTGCGTCTGTTCGACCGGCTGGTGCACGCCTGCCGCGGACTGCTGGACGTCGATGCGGCGGCAGTGATGATCGCCGACGCCCGGGGAACCCTGAGGACGATGGCCTCCACCGAGGACGGGGCCGCGTTCGTCGAGCTGATGCAGATGCAGACGGGGCGCGGTCCCTGCATGGACTGCTACCGCACCGGCGAGAGCGCCAGCGTGCCCGACATCCGCACCGGAGCGGAACGCTGGCCCAAGCTCATCAGCGCCATGGCGGATGCCGGGTACCGGTCCCTGCACACCGTGCCGGTACGCCTCCACGACCGCGTACTGGGCGCGCTGACCCTGCTCAACGCACGCACCGGGGACCTTCCGAGCGGTGACCTGTACCTCGCACAGGCCCTGGCGGACTCCGCCGCCCTGGGGCTGATGCACTGGTCCGCCGAGCCCCGGCGCGACGACGTCGTCACGCGCGTCCAGAGCGCCATGGCCGCCAAAACCCTCCTGGAGATCGCGAAAGGCGTGATCGCCGCGTACCACCAGGTGCCGCTGAGCGTGGCGGGGCGCCTCCTGTCCGGCTATGCGGACCGTCACCAGGTCAGTCTCAGCGCGACCGCCCAGGCCCTGGTCAACCGTGAGATGCAGCCCGCCGACATCCACGAGAGGGCGGTGGGAATCTGACGGACCGCTACTGCCGCGTGGACGCTCCTCCCGCGAGCAGTACGCCTCCCTCTGTTCGTTGCTCAAAGAAATTGTTTCCTGGAGTGATGTCCGATGGGTCTCCCGCACGACGGCCGTCCCGAACCGACTGGAGCGCACCGGCCGCGGCAGCCGGACGATCTCGCCGCCAAGATCGTCGAACTGCAACGGGACAACGACCATCTGCAGAGGGCCATCACCTCGCATGCCGTGATCGATCAGGCGATCGGCGTGGTCATCGCCCTCGGCGGACTGCACCCCCACCAGGGTTTCGACGTCCTGAAGGACGTCTCCCAGCACACCAACATCAAGTTGGGCGAGATCGCTCTCCTCGTCGTCGACTGGGTGATCACGGAGCGGCTGCCCGACGATGTGCAGGCGGCTCTGGACGCGGCACTGAAGAGGGCACGGTCCGCGTGACGCGTGGACGGAAGGCGTCCGGCCCGGGACTCGGAGGGCTGTACGCGGCGTCCGGCCGCGCGGCAGGGCCGGTCGGTCGCCGCGTGGCCGGTTGCCTCGGCGGCCTGCCCACCCCTAGGGTGAATGCGCTTTCATCCACATGTGCGCATCGGAAGAGACGGGGCCCCGACCCATGAACGGCACCGCGTCGTGAACGCGAACGCGAACCCCACGGTGTACGACGTGGCCGAACGTTCCGGAGTGTCCATCGCCACGGTGTCCAGGGTGTACCGCAGCCCCGACTCCGTACGCGTCACCACCCGTGAACGGGTACTGGCGGCGGCGAGCGAGCTCGGATACGTGCCGAGTGGCAGCGCCCGCGGTCTCGCCAGCCGTTCGACCGGCGTCCTGGGCCTGTGCTTCCCGGACTACTCCGACCCGGACACGGTCGGCGCCGAGGACGACGACGCCGCGATGCTGTACTCGGACCAGATCATCCGGGGCATGGAACGCGCGGCCCGCCGGCACGGGTACGCGCTGCTGATCGCGGCCTCTCTCGAAGGGGGTCCCGAGAGCCTCGTGGCCCAGGTGGCCGGCCGGGTGGACGGCTTCGCCGTGATGGCCCGTACGGTGCCGACCGAGGAACTCGAGGCGATCTCCCGGCGCCGGCCGGTGGTGATGCTGGCCGGCCCCCGCGCGCAGGACCCCTCGCTCGACCACCTGGACCACGTCGAGGTCGCCAACGAGGACGGCCAGTACGAGTTGACCCGGCACCTTGTGCACGACCACGGACTGCGCCGCCTCGCCTACGTGGGACTCCTGGACGACTCCCCGGACGTCGAGGCGCGTTTCCGCGGCTTCCGCCGGGCCTGCCGGGAGGCCGGGCTCGGAGCCGCGGCCGAACCCGCACTGCGCATGCCGATGATGACCCAGGCCGAGGGTGCCCGCGCCGCGCGTCTGCTGTGCGGGGACGGCGGTGACCGGCCCGAGGCGTTCGTGTTCGCCAACGACCAGATGGCGGTCGGCGCGCTGCAGGCCCTCGAACAGCTGGGCCTGCGGGTGCCCGACGACGTCGTGGTGACCGGCTTCGACGGCATCCCGCTGAGCCGCCTGGTGCGTCCCGCCCTCACCACCGTGCGCCAGCCGATGGTGCGCATGGGCGAGGAGGCCGTCGACCTGCTCGTACGACGGCTCGGCGGACGGCCTCCGCAGGAGCCCGTCTCCCTGGTGCTCCCGGTCGGCGTGGTCCGCCGGGCGAGCTGCGGCTGCGACGAGACGCCGCCCCCGCCGACGACGAACTGAACGCCCGCGCCGGGGTTCGGCCGGCGGCCGCACTACAGTTGGCCCACCACGCCCGAACTCTTCGGAATCAACCATCTGACTCTGTCCACGACCGATCTCGACCGGCTGGTCACGTACTGCACGGAGCTGCTCGGAGCGGTGCTCGCGTTCGAGCGCGCCGCAACCCTTTCCGACCCTCGGATCGCAGGCGTCGATGTCGGCGGTGACGACCACCTGATGATCGTCGAAACCGCTCCACCCCACCACCGATCTCGACCCCCTCAGCGGGGCGGGATGGGGACTGCGCGTGGGAACGTACGCGCGGCTGTGTGAGGTTCGCGAGCAGATCCTGGGCGCCGGGTGGCCGGTCGGACAGGTCGAGACACTGCCCACGCAGTGGACGATGACAGCTCGCGATTCCGATGGACACCCTGTGGACGGCGGACCTGCCTGTCGTCCTGGTCGGACGGCCGCGGGCGAGGACGCCACCGTTCGGCACGGTGGCGTCCTCACCTGCGCGAAGCCCGAAAGCTGGAAAGCTGGCACCAGCCCGAAGTCACCACGCTCACGGACGCCACCCGCTACGGCACTGCGGACAGGCGGACAGGCGGACAGGCAGGCAGGCGGACAGGCAGGCAGGCGGGCAGGCAGCCAGGCAGGCGGGACGGTGGGCCTTGCGGACGAGCTGTCCTGCCTCCCCGAGGGTCGCCCTGCTGGACCGGGTCTCCGGAGGACGCTGGAACCTTCCCGGCACCGGGCCACCATGGCGGTGGCGGGCAGCTCCTGTCCTCCGAGGGCTGCCTTCGCGCCCCGCACCTGTTCAGCACCCAGCACCCCGAACCACCGGAAGTAGGGCCTCATGGTCACCGTCGCAACGCGAGACGGCAGCCTGCTCGGCGCGGTCAACGGCGACATCGCCGTGTTCAAGGGCATCCCGTACGCCGCTCCGCCCGTCGGGCCGAACCGTTTCCGGCCGCCCCGGCCCGTCGAGCCCTGGGACGGCGTGCGGGACGCCCTCGCCTACGGGCCCACCGTGCCGAAGGGCCCGTACCCCTCTCCTTTCGACGAAATAATCCCTGATGTGGACATCGCCGGCGAGGACTGCCTCAACCTCAACGTCTGGACGCCGGAGCGGTCCGGACGGCTGCCGGTGATGGTGTGGGTGCACGGCGGCTCGTTCACCAACGGTTCGGGCGCGGTGCCGCTCTACGACGGCAGCCGGTTCGCCCGCGACGGGATCGTCTGTGTGACCGTCAACTACCGCCTGGGAGTGGACGGTTTTCTCCATCTCGGCGATGGGGACACCGCCAACCTCGGCCTGCTCGACCAGCTCGCCGCACTGCGCTGGGTGCAGGAGAACATCGCGGCGTTCGGCGGTGACCCCGACAACGTCACCGTGTTCGGGGAGTCCGCCGGCGCCATGAGTATCGGTGCCCTACTGGCCGCGCCCCGCGCAGCCGGACTCTTTCGCCGTGCCGTCCTGCAGAGTGGCGCCGCGCACCACACTTTCAGCCCGGCCACCGCCCGCAGGATCGGCCATCACATGGCGGGGCTGCTCCGTATCCCCCCTACCCGTGAGGCCTTCGCGGCCGTTCCGCCCGACCGGTTGCTTCCGGCCGCGGAGGAACTGCGCCTCGCGGTCGCGGCGAATCCCGACCCCGCCCTGTGGGGTGGGGCCGCGGTCAACTCGATGCCCTTCGAACCCGTCGTCGACGGCGACCTGCTGCCGCTCCCGCCGATCGAGGCGATCGCTGCCGGCGCCGGAAGCGACGTCGATGTCCTGGTCGGCACCAACAGCGACGAGTTCCGGCTCTTCCTCGTTCCGACCCATATGCTCGATGTCCTGGGTGACCCTCATCTGCGGGGCGCGGCGGCGGGCTACGGCCTCTATCCCGACGAGGCCGTAGCCGCCTACCTCCTGGACGACCCGGACGCCTCGCCCGGCGAACTACTGTCCGCGCTGACCACCGACTGGTTCTTCCGCATCCCGGCGATCCGCCTCGCCGAGGCACGGGCCGGGCAGCGCGGCGCCACGTACCTGTACGAGTTCGGCTGGCGGCCGACCACCTTCGACGGCCGGGCCGGTGCCTGCCACACGGCCGAAATCCCCTTCGTCTTCGACAACTTGGATGATCCGGCCCTGCTTCCCCTGCTCGGCACCGACCTCCCGCAGGGGCTCGCCGACACCATGCACGGTGCCTGGGTCTCCTTCGCGACCGACGGCAAGCCGGGCTGGGCCGAGTACGACCCCAGGGACCGCGCCACCATGCATTTCGACACCGCTTCGGAGACCCGCCTGGATCCCCGTGCGGTGCGCAGGTCCCTGTGGGAGGGCCACCGGTAACCACCACCCGGGTGAGCCTGTGCGCTCCGTCGAAGCGAGAATGGCGGCAAACGGTGAAATTCCCTGCCGTCGACGCCGGGCACAAGCTTGCGAGGAGTCTCTGGTGGACCATGCCGAACTGGGACGCTTCCTGCGGACCCGACGTGAGGCACTGCTGCCTTCGGATGTCGGGCTGACTCCCGGCGATCGCCGTCGTACGCCAGGACTGCGGCGTGCCGAGGTGGCGCTGCTCGCGGATGTCTCCGTGGACTACTACGAACGGCTGGAACAGAGCCGGGGGGCGAACCCCTCGGAAGTGATGCTCGCCGGCCTCGCGAGGGCACTACGGCTCACGTCCGACGAACGGGACTACCTGTACCGGCTGGCGGGACACGCGCCGCCGGCCGGACCCGTGGCGGGACCCTGTGTCGAGCCCGGTCTGAGATTCCTGCTCGACTCGCTCACCACCGTGCCCGCGCACATCGTGGACGACCTCGCCGGCCTGGTCGCGCAGAACGAGCTGAGCACCGCGCTGTTCGGGCCCTGGACACAGCGACCTGGCCGGCAGGCCAACGCGGTCTGGCGGTGGTTCACCGAACCGGATACGCGGATGCGTGACTTCGGTGAGACCGACGAGGCGACCGGACGGGCGTACGTCGCCGGCCTGCGAGCGGCGGCGGCCGCCCGCGGCCACGACGTTGTCGTCAGGGGGCTCATCACCGACCTGTCGGCCCGCAGTGCGGAGTTCGCGGCGTACTGGGAGAAGATGGAGGTCGAGCCCAACAGGTCGACGACCAAAACCCTCCACCACCCGCAGGCCGGTGCTCTCGACGTGCACTGCGAGGTCGTCGTCAGCGCGACGAACAGTCACCGCCTGATCGTCCTGCGGCCGGAGCCCGGATCGGGAACCGCGGAACGTTTCGAGGCCCTGCGGGTACAAGCCGTGCGGTAGACGTCCTGGGACAGGTCCCGGTCAAGCCACCGAGCGGGAAGAAGGACGTCAAGCCACCGAGCGGGAAGAAGGACGTCAAGCCACCGAGTGGAATGAAGGCCGATCTCCGGACCTCTCGTGCAGGTGAGGACATCGCCCACTCCGTGGAGGCAGTGCGACGGCAGGCCAGGTACGGCCTCGCCGGCCTCTCGTACGCGACTTTGCGCAGTTGCGGCGGGTTGGCGGTGCGCAGGGTGGCGAAGAGGGTGCCCTTGGTGAAGTCGGTGGTGGCACCGAGAGGATCACCTCACCGCCGAGCACGAAAATCTATGCTGGCAAGAGTAGACATTGGGTAGTGGCTGTGGGTATGGTTTCTCTTGTAGCCGAGATCGAGAAGGGCCCGGCAGAGACGAACTGCCGGGCAGTTTTACGCAGTTGCAGTACGCAGGATCCAGCAGCGCGACAGGAGAGCAGTACCTCGGTAAAGGCGCCGGCTGCGGGCGCGCGTACCGGGAGGTTCGGCAGTGGGGTTCCAAGCCGGAGCAGACGCATGACGGGCGACGGGGCCGGCTGCCGAAGGTGTGGCGCTTTTCCGGGCCACCAGCAGTACGCGGTAGAGCAGTACCGGTTCGGCAAGTGATTCATACAGAGGGAAAGAACAGAGGGAAAGAACGGAGGAGTGAAGCACCATCGGGATCGCCCGGACGGAACACGGAAGTCCGGGTACCGCAGGACATCGACAGTGAGGTGGTCTCCGGTCACGCATCCGCGATCCCCGCACCTGCCCACATCCCCCCTGGTCCAGTGCGGAAAAAGCAGGCCGGCGCAGCACCGAGGCCGGCAGATGGTGTAGCAGTTCCTTCGGGGCCCTGGTGCCGCACGGCGCCGGGGCCCCTCAAGCGTGTTCCCCGAACAGTGCAGAGAGGTGCAAGTGACAGCAGACGACGCGTACACGCGTCTCGATGACGACGACTATCCCGCCTACACGATGGGCCGGGCCGCCGAGATGCTCGGCACCACGCAGGGCTTTCTGCGTGCCATCGGTGAAGCCCGCCTGATCACCCCGCTGCGCTCCGCCGGCGGACACCGCCGCTACTCCCGCTACCAGCTGCGCATCGCCGCCCGCGCCCGCGAACTCGTCGACCACGGCACCCCCGTCGAGGCCGCCTGCCGCATCATCATCCTCGAGGACCAGCTCGAAGAAGCCCAGCGCATCAACGCCGCCTACCGCCGCGCCACCGAATCGGCGAACCAGACAGCCGCTGCCTGAAACGGTTGTCCATGGCGTGAGGGGGCAACGCTGTCGGCCCGCTCGGCGACCGGCCGGCGCAGGCGCTGCGGGAGCGCAGCGTCGTGTCCGGCCTGTCGTGCGGGCCCAGGCCGCGGACTGCGCGCTGCGCCGTGCGTCACGTGGTCCCGGCCCGGAGACGGGCGCGGGCTTCAATGATTCGGGCAGTTCTGCGTGCCTGGCCTGTCCACCGGACGACGCGGTTCTCAGGCTCCGTGCGCGCCGGTGTCGCCGTGCCATTCGCAGAACAGGACGGTGGCGTCGTCCTCCAGTCGTCCCTGGTGGTAGTCCAGGACGGCGTGCATGAGGCGGCGCAGGGTTTCGTCGACGGGCAGGTTGTCGGCGTGGTGGCGGATGATGAAGTCGGTGAAGCGCTCCACACCGAATTCACGGCCGTCCCTGTCGCGGGCTTCGGTGATGCCGTCGGTGAACAGCAGGAGCCGGTCGCCGGGTTCCAGCTGTTCGGTGCACTGTCTGATGGGCAGGTTGAACCCGCTGCCCATCGGTCCGGCCGGCGGGCAGCGCAGCGTGTTCGCCCAGCGGCCACCGCGGATCAGCACCGGCGGCAGATGGCCGCGGTTGACCCAGCTGAACATACCGGTGTCCAGTTCCAGGTCGGCGAGGATACCGGTGGCATAGCGGCTGTGCCCGAACTGCTCGACGAGGGTGTCCTCGATGGCTCTGCTGGCCTCGGGGATGGTGGCGCCGGCGCGGCGGTTGCTGCGGCAGGCGGCCATCGCCAGGGCCGCGGTCAGGCCGGCGGAGGTGTCGTGGCCCATGGCATCGAAAACCGCCAGATGCAGGATGTCATCGGCCACCGCGTACTCGAAGGCGTCCCCGGCCACCTGGTAGGCCGGTTCCATGAAGGCGCTGACGGTGGCCCGCCGGTCGGCGAAGGTCCGCGGCGGCATCATGCTCCACTGCAGTTCCGCCGGCACGCCCATCTGCCGGGTGCGGGTGAGCCGGGCGTGGGAGTCGCTGTTGGCCCGCTTGGAGACCAGCAGCAGCCCGGCCATCGAGGCCAGCGCCCGCATCGCCTCCTCGTCGGGCCTGTCCCCGTCACCGGAGCCGGGCTCGACGTGCAGGACTCCCAGGCGTTCAGCGCCGTCCAGCACCGGCACCCAGCACGCCCCGCCGCGGGCCGGCGCGGTGACCTCCGTGAGCTGGTAGGCGCGGCCCGGCAGCGTGCCCTCGATCCGGTACTCCTCGCCGCCCTTGCCGGCGTCCAGACCGACACCGGTCACCTCGCGCAGCACCTCTTCCTGAAGATCCGCCACGAACAGCCGGGCGCCGCCCGTACCGGCCTTCTTCGCCGCGGTGTCGAGCAGGCGGGGCAACTGCTCGAAGGGCGCTGTGTGGCTGGCGTCCAACAGCCCGGTCAGCGCCCGCGCCAGATCCTGCGCCGTCATATCCGCCGCCGCAGCCCAAGGCCGCTGTCCAACTCGTCCGTCATGACCTATCCCTTGCAAGGGCAAGCCCTCAAGGGGCCCGCGAATCAATTCGTGTGCCACCGGGGACCACAGGACTCAGCCCGAAGGAACGACACCAGCGCGACCGGCGCATCCGGTCCCTGGGCGGGACCGTCAGGACGATCTCCACAAGTTTCTCACCGCGGTGCATCCCCAACAAGCGACCCCGCCCCGAAGGAGACCGGCACGGGTGACTCCGTGAGCTGCGCCGGGCGGTTACAGCAGCCGGCGCAGTATCAGGCGTGGGGCGTGACGGGTGAGCCAGGCACTGGCGAAGCCGATGGCGGCGCCGACGGCGACGTCGCTGGGGTAGTGGGCGCCGGACTGTACGCGCTCGACGGCCACCACGGTCGCCGGTACCGCACACAGCGCACCGGCCAACGGCCACGACGGGACGACCGCAGCGGTGAAGGCGACAGCGGCGGCGGTGTGTCCGGAAGGGAAGGACGAGGAGTCCGGCCGGTCCTCCACCTCGTCGTGCGGGATCCACTCCTTGGGCGGTCGCCGCCGCTCGACGAGCTGCTTGCACACGCCGTTGGAGATCAGCTGAGCCGCCGCCAAGGACGCCAGGCCCGCCACAGCCGCCGTTCGGCCGCGACGACCGCCCGTGCAGGCCATCACCACAGCCGCCGCGCACCACAGCTTGGAGCTCTCCGCCATCTCCTCCACGATCGACAGTGTCCGGTGAAGACCGGGCGGCGCACCGGCAGCGATCCGCTTGGTCACATTCCGGTCCGCTCGACGCACTCCTGACAGCAACTCCATGACCTGCCTTTATCCCCCGGAACACCGATGTATGCCCTATCCGTCCGCGGGTCCGTGCGCTCACGCTCCGTCCATGCGGCGCGGCGCCGGCCCTTCTTCGTCCTGCTTCGTGGCGTCGGGCGTGGAAGCGGATTCCGTCCGGCAGGGGCGAGCCGTGCGCCGAGAAGTCGCAGTCGTGGGTCAGGCGGCGTCCTGTGCGGTGAGGGCCTGGTCCAGGGTGGGGTAGATGGGGATGAGGTCGTCGAGGCCGACGATGTGCAGGACAGTGTGTACGGGTGCGGGGACGCGGGTCAGGTAGAGCCGGCCGCCTTGGGCGTGAGCCGCCTGGTGTGCGGCGATGAGCACGTTGATGCCGCTGGAGTCCATGAAGGTGACGTGGCGCAGGTCGATGACCGTATTCGGCGCAGGGCCGTCGTGGGCGGTGAGCGCATGGCGGAAGGTGTCGGCCGTGGTGTGGTCGATCTCTCCGGCCAGTGCGAGGACACGCACACCCTCGGGTGCCGTGTCCTGGGTGATGGTCAGGCGGGCCTGGGTCACGTAGGGCTCCTGCCTGCGTGGGGGGTTCCGCTGCCGAGAACCGTTGTCTTCAGGCAAGCTTATGGTGCGGCACGGTGTCAACCGCGCTCAGGAGCGCGGATGAATACCCGGTGCGCCGGACGGGTGCCAGAGGCTGCCGGGTGATGCCCGGCACCTGGCCCGGAGCTTTCCGGCCGAGGCGCAGGCCGAGCACGGTCCGGAGCTCACGACGGGGAGGCCGCCGACCGCACGGGCCCGTAGGCGGCAAGCAGTGAGCATGTAAAGCCCGATCCGGGGGATATGGATGAGATGTCCTCACCAGTGTCTGTGCTCGTTCCTCCGGTGCGGCAGGTTCTTCGCGGGGCGGGTTTTCACCTGGTCGCGGAGACGGATGTGGACACCTCGGGTCTGCGGGTGAGCGAGGTGTCCGAAGGCGTGCTGATCAGGTGGGTTGCGTCGGAAGGGTTCCGGGTGCTGTCGGCTGACGGGCCCGATCGTGCACCGCACGGCGGTATACGGGCAGTGGTGCGGGCCGCGGTGGCGGGCGTTTTGATGCAGCGCAAACATGCCGTCACGGAGGCGGAGGACGGCGTCCTCGTACTGCCACCGGAGGTGGCACCTTCCCCGCAGTCCTGAGAGGGCCTGGCAGATGCCGAGCAGGGGACAGAGGCCGGCGCTGTCGCGGTAGGTGACGCCTGTCGGGCCCAGACAGAGGCGAACGGGGCGGGCTGGGCTGTGCCGCGAGGAGTGCGACCGTCTCGCGAGGGCGAAGGCGAGGGCCGGCGGAGGTGGAGGCGTCCAGCTCCACCGTGGCCCGGGCCCTCCGATGCCGTCAGCGAACATCTGCAGCGACTCCCGCACTCCGGGGCAGTACCGACGCTCCACGCCACCAGAAGCCATGCCGCCCAGGGTCACGACCGCAAGACGCCACGACCGAAGATGCCGGACAGGCACTGATCAGCGCAGGTCGAGTACGGCCTTCCCGATGAGGCCGTTCTCGACGGCCTCGTGTGCGAGCGCGACGTCGTCGAGGCTGAAGGAGCGCACGGGCAGTGGCGTGAGAGCGTCCTCGCGCAGGGCTGAGGTGATCTCTTCGGCGGCACGCAGCAGCGCGTCCCGCGGTTCGGTGAGGAACAGCGCGAACCGCAGCACCAGGTTGGCCCACATGAGCCGGAAGACCGGCAGGGTCGGGTCCTCGGGCTGTGCTGCGTAGGTCACGATGGTTGCTCCCGGGCCGGTGACGGCCAGGTCCAGTTCGAGGTTGTGGGTCAGCGAGACCTCGATGATCCGGTCGACGGGCCCGGCCCCGTCGAGGATCTGCCGGGCGGCGTCGGCGTCGCGGTAGTTCACGACGAGGTCCGCACCCGCGGCCTTGGCCGACGCGGCCTTTTCCGGACCACTGACCGTCGTCACGATCCGTGCGCCCGCAATCCGGCCGAGTTCGATCGCATAGTGCCCGACGGCGCCCGCACCGGCCGCGACGAGTACGGTGCGGTCGCGGGGCGAACCGTCGGCGTGCAGGCACCAGTGCGCGGTCATCGCCGGGATGCCGAGGCAGGCGCCGAGCTCGTCGGAGACCCCGTCCGGCAGCGCAACGGCCTGCTCGGACGGCACTACGGTCCACTCCGCCGCGGTCCCCCACGGATGGCCTGCGCCGGCCATCCAGATCCACACGCGTTCACCGATCCGGCTCGGATCGACACCCTCGCCGACCGCGTCGACCGTGCCGGTGCCGTCCTGGTGCGGAATGCGGCCGGTGTGTTCGCCGACGCGCTGAAAGTCCTGCGGGGTGGAGTTCAGCCGCATGAACATGTCGCCCGGGTTGATCGCGGAGAGTACGATACGAACGCGAACCTGGCCGGGGCCGGGCTCGGGGCGTTCGACGTCGAGCACCCGCAGCACGCTCCTGGCGGGACCGGGGGTGTCGTAGAAAGCTGCCCTCATCATTGATTCATCTCTTCTCCGGATGTGGCGCGGTCCACGGCACCGGCCGGGGAACGCGCACGTCACCACGGTGGGGTCCTTCACCACGTCGTGTGTGATTCGTCGGCGGCGAGACTGCCGCCTTTCGAACGGTCGGCTGAGACGGCGAACGTGCCGCGGACCATCGGCAGGTCCCACCGCGTTCGTCCCGCTCGGTGACATGGGCGCGGACGAATTCCGTCCGGAGCCCTCCCGGCCCGTGACTCTCGCTCTACAGGCCGGCGGCGACGCTTCGCATGACCGATTCCAGATCGCGTTCACCCGCAGGGGTCTGCGCACCCTGCTCCAGGGCCCCTGTCATGAGTCGTGCCGGCAGAGCCCCGCCCACAAGTTCGGCCCATGCGTCGTTCTCCGCTCGCAGCCCGTCGGTCAGGTCCGCCGGAGGGACCAATCGCTTGGCGGCGGCGATGAGTTCCGGGGAAAGCGCGGCGATCTTTTCCGCCATCCCGTCGACGAACGCGTCCAGCTCGACCGCGGGTACCGCACGGTTGATCCACCCGTAGGCGGCTGCGGTGTCTGCATCCACCAGATCACCGGTGAGCAGCAGCTCCAGCGCCCGGTTGCGCCCGGCCCGCTCGCGCAGGTACTGCGTTCCTCCGCCGCCCGGCACGATGCCCATCAGCACCTCGCTCTGCCCGATACCCGCGGTCTCCCGCGCGGCGAAGGCCATGTCGGCCGCCGCGACGAACTCGGCGCCGCCGGCCCGCGCCTTGCCCGCCAGCTTGACGATCGTCACCTGCGGCTGGTGGCGCAGCAGCTCGCCCACCCCCTGGAAGAGATTGGCGTCCGGGTTGCGGTCCGCGATCTCCTGCAGCTCGTCCATCTCGTTGAGGATGTGGATGTCGACGTGGGCGATGAAGAACTCGGGATCGGCGCTGGAGAACACAATGACGCGGACCGAGCGGTCGTCCCGCAGTATCCCGAGGACGTCGTGCAGTTCACGGATCAGGGTTCCGCCGAGCACGTTGACCGGGGGGTTGTCCAGGGTGATCCACGCGACTCCGGCATCGATGGCGACGCGGAGCGTCTTGTACGGATCCAGGTTCATGACTGTTCCAAGGTTTGCGGTGAGCCAGTAGGTTTGCAACGCATACCTACCCTGGGCTCTGCGCCGAGGACGGTCAATAACGCACTTTCCGACAACCAAGGATCATGATGGATACCAGCTCCACGTCCCTGCCGCCCCGCAGCATGCCGCGGTTCAGTGCCGAGTGCCCGAGCCGCCCCATCCTCGACCAGATCGCCGACAAGTGGTCCATGATGGTCCTGGCGGTCCTGGAGCAACCGACGCGGTTCAACGAGATCAAGCGACAGCTGGAGGGCGTCACGCAGCGGGTACTGACCCAGACGCTGCGCAGGCTCGAGCGCAACGGCCTGATCCGGCGCCGGGTACTCGAGACCTCCCCCCTCGGCGTGGAGTACTCCCTCACACACCTCGGCGAGTCCTTCCGGGAACCCTTCACCCGTCTGTACGACTGGACGGTCGAGCACAGCAACGAGGTCCTGGCGGCGCAGCACGAATACGAAGCGCGGTCGTCGGGACAGTAAATAGCCGCCCGGTCAGCCTCTCGACGGTGTCGGACACCAGGCAGCGACGGCGGGTGATCGACAGGGCACCGATCTCGTCGTCACGGATGCGGATGCGGATGCCGGTGGGGTACTGGTCGCTGTCGAGTTCGGCAAGGACGATGAGGCCGGTGCGGCCGGTGTCCGCGCCCACGCCGGCGGGAATCTCCGCGGCAAGCCCCGACCGGTCGGCCCCTGCCCGCCATCGGCCCGCGCCGACACTCTGCCTGAATGCGACCGGATTCACCTCAAGGCGGTCTTGGCCAACTGCCCTGAACCGACCGTGCTCGCCGAGTACGTGCGTTGCTTCGCCTACATGCTCACCGTGCTGACTCTCGCTTCGCTGCGCTGGAGTTCCTCACGAGACGTCCGTCAGTCGTCTCCCTTGCTCGACGAGCGAACTGCTCTCGGACGGTGCCGGTTGCACGACCGCCTGGGCGAGCGAGAACGACGAGTGAAGTACGGCCTGCGTCACCACCGCGACCGAGCCGACCAGGACCGGCCCGCGCTGCCGGCCGGCAGCCAGGCCGCACCGCCAGCCGTCAAGGCCCCCGCGGCCATGGCCCACCAGGGCACCGCGGACCCCGACATCATGATGTGCCCCAGGGAGGCGAGCAGCACGCAGACGGCCGCGAAGACAGCGGCCCTGAGCGCGCGAGAACACCCCCCCAGCAGTCATGGCGGCATCATCCTCGCAGTCCGGAGTCACGCGTCGCGAGGGGGTACGGAATTGCTCCCGGTACCCAACTCGAGCCACGTGTTGTGATCCATGCCACACAGGTGGTCCGGGTGCGCGGTGGTCGCCGTCGTGGTACGCCACCCCTTTTCGGCAGCGGCGCGTTGTCAGTGGTGGGTGGCAGCATCGGACGCATGACGAACACCATGGGATTCGACTGGCGGCCCTTCCTGCTCAGTTGGAGCGGGGAGTGGGCCGATTCCCTGTCGGACGGCGACACGCGGGACCAGGACGACGAGGCCGCGCGGCAGGCGCGGTGGCTGGGGTTCTCCCCCGCGTCCGAGGAGCGGATCGTGGCCATGGAAAAGCATCTGGGCCGGCAAGTGCCCCCTTCGTACCGGGAGTTCCTCAAGGTCAGCGACGGGTGGCGGCGCGCGGGCGGGTTCGTGAGGCTGCTGGCGGGGACCGCGGACGCGCGCTGGCACAACAACGAGTCGGGACTCGCCGACATGTTCGAGGAGTACCTGGACGAGGACGCCGGTCCCGAGGAGCAGCGGGAGGTCGATATCTGGCGGCGCGGCCTGCAGCTCGACGTCGAGTCCGACATGACCTACGTGCTCATGGATCCCGAGGACGTGGACGAGAACGGCGAGTGGGCCGTGTACACGTGGGCGAGCTGGCTGGCGGCGTCACCCGAGCGGCACGCCAACTTCATCGAGTTCATGCGGGACAGGCACCGGGAGTTCCACAGTCTGGAGGCTCGCCGGAACGACGGGGAGCCGGTGTTCACCAACGACACGACACGGAAGCTGGACGCCCAGCTGGAGGAGGCCCGGCTGGAGGCGCTGAGCGGCGGCTGGGAGCGGGCCATGAAGGCACTGGACGAGGCCAAGGAGTACGGCAGGCCGAGGGCCACCGGGCTGGGCGACCAGATACGCCGTCTGCTGGGACAGACCTCCTCGGTGTACTTCGAGGGACTGGTGACGGACCCGCAGTACGCTCCCGAGCTGCTGCCCTCCCTGGTCGCCAAGCACGCCGCGCACTCGTACAGGGACGACTCCACGCTGATGTTCCACCTGCGGGGCGCCGACGACGAGCTGGTGTCGCGGGCTTACGCGACGCTGGATCAGGTGCGGAACGGCACGTACCGGTACACGGTGGCCGGACCGTTCGGGGATGCGGTCGAGCGGGCTCGGGAACTGGCGCGGTGGGGAGACACCGACGGGGCATGGCGGACGCTGAGGGACGCTCTGCCCCTGTGGGAACCGCTGGGACCGGACCATCTGGCGCCGCTGGGGTGGGTGGCCGACCCCGTGCTCGGGCAGCTGCTGACCCATGAGCGGGGCCGCGAGCTCCTGTCCACGCCGAGGGGCGAGCAGGACGGCGAGGCGATGACACCGACGGCCCGGCTCGACCCGGGCGGCCTGGCGTGGCTCGCGGAGCCGGACCCGGGCAACAACCGCACGTCCTACCGGTTCGCCCTGGTGGAAGGTACGGAGCCGGAAGAGTTGCCCGGACGGCTCGCGGACCAGGCGGGGGACGAGCAGGGGGACGGGGACGGACATGGGGGCGGGGATGGGCAGGGGCGCGGGGATGGAGGCGGCACCGTGCTGAACGAACCCATGACGCTCTGGGAGGCGCGCTCCGAGCTGGTGCACAGCCGCAGGAGGTCCTCGTCCTATGACGACAGGGCTCTCGTGGCGGTCGGCCGGGCTGGCGCCGGCTGGAGCTTCGCCTTCGACGGTGATCCCGCCCCGTTCAACCGGACCCGCTTCGTCTCCCCCGCCGCGGCCGCCAGCGTGGGCACCCGCGCGGTGGTTGTGTGGAGCGGCCTGAAGGCACCGCACGGGGAGCCGTCCTTCCACCTTTCGGTTGCGCGGGACGGTGTCGAGCAGTACGCCTTCACCTACGCGGACGGCGAGGTCACATCGAGCGGCGAGATACCGGAGGCGCTCGACCCGAGCCGCTTCTTCGGTGAGGCACAGGGCAGCGCAGAGGCGGAACGGTCGCTGTTGGAGGCGGTGACCGGGGAGTTCGGCGTCCATCTCCCCCGTCACGCACTCGTGCATGGGCGGCTGCACACCTTCACCACCCGCTCCTGGACACGGCCGCCGAGGGACGGTGAGACCTACATGGTGATCAGCATCAGCTGAGAAGCCGCGCCTCCGGCAGGTGGCGCCCGGCAGTTGACGGATGCCGCCCGGTGATGACGCCCGGCGGATGGCCTACCACGCCTACCGTTTCGGCTCGAAGGGCGCCGTGCCGAGCAGCCCCTCGACGTCGGTGAGAGTCGCGGCCGAGGCACCTCTCAGGCACACATGGACGCCGACGACGACGTCGGCCGGATGACTGTCCGGGACCGGGTACTCGAACGAAGACTGAGCATCTTCACCGCGACGGCCACCGGCAGCGCGGTGCTGACTCTCGCGCTTCGCTGCGCTGGAGTTTCTCACGAGACGTCCGTCAGTCGTCTCCCTATGTGCCGAGGAGGGAACGCGCCGAGCCCGTATCCGGGTACACCGGAGCGAGAAGGCTCTCAGGCGCGGAAGTGAGAGTCAGCACCAGAGCGGCGACACCTTCCAGGACCTTCACCATGTCATCCGGGTCCATTCGCTCGTCCTCGCATCCTTTGTTTCCCGACCGAGAAGGGACGGCAAGCATGGCGAACAGCGCACTTCTTGTGATGGACGTCCAACGGGACATCGTGGCCATCGCCGATGACGGTTCCGGATATCTGCTGCGTCTGCGCAGGGCGATCGACGGTGCCCGGGCTGCCGGCCTCCCCGTGATCTACGTGGTGATCGCGTTACGGCCGGGCGATCCAGAGGTCAGCCCTCGCAACAGGGTGATGACGAATGCCGTACGGGCCGGCCTGTTCGTTGAGGGGGCTCCGGGCACCGAGATCCATGACGACGTCGCGCCCCAGCAGGGCGACGTCGTGGTCACCAAGAGGCGGGGAAGCGCGTTCTCGGGCAGCGACCTCGACCTGGTACTCAGGACTCGCGACATCGACAGCCTTGTTCTCACCGGCATCGCCACCAGCGCCGTAGTGCTGTCCACCCTGTGGCACGCCATCGACCTGGACTTCGGCCTCACCGTCCTGGCGGATGCCTGCCTCGACACCGACTCCGAGGTGCACCGGATGCTCACCGAGAAGCTGTTCCCGCAGTGGGCAGATGTCGTGGCCGTCGAGGACTGGCTCAAAGCCATCGCACCGCAATAGTGGGAGACCGTTCGGACCCTCGCGTACGAGGGCAAGACGGTGCCGCCTCCCGTCGGCCGGGTGAGCTTGTTCCTTGACCTTCGGCATTACGGATCGCAGCCGCATCCTGTTCGCCGGAGCGATTGTTCTGCCGCGTCCATGGCCGTTCTCGTGAGGTCGCGCAGATCATTCCAGAATGGCCGTACTCGTCCGTCTCCTCGATCACCCTGGGTCGTACGTGACCGTCTGGAGCGCGCTCAGGCACGATTGATCTTGGGGAAGGCCTTGTCCGTCTCGACGTAGTACTTGCGGACCAGCGGGCCGAATCCGTCCTGCGAGTCGCCGAGGATCATGGCCTTGAGGACCTGAATGCTCCTCGCGTCATCGAACTCCTGCGCCTTTGCCTCGGTGTCACCGGCGACCAGTGAGTGCCACTTCGCCCGAGACTCCGTAGTGGCACTGACGTCCGGGTCGAAGCCCAGATGGTAGCGGCGCCCAGAGAGCTCCTGCCCGACGGCCAAGAAGACGATCACATGAAAACCGGTGTTGCGCTCGTTGTTGAACTGGCTCTGGCTCCCGCCCACGTGTCCGGTGGAACCGTTGATGATTACGGCACGCTCAGCCTTCACGGCTTTGTCGACAGCGACCCATTTGCCTTCGATCTGCAGCGGCACCGACAAATCCGAGGACTTGTACAGCCCCCCTGCTCCAGGGCTCAACCGAGCGCCGACCTCTTGAGCGCGCACCTGGCAGTCGTTGTCCATCATTTTCGTGAACGTGGAATCAGCCGGCATCTGCAACCAGCACTTGAGACGAGCGAGGACCGGGCCGTCCGTCGCATCCACCGCCTGCGAGATCCGAGCCCTGATGGCCTGGATCGTCGGTGTGGCCTGGTCGCCGACTTGAACGTACGCCTGCTCGATCATGAAAGATCCCCCCGGTTCGACTTCCTTGTCCCACTATGGCGTACAAAACGTGCCTTCGATAGAGCGGGGGAGCGGGGGAGCGGAGAGCGATCGTGTACTGCTACGACGACCACAACAGCCCGGACCGCAGAGCGAAATGCTGGGTCTGGGATGTCCGGCCGCAAGTCTGTTCCGTAAGTCTGTCCTGCGGGCATGCGACGTCCACGCCGCCCTTCACTCCAGCCACCGGCCGAAGAACTCCTCCGTGGCCCGCCCCAGACGTCGGCGCTCCGCCGCCTCACCCGGGTACGGGATGTGCCCGGCCTCCAGGACCTCCAGCCGGCGCGGACCGGCGAGCGAGTTGTACACCGCGAACTGACCGGGCGGCGGTACCGCCGGGTCGGACAGGGCGCAGGCTGTCAGTACCGGGATGCGCAGGCGTGCGGCCGCCGTCGCCGCGTCGAAGTACGCGAGGACCTCCACGGCCTCGGGATGCCGGCGGACATGGGTACGTACGGACTCACCGCTGCCGGTGCAGGGCAGGGTGAGCCGCAGCGGATGGTTCCCGAAGGTCGGCACCGTGAGCCGGGCCGCGGCGAACCGGTCGTCCCAGGGCAGCGCCAGCGCGCCGATCCCGCCGCCGAAGCTCTCGCCGAGGTAGCCCAGCCGATCGCCGTCCAGCGAGGGGGCCAGTTCCAGCAGGGCCGAGGCGGCGCCCCACAGCCCCGCGACGCAGTCGCCGATGAGGTAGGTGTCCCGCGACGCGATGCCGTGCAGCACATGCCCGTCGGGATCGGAGGGCACGCCCGGCCGGTTGCCGAAGGCGGGGAGTCCGGGCGCGCACGGCAGGATCGCGGCCGACCCGGGCAGCGGAAGCGGCAGGTCGGCGCCGGCTTCGTGCCGTCCGCCGTACCCGTGCCCGACCACGAAGCCGCGTCGGGCGACTCCCTCGGACGGTAGCGCGAGCAAAGCACCGCATCTGCCGCCGGGCGTGGCGTAGGAGACCTCGTGGATACGGAAACCGTCGCGCTCCTCCACGACACCGCCCACCCGCGGACACGGATCCACGAGCGCGGCGGTGGCCCGGCGCCCACGCCAGAAGGCGTCGAAGTCCCCGGGCCCGGACACCCCCTGGACCCCCAACAACCCGGAGAGCCCATAGCCGGCCCCGGACCCGTAAGCAGTTCCAGTTCCAGGTTCAGTTCCAGTTCCAGGTTCAGTTCCAGACTCAGACCCAGACTCAGACCCAGGTCCAGGTCCAGGTCCAGGTCCAGGCTCAGGGTCAAAGCCGAACGAATCACCAGGCCGCACGATCGATCACCCCTACCTGTACAGCCGCCTCCACCGTCGTGGCGCACCCCATCCTTGCCCCGCCCCCGCCCCCGCCCCGTCCCGCCCCGGGCAAACCACCACCATCCACCCTCCCCATGCAAAGATTGCTTCCGCACAGCCCCACCAGGAACCCCGCCCACCCCCACCCCCGCCAGATGTCCCGCCCGTTACGGGAGTGTGACCAAGTCCCCTCTTGTCAGGCGCGGAACCGCTGTCACAGAGTTATGTATGCGCTTACAGGCAGCGCATACATCGTAGAGCTCAAGGAGGAGCCCCATGAACCGCGCCGTCCGCACGGGCTCGATCGCGTTCACCCTGGCGTCCGCCCTCACCCTCACCGCCTGCGGCGGTTCGGACGGCGCGGGCGTGGCAGCCGATGCCGAGCAGACCCTGACCGTCTGGGCGATGGGCACGGAGGGGGAGAAGCTCGGTGACGTCGTCCAGGAGTACGAGAAGTCCCACTCCAACATCACGGTCAAGGTCACCCCGATCGGCTGGGACGTGGCCCACCAGAAGCTGGTCGCCGCGGCCGCCGCGGGCAAGCTGCCCGACGTGGTCCAGATGGGCGGGAGCTATCTGGGCGAGTTCGCCGACATGGGCGTCCTGGAGCCGGTCAACACGGGGACCTTCAAGGAGGACGACTTCTTCCCCGCGGCCTGGCAGCAGGGTTCCTACGACGGCAAGACCTACGGCGTCCCCTGGTACGTCGACACGCGCGTGCTCTTCTACCGCACCGACCTCGCCGAGAAGGTGGGCATCGAGGCGGCCCCGGACACCATGGCCGGTCTCCGGAGCACGGCCGAGGCGTACCAGAAGAAGGCCGGCACCAAGTGGGGCCTGTCCATCCAGCCGGGCGGCCTCGACACCGTGCAGAGCTTCTACCAGTTCCTGTACTCCGCCGGCGGGGCCGTCATCGACGACGACGGCAAGGCCGTCGTGAACTCCGCCGCAGCCGTCAAGGCGCTCGAGAACTACGGCAGCTACTTCGAGAAAGGCCTCAGCGAGAAGTCCGTACGCCCCGGCTACGACGTCACCAAGGACTTCAACACCGGCGCCGTCCCCATGTTCTTCGGCGGCCCCTGGATCACCAACCTCCTCGACGAGAACTCCCCGGACCTCAAGGGCAAGTGGGCCGTCGCCCCCGTACCCGCCGACGAGGCGTCCGTGTCCATGGCCGGCGGCTCCAGCCTGGCCGTCTCCGCGGACAGCGACCACAAGGCCGCCGCCAAGGAGCTCGTCTCCTACCTCACCGGCGCCAAGGGCCAGGCCGACTGGTTCGAGCGGACCAACGACCTGCCCGCCAACACGGCCGCCTGGAAGACCGGCGACCTCGCCACCGACCCCACCCTGCAGGTGTGGCGCAAGCAGATGGACACCGCCCGCGCCACTCCCTCCCAGCCCAGGCTGACCGAGATCACCTCCAAGGTGGACACCGCCATCGAGTCGGTCACCCAGGGCAAGTCCTCCGCGAAGGAAGCGCTGGACAAGGCCCAGTCCGAGATCGAAGGCCTCGTGCAGTAGGAGGCGGTAGGAGAGCGTTCCCCTCATGTCCCTCACCACAGGCCCGGCCGCCCCGCAGGCCGCCGTCGGCAAGAGTCCCGACGGCGGCAGGGAAGCCGGCCGTACCCGACGCGACCGCCGCTCGCTCGGCAAGCACAACCTGACCGGATGGCTGTTCTCCACGCCGTTCCTGGTGCTGTTCGGCGTCTTCATGCTGTTCCCGATCGTCGCCACGCTCCTGATGAGCTTCACCGACTTCGGCGCCCGCGACGTCACCCGCCCGCTGGAGGCGGAGTTCGTCGGCCTGGACAACTACACACAGCTGTTCCAGGACGACAAGTTCCTCAAGGCCCTCTTCAACACCGGCTACTTCGTGGTCGTCGGCGTACCCGCGACCATCGTCCTCGGACTGCTCGCGGCGATCCTGCTGAACAACGGCATCGACCGGGCCCGCACGCTCTTCCGCGTCGGTTTCTACGCCCCGGTGGTGACGACCATCGTCGCCGTGGCCGTCGTCTGGCGCTTCGTGCTCGACCCCTCCGACGGGCTGATCGCCTCCCTCGCCTCCGAAGTCGGCCTGAGCGCACCGGACTTCCTCGGCTCGGAGACCTGGGCGATGCCGTCCCTGATCGCCATGGCCGTGTGGCGCAACCTCGGCACGGTCATGGTGCTGTGCATCGCCGGACTGCAGGCCATCCCGTCCGAGGTGCGCGAAGCGGCCCGCCTCGACGGCGCCGGAGCCTGGCAGGAACTGCGCGGCATCACCGTGCCACTGCTGCGGCCCACCCTGCTGTACGCCACGGTCATCACCACGATCGGCTACCTCAACGTCTTCGAGGAACCCTTCGTGATGACGCAGGGCGGCCCCTCCGACTCCACGCTGACCGTGTCGCTCGACATGTACCGCGAGGGCTTCAACTTCTTCCACATGGGCTACGCCAGCGCCATGGCGTACGTCCTGTTCGTCGTGATCATGGGCATCACGGTGCTCCAGCTCCGACTGCTGAAGGACAACACCCGATGACCGCCGACACGGCCGCCAAGGCCCGGACCCGCCGCCGCACCGGACGGGTGCGCACCCCGCTGCTCTACACGGTCGCCTCGGCCGCACTGCTGCTGATGGCCGCACCGTTCCTGTGGATGGCGCTGTCCGCGTTCAAGACGAAGCAGGACCTCACGGCGAGCCAGCCCGTGTGGATCCCCTCGCAGTGGACGCTGGACAACTTCACGGCCCTGCTCGACCAGCTCGACATGCCGCGGTACTTCCTCAACTCGCTGATCGTGGCCGTCCTGGTGACCGTCAGCAACCTGCTGTTCTGCTCCATGCTCGGCTACGCGCTGGCCAAGCTCGACTTCACCGGGCGCTCCAAGGTCTTCGCGCTCGTGCTGGCCGCCCTGATGGTGCCGGGCAACCTCATGATCCTGCCGCTGTACGTGCTGATGAACGGCCTCGGCCTGATCGACACGTACGCCGGGCTGGTACTGCCCTTCGCGGCCGGCGCGTTCGGGGTGTTCCTGATGCGGCAGTTCATGCTGTCGGTGCCCGACGAACTGCTGGAGGCGGCGCGCCTCGACGGCGCGGGGGAGTGGTACATCTTCTGGCGGATCGTGATCCCCCTGGTCGGGCCCGCCCTCGCGACGCTGACGATCTTCACCTTCCTCGGCTCGTGGAACAACTTCATCTGGCCGCTGATCGCCACCAACGACCCGGACAAGTACACCCTGCCGGTGGCGCTCGCGACCTTCGCCAACGATCCCAACCGCACGGTCGGCGGCGGCAACGGCATGCTGATGGCCGGCTCGCTCCTCGTCGTACTGCCGGTCCTGGCCGTCTTCGCCGTCCTGCAACGGCACTTCACCCAGGGCATCGCCACGGCGGGCCTGAAGTAGCCCACCGGGTTCACCTCCCCGGTCCTCCCGCCTCTCCCCGGTCTCCCGCACCCGCCGGTCTCCCGCACCCGCCGGTCGCTCCGCCGACCCCGGGCCGGGCAGCCGCGCCACCACCCCCGCACCAGAAAGACAGAGACGGACGATGACGCACACCACCACCCGCTTCCCCGACGGCTTCCTGTGGGGCGCCTCCACCGCCGCCCACCAGATCGAGGGCAACAACGTCAACAGCGACTGGTGGCGCAAGGAGCACGACCCCGCGGCCGGTATCGCCGAACCCAGCCTCGACGCCTGCGACAGCTACCACCGCTGGGAGCAGGACATGGACCTGCTCGCCGAACTGGGCTTCACCGACTACCGGTTCAGCGTCGAGTGGGCCCGCATCGAGCCGGTCCGCGGCACCTTCTCCCGCGCCGAGATCGCCCACTACCGCCGGATGGTCGAAGGCGCCCTGGCCCGCGGTCTGCGCCCGATGGTCACCCTCCACCACTTCACCGTCCCGCAGTGGTTCGAGGACCTCGGCGGCTGGACCGCCGACGGCGCGGTCGAGCTCTTCGCGCGTTACGTCGAGGAGTGCGGGCCCGTCATCGCCGACGGCGTCCGGCACGTGTGCACCATCAACGAGCCGAACATGATCGCCGTGATGGCGGGTGCCGCGAAGGCGGGCGACCAGGGCTTCCCGCCCGCCGGCCTGCCCACCCCCGACGAGGAGACCACCCGCGCGGTCATCGCCGCCCATCACGCGGCCGTCAAGGTCGTCCGCGACCGGCACCCCGGCATCCTGGTCGGCTGGACCGTCGCCAACCAGGTCTACCAGGCACTGCCCGGCGCCGAGCAGGTCACCGCCGACTACCGGTACCCCCGCGAGGACGTCTTCATCGAGGCGGCCCGCGGCGACGACTGGATCGGCGTGCAGTCCTACACCCGTACCAAGATCGCTGAGACCGGTCCCGTGCCGGCGCCCGACGACGTCGAACGCACCCTCACGCAGTGGGAGTACTACCCGGCCGCCGTCGGGTACGCCCTGCGCCACACCGCCGACGTCATCGGCGACGGCACGCCCCTGATCGTCACCGAGAACGGCATCGCCGCCTCCGACGACAGCCGCCGCGTCGACTACTACACCGGTGCCCTCGGCGAGGTCGCCGCCGCCGTCGAGGACGGCCTGAACGTGCAGGGCTACCTTGCGTGGAGCGCCCTGGACAACTACGAATGGGGCTCGTTCGAGCCGACGTTCGGGCTGATCGCCGTGGACCCGGTCACCTTCGAGCGCACCGCGAAGCCGTCCGCCGTCTGGCTCGGCGGCCTCGGCCGCGACCGCGTCCTGCCGCGCACCGCGGTCTGACCGCACCCGGAGACCGGGAGCCGGTCGGCACCTGACACCGGCCGGCTCCCGCCCCACCCTCGGCCCCGACACCCCACCCCGCCCGCCTCGACACCCCGCCCCCTCCGCCCATGGCCCCGCACCACGGACACGTATACGGACACGCAGCAAGGACACGCCCCCTTCCGCCTGCCTGCTCACCGCAGAGGAGCCAGAGCCGCATGAACCGTCGTAGCTTTCTGACCGTCGCCGCGTCCACCGCGGCGGCGACCTGCGCCACATCCCTCGCCGCCGCGACCACGGCAGATGCCGCCGCCCCGGCCGTACGAACCGACACGCAACGCCGCCTGCTGCGCGACTGGTTCGCCGCGACCCACCGTTCGATGGAGGCCATGACCACCGAACTCGGTCTGGCCGCGGACAAGATCGACGTCAGCGGGAGCGGCACGCCGGTGCCGTCCGCGCAGACCTCACCGACCAACATCGGCTGCGGTCTGTGGTCCACCGTGGCGGCCGCCGGGCTCGGCGTCATCTCCGCCTCCGCCATGCACCGCCGGCTGGCCCGTACGGTCGCCGCCGTGGAGCGCCTGGAACGGGCCCACGGCTTCTGGTTCAACTGGTACGACGCGCACGACGGTTCACTGCTGACATCCTGGCCGGAGACCGGCGACCCGGTGCGCCCGTTCCTGTCCACGGTCGACAACGCGTGGCTGGTGACCGGTCTGCGGATCGCCGCGGACGCCGACCCGGAGCTGCGCCCCCGCGTCGCGGCGCTTCTCGCCGACGCCGACTGGTCGTACTACTACACCCCTTACGACCCGGCCGACCCCGTCGCCGGTCCGGGGCAGCTGCGCGGCGGCTTCTGGCCCGACGGGCCCGGCAAGGGCGAGCCCACCGGCCACCACTACGGCGCCCTCAACACCGAGCCCCGTATGGCCAGTTACCTCGGCATCGCGGACGGTTCACTGCCCGCCGAGCACTACTGGCACCTGATGCGCACCATGCTCCCGGGCATGGGCCAGGAACAGGAGCCGGGGGGCGGGTACGTCGACATCGACGGCGTACGCGTCTGGGAGGGCCACTACACCCACCGTGGCCGCAAGCTCGTTCCCACCTGGGGCGGGTCCATGTTCGAGGCGCTGATGGTCCCGTTGTTCGTGCCCGAGCCGCAGTGGTCGCCCCGTTCCTGGGGCACGACCCACCGGCGCTTCGTCCGCAGCCAGATCGAACACGGCCTGATCGAGGAGGAGTACGGCTACTGGGGCTTCTCCCCGGCCTCCGTACCGGCCGGCGGCTACCGTGAGTACGGCGTCGACGCGATCGGCATGCAGGAGGACGGCTACCATTCCCTGGGCGTCGTCACCCCGCACGCCTCGTTCCTCGCCCTGCCCCAGGCCCCGGCCGAGGCACTCGCCAACCTCCGCGCGCTCGACCGCGCCTTCGGGGCCTACGACGACCGCTACGGCTTCCGCGACTCGGTGGACGTCACCACCGGCCGTGTCAGCGACGTCGTCCTCGCCCTCGACCAGGGCATGATCGCCGCGGCCGTCGCCCAGCACCTGCGTCCCGGCCTCCTCCAGCAGCCGTTCCGCAGTGGGGGTTTCCGTTCCCGGGTCCGCCCGCTGCTGGCCAAGGAGCGGTTCTCCATCTGACGTGTGCCGCGGCACGGAACTCCTGTTCAGGGGGCGATGTCGGAGCCGGCTGCTAGAACATGACGGTGACCCAGACGCTCTCCTTCGAGGAATCCCTGTCCCTGGTGGAGGACCGCTCCACCGCGCTGCACGAGGCCGCCGGCATGGCCTCGGGGCTCGGTGCGCGCGTTCCCAGCTGCCCGGACTGGTCGCTGCGGGACCTGATCGCGCACCTCACCCGGGTGCAGCACTTCTGGGCCGCCGCCGTGGCGGCCGGGCCGAGTGAGGAGCCACCGGCCGTGGGCGAGCCCCCGGCCGAGTTGCCGGCGGCGACCGGGGCACTGGTCACCGCGTTGCGCGAGGCCGGGCCCGGGTCGGGGTGCTGGACCTGGTGGGGCGCGTCCGGGGAGCCCATGACGGCCGGCGCGGTGGCGCGCCACCAGGTGCACGAGGCGGCCGTCCACGCCTTCGACGCGCAGCTGTCCGCGGGTGTTCCGCAGCCGGTCACCGCCGCCGTCGCCCTGGACGGCATCGACGAGTTCATCGGCGTGGCACACGGGACCAGCGGCGCCTGGCCGCACGACCCCGTCCGGATCGGCCTGCACACCAGCGAGGGACCGGCCTGGCTGGTCGGCCTCACCTCCGAGGGCGCCCGCCTGCTCGGCCGTTCCGGCGACGGGAGCGGTCCAGAAGTGGCGGCGTCGGCGGACGGACGCCTGCACGGCTCGGCGAGCGACCTGCTCCTCACCCTCCACGGCCGCCTCCCACTGGACGGCCTGCGGACGGACGGCGCCCACACGGTCCTGCGGCGGTTCCTCGACTGGCCGTCCCTGGGCTGAGCGGGGCTGGGTCGAGTGGGGCCGGACCGGGCCGGACCGGGCCGAGCGGGGCCGAGCGGACGGGGCTACTCCCCGCCGGGACGGCGCTCCGACCGCTCCGCCCACACCCGCGCCGCCAGCGCGTCCGCGTCCTCCTGCGACGTGCCCGCCTTCACCAGGATGATCCCGCTCGACCCGTCCGGGAACGTCACCTTCCGCATCGCTGTGCCCAACGGGCCCCCCGGCGTCGGTTCCTCCGGCATGGCGGCTCCTCTCGATGGCGTAAACCCCCAGGCTAGCGGGGGCACCGCGACGAGCGGGGCGCCTCGCCCCGTCAGGACCGCCCCGGCCGCCGCCGGGATCCACCAGATGCGTCCTGGGCCCTGTCGCCCGAGGGCTTCCAGAGAGCTTCCCCGAGGACAGGACCAGGCCGGACCGGGAGGACAGGACCAGGCCGGACCGGATCAGGCTGTCCACGATGGACAGGACCGGATCAGGCTGTCCACGGTGGACACGATCGTCTCGGTGACGTCCCGGGACCGCCGTCCCAGGACCGAACGCGGCCGAGCGCAGGCAGGGCAGCGCCCTGACGCGCTCCGCGGTCGCGGGCCCGTATCGCGGCGGTGGCCACTGGACTCGTCGCGGGCGATCCGGCCCAGCGGGCCGGCCTTCTCGTGGTGGCGGAGCGTGGACCGGGTGAAACCCGAGTGCCGGGCCGTCTCCCGGACGGTCAGGTCCGCGGCCTGCTGTCCGGGCGCTGACCTGTGAGTCGCTGACCTGTGAGCAGCCTCCGGCACTTGAAGCGCCACAAGTCGAACCGGCACCGGAACGGCGTATCCGGTCCGCCGCCGACGGCGCGTGCCCACCGGCCCGGGACAGGTCCTGCGCGGCTGTTTGAACCCGGAGCGCTCCGCGCACGTACGGTCGGCTGAGGGTCGCGACCCGGACTCCGTGGTCCATTTCGCCCTCGTCCCGCCGACCGCGTGGTGATCCCTGAACCACGTGGTGACCCTTGAGGAGTTCCCATGACCACTTCGCGCCTCGACGACTGGCTGATGACGCGCCGGCCCCTCGTGCTGGGCCTCTTCCGTATCGTCCTCGGCCTGTTGTTCGCCAGCGAGGGCGCCGCCACGGTCTTCGGGGTGCTGGACCGTGAGGCGAGCCCGGCGGGAGACTGGCCCTTCTGGTACGCCGGGGTGATCGAGCTGGTGTGCGGCGCGCTCGTCCTCCTGGGGCTCGCGCCCCGCGCTGCCGCGTTCCTCTGCTCGGGCATCATGGCGTTCGCGTACTTCACGGAACACCAGCAGGACGGCCTCTTTCCCCTGCAGAACGGCGGACTCGCGCCGGTGCTCTTCTGCTGGGGATTCCTGCTCGTCGTGTTCTTCGGTCCCGGAGCCTTCGCCCTGGAGCGCCTCGTCGGCCGCGAGCGCGGCACGCGCACCGTCACCGCTCCGGTGGCCGAACGGTCCCGGTGACCGTCCCGCGACTCTGAGGACGCTCTCGTCTTCAGGCGGCTCCGGTCTGCAAGTGGCTCTCGTCTTCGAGAGGGCCGAGCAGGAACCCGTGACAGCACCGCGGCGGTGCTGTCACGGCTCGAAACGGATCACGAAGGCTCGGGTGACGGCTCCAACGCCCCTGCCGCAAGGCCCAGTTCGGCCTCCGCCACCGTCCTGGCCAGATGTACGACGCAATCCCCGCGCCGGTCGATGCTGGTGTTGATGTAGGCGCTCGCCCCGTCGATCGTCACCAGGATGCGCAACGCCGCCGCCCACGGGTCGGCGCAGGTGAAGTCCCCCGATTCCGTACCGGCGATGATGACCTTCTCGACGCGTCGGCACCAGAGCATCTCCTGGGCCACGACGTGCTCGCGCAGTCCGGGCCGGTAGCGCGACAGGTGCCGCGCGTTGAGCCAGAGCCTGCTGACGTCGTCGAACTCGGTGCTGGACGTCAGGGTGAAGAACCGCCTCAGGACCGCCCGCGGTCTGTCGTCACCGGGCCCGTCCGGCCGCTCGGGCAGCAGCGTGTCCAGGTCCGCCATCGTGGCGGCGGTGAACGCCTCGGCCACCAGGGTGTCGGCCGCGGGGAAGTAGTGGCCGACGAGCCCCGGCCGCACCCCGAGTTCGTCGGCGACCCGGCGCAGGGTGACGCACTCCAGTCCCTCGGTGAGGCCCACCCGCGCGGCGGCGGCGACGATCTCGTGGCGGCGCTCGGCCGGGGCCTTGCGGACCCGCTTGCCCGGCCCACTCGTGCCGGAACCCCTTGACGTCATGCCGCGAATGCTATTGAGTATGCGACCAATAAGCAATTGGTCATGCGCCCAATAAGCGTTGCCGTCCGAAAACGGCCCGTCCCGGTCCGAGAACCGTCCCTCGCCCTCGTCGAGCCCGTCGTCGGCGAGGCGGCGGACCGGCGCACCGGACGACAGGCACCCCGGGCCCGCGTACGTACGGACCCGCGCCCACCCTCGGGCCCGTACGTACGCGGGCCCGGCGGCAGCCCGCGCATCACTGTCAGGAGACGAACGTGGACGACACCCCCACCGATGCCGGTGAACTCGCCGAGTACGGCTATCAGCAGGAGCTGAGACGGACGCTGTCCGCCTGGGCCGTCTTCGCGATCGGGTTCGCGACGATCTCGCCCGTGGTCGGCATCTACGCCGTCGTCCAGCTCGGCTTCCTCTTCGCCGGGCCCACCTGGATCTGGGCCGTCGTCGTGGCCTTCCTCGGCCAGCTGCTGGTCGTCGTGGTCTACGCCGAGCTGTCCTCCCAGTTCCCGATCACGGGCGGCGTCTACCAGTGGGTGCGCCGGCTGGGCGGCCCGCGCCTGGGCTGGCTGGTGGGCTGGATCTACCTCGCCTCGGCCGTCGCCTCACTGACCACGGTGGCGTACCTGGGCGCGACCTGGCTGTACATGCTGGCCGGTGACGGGGTCCCCTCGACCGCCGTCCACGTGCTCCTCGGCGTGGTCTTCGTCGCCGTCGCGCTCGGCATCAACCTGCTCGGGGTGAACCCCGTGAAGCACTTCCTGAACGCGGGCATCATCGCCGAGGGCGTCGCCTCCATCGCGGTGAGCCTGATCCTCCTCCTCTTCGTGCGGAACAACGGCTTCGGCATCCTCTTCGAGACCCTCGGCGCGCAGGACGTCTCCGGCGGCTCCGTGACGGCCGGCCTGCTGACCTGTCTCGCGGTGGCGGGCTGGGCGTTCCTCGGCTTCGACGCGACCACGCAGGTGGCCGAGGAGACCGAGCAGCCCCGGCGCAGCGTCCCGCGCGCCCTGCTGCGCGCCTATCTCTTCGTCGCCTTCACCGTCCTGCTGACCGGCCTGGCCGTGACCCTCGCGCTGCGCCGGCCCGAGGACGCCGTCTCCGGCGCGATCGTCGACCCCGTCTTCGAGGCGGTGACCCAGGGACTCGGCGGCTGGAGCGAGAAGCCGTTCGTCGTCGTCGTCCTCATCGCGTTCTTCGCGTGTGCCGTCTCCATCCAGACCTACATCGGCCGCGCCGTCTACGCCTTCGCCCGCGACCGCCAGCTGCCCTTCTCCGCGACGCTCGCGACCGTCGGCCCGCGGCAGATCCCGTACGTCTCCCTCATCGCGACCGCCGTCCTCGCCGGGCTCGGCCTGCTGCTGGGGCTGAACGGCAACGCCGCGGCCACCCTGATCGCGTTCGGCTCCGGCGGGTTCTACTTCGTCTTCCTGGCGGTCGCCGTCGTGGCCCTGGTCGCCCGGCTGAGCGGGCGCTGGAACCCGGCCGCAGGTCAGCTGAGGCTCGGCCGCACCGGGCTCGTCGTCAACGTGCTCGCCGTGCTGTGGCTCCTGTTCGAGGCGGTCAACATCGCCTGGCCGCGCGCCGAACTCGCCCCCGTCGACGGCAGCTGGGCGCAGATCTGGGCCGTGGTCCTGGTCTTCTCCGCGCTCTTCGTCATCGGCCTCGTGTACGTCGTGACGGCCAAGCCGCACACCAAACTCGCCCCGAGCACGGCCACCCCGGGCACGGCCACCACGAACCCGACCGCAACAGACCCGACCGCGAAAGAAGTGAAGGCGTCCTGATGTCGTCGAAACTCTCCCCAGCCATCGTCTTCGACCCCGAGGCGGGCCTCGGCACGCGCGAGGTGGCCCTGCGCCCCGCCGGTCCGGGCGAGGTCGAGATCGAGGTCCGCGCCGCCGGCGTGTGCCACTCCGACCTGCACATCGTGTCCGGCGACTGGCCCACCGACCGTCCCCTCGTCCTCGGCCACGAGGCGGCGGGCGTGGTCACCGGAGCCGGTCCCGGCGTCACCTCCGTCCAGCCCGGCGACCACGTGGTGCTGTCCTGGTTCGCGCCCTGCCGGCGCTGTCGCAAGTGCGTGGCGGGCAAGGGCTGGCTGTGCACCGGCACCCAGGCCGTCGCCAACACCCTCCCCGACGGCACGACCCCCTTCACCGGCGCCGACGGCGAGGCGGTCTGGCCCTACCTCGGCCTCGGTGCCTTCACCGACCGGCTGGTCGTCCCGGAGACGGCAGCGGTGAAGGTCCCCGAGGAACTCCCCTTCGGTATCGGCGCGCTGCTCGGCTGCTCCATCACCACCGGTATCGGCGCGGTCGTGAACACCGCCGGGGTACGGCCCGGCGAGTCCGCGGTCGTCATCGGCACCGGCGGCGTCGGGCTCTCCGTGGTGATGGGCCTGTCCCTGGTCGGCGCCGACCCCATCGTGGCCGTCGACCTGTCGCCCGAACGCCTCGCCGCGGCGAAGGAGTTCGGCGCCACCCACATCCTCGACGGGGCGCGCGACGACGTGGCCGCCTGGTGCCAGGACGAACTCGGTGGCGCGGACTACGCGTTCGAGGCCATCGGCAGCCCGAAGGTCGTCGAGACCCTCCCCGCCATGCTCACCTCCGGCGGCGCCGCCGTCCTCGTCGGCATGGCGGCCACCGACGCCACCGGCGCGTTCAACCTCTTCGACCTGGCCGACCAGGGCAAGCGGATCCTCGGCTGCAACTACGGCTCCAGCGTCGGCGAACTCGACATCCCGAAGCTGGCCCGCCTCTACCTGGCGGGGAAGCTGCCCCTGGACGACCTGGTCGGAAAGGTCCGCCCGCTGGCGGAGGCGTCCCTCGCCTTCGACGACCTCCGGTCGAACACCGGGGTGCGGACGATCCTCGAACCGTGACCGCCACTGTGCCCGCGCCTGTCACCGTGCCTGTGCCTGTGCCCATGACCCCTGGAGTTCGTATGTACGCCGTCACCGACCCGGCGACCGCAGAGGTCGTCGAGACCTACCCGACCGCCACCGACGCCGAGGTCACCGCCGCCGTCGACGCGGCCCATTCCGCGGCCGCCTGGGGGCGCTCCAGCTCCGTGGCCGAACGGGCCGCGTTGCTGCGCAGGCTCGGTGACCTGCACGCCGAGCACCAGGACGAACTCGCCGCGAGCATCGTCCGTGAGATGGGCAAACCGCTCGCGGAGGCGGCGGGCGAGGTCGGCTTCTGCACCGAGATCTACCACTACTACGCCGACCACGCCGGGCAGTTCCTCGCCGACGAACCGCTCGACGTCACCTCCGGACCGGGCAGCGCGGTCGTCCGGCGCAGCCCGGTGGGCGTCCTGCTCGGCATCATGCCGTGGAACTTCCCCGCCTACCAGGTCGCCCGCTTCGCCGCCCCGAACCTCGCTATCGGGAACACCGTCGTCCTCAAGCACGCCCCGCAGTGTCCCGCCACCGCCGCGCTGCTGGAGAAGCTGTTCGCCGAGGCGGGCTTCCCGGCCGGTGCGTACGTCAACGTGTACGCCACCGACGAGCAGATCGCCGACGTGATCGCCGACCCGCGCGTCCAGGGTGTGTCCCTCACGGGCTCGGAGCGGGCGGGCGCCGCCGTCGCCGAGACCGCCGGACGCCACCTCAAGAAGGTCGTCCTCGAACTCGGCGGCTCCGACCCGTTCCTCGTACTGTCCACCGACGACCTGGACGCGGTCGTCGACGCCGCCGTCGCCGCGCGGCTCGACAACACCGGCCAGGCGTGCAACGCGGCCAAGCGTTTCGTGGTCGTCGGGGACCTGTACGAGCCGTTCGTCGAGAAGTTCACGGCTCGCCTCCTCGCCGGGGAGACCGGCGCGCCCCTGTCGTCCGTGGCCGCCGCCGAGAACCTCGGCCGCCAGGTCGACGCGGCCGTCGCCGAGGGGGCGACCCTGCACAGCACCGGCCGCCGGCACGGCGCCCACTTCCCGGCCGGAGTCCTCACCGGGCTCACCACCGGGCACACCGCCGCCCGGCAGGAGCTGTTCGGGCCGGTCGCCATGGTCTTCGCGGCCGCCGACGAGGACGACGCCGTCCGCATCGCCAACGACACCCCGTACGGACTCGGCTCCTACGTCTTCACCACCGACCCGGCCCAGGCCGAGCGGGTCGCCGACCGGATCGAGGCCGGCATGGTCTTCGTCAACGGCGTCGGCGCGGAGGGCGCGGAGCTGCCCTTCGGCGGCGTCAAGCGCTCGGGCTTCGGACGTGAACTCGGCCGCCCGGGCATCGAGGAGTTCGTCAACAAGAAGCTGATCCGCACCGTGGTGTGAGCGGGCGGGAGGGGGCGGGAGGAGAGGGGAGGGACGGGAGCAGGCCGGGTGTCACTGTCCGTGCCCGTGCCTGCTCCCGTTCGCCCGTGCCCCGCCCGTGCCCCGCCCGTGTCCACGAAGCGATCAGGGGGTGCCCAGGTACTCGGTGGCCTCCACCTCGTCCAGGTGGACGAGGATGTCGTGCGCCTTGCCGAGAGCGATCCTGTACGTCACCGGGTCGGGCCACCCCGCGCCGATGTTGTAGGTGACACGCGGCTCGGCCAGCCAGGCGCGCGCGGAGTTCGGCGCCGTGCGCATGTCGAGGAAGTAGTCCTCCTGGCGGACCTCGTCCAGGATGTCCTCGTTGGAACCCGCCTGCGCGGCACCCACACGGTAGGTCCGCATCACGTTGTCGTCGGTGCCGAACGCCTTGAAGGCACCCTTGTGGAAACTGAAGCCGATACTGACGTAGTCCTTGCCCAACGCGTCGTGCAGGAAGGCCCCTTGGGTCTTGGGGTACCGCGCGTCGAAGGAGTCGTACGACACATGCGTGTTGTGCGCCGACAGCAGGATCTTGTCGCCGGTGTGCCTGTTCCACCACGCCACGTTCTCGGCCATCACCTCGTCGCGCATCCTCATCATCTTCGTGACCTCGGCCTCGTCGGTGACGTCGAGCGAGAGGCCCTCGGCCATCTGGTCGATGGCCCTCGCGTCCTGCACGGCCCACAGGTGCGCCTGCTCGTCGCCGCGGCGCGGCCGCTGGTCCCGCAGCAGCTCGAACACCTTCCGGGTCCGCTCCGCCCGCTCCGCGCGCTCGGCGAGCGGCAGCTTGATGTACCGGTCGCTGTACGTGCCGGCGTCGGTGGTCGGGGCCAGCCCGCGGTAGAGCTCGGTGACGCGCTTCAGCAACCGCGGGTGTTCGCGGGCCACATGAGCCGTCACGCGCCTGTACGACTCCGGCCCCGCGTAGCCCATGTCGTTGCCCATGAACCGCACCGGGTCCTTCGGGTGGCTGCGGTTGCGGTCGCGCATCCACTCGATGAGGTCGATGTAGTCCTGGTTGTTCCAGATCCGGTACGCGCCCTGGAACTCTTCACGCGCTATGTCCCGCAGGTCGCCCCTGCCGTACAGGACGTACTCGTTGATCCGCACACCGCTGCTCCAGGGCAGCTCCAGGGAGAAGGTCCGGAAGCCCTTCTTCTCGACGAGGTGGCGCAGGAGACGGTGCTTCATCCGGAAGAAGTCCCGCGAACCGTGGGTGGCTTCGCCCAGACCCACCACCTCGGCATTTCCGACCATGCGGCCCAGTGCGTCGAGGTCCCGCAGGCTGCCTCCGGGATCGGTGCTGTCGAGCGGGCGGGCGACGCGCTCGATCGCGTCCACCACGCTCTTCAGATCCTGGCTCCGGGCCGGGACCGGGGCCGGGGATGCGGTGGCCGATGCCGGAGCCCGGACCGCGGCCGGTGAATCCTTCACCGCGTCCGCGAGGGCCGGAGTGGCGACCGCCATGGCGCCGAGGGAGAGGAGGACCGAGGGAATGACTACTGCCTTGCTTCGCGTCATGGCTACAGATTCCCGTGCGCACGGGGGCGTCGCGAACCCCTGCGCTGCCCACTCCGAGGTACCGCAGGCACTACCGCCGGACCCCTGCCACCCCCCCCGCCACCACCTGTACGGGTGCCGGGCCCGGCGTCCACCGGGCCCGGCTGCAGGTCACTTCGGTCCCTTCACGTCACTTCAGGGGTTCCAGCCTGATGTTGCGGAACCGGACCTTGTTCCCGTGGTCCTGCAGGCGGATCGGTCCCGCCGCCGGTGTCTCGGACCTGCCCGACGCGGTGGGGCCGTCGAGCGTGATGTCGTCGTGCACCTTCTCGCCGTTCCACACCACGGTCAGCCGGGCGTCCGCGGTCTTCTTGCCCGTGTCGTCGTAACGGGCGGCCCGGAAGACGATGTCGTACGTCTGCCAGGTCTCGGGCGCCTTGGCCGCGTTCACGTCCGGCGCCTTCTTCAGGTAGATGGCTCCTGCCTCGTTGGTGTCCAGGGTGGTGTCGCCGTAGGAGTCCAGGATCTGCAGTTCGTAGCGGTCCTGGATGAAGATGCCGCTGTTGCCGCGGTTCTGGCCGGTGACGTCGTCGGGCAGCAGCGGGACACGGAACTCGACGTGCAGCTTGAAGTCCTGGTACGCGTCGAGGGTCCGGATGTCGCCGCAGCACACCTCCATCGACTTCTCGGCGGCGAGCGGCCACTCCAGGCGCCGGCCGTCCGTGTGCTGCCACTGCGCCTGCGAGGCGGCGGTGCCGTCGAAGAGGGCGAGCCGCTCACCGTGCGGACGGACCGTGATGAGGTCGAGGTTCACATGGCCGGTGTCGCCGGCTTCGAAGCGGTAGGAGAGGGTGTTCTTGCCCGCGCGCAGAGCCACCGGTTCGGTCTGGGTGGACCAGGTGTCCCAGTCACCGGTGGAGGCGAGCTTCACCTGCCGCAGTTTCTTCTCGTTGGCGTACAGGGAGAGCGACTTGGTGCCCTGGAACGGGTTGGGGCCGTTGGAGTAGCGCAGGTTGACGTCGTAGGTGCCCGACTTCTTGACCGTGACGTCGAAGGCGGTGCCGGCCTTGCCCTCCGTGTTGTACCGGGCGACGAATCCGCTGCCGGAGTAGCCGGTGTGGTCCGTCGCGATGCCGGCCACACCCGTCAGACGCGCCTCCTCGGCCTCGTACCGGGTGGCGGCGGGCGGCTGCTTGCCCGGCATGGCGTTGAGCGTGTACCAGGCCTCGGTGTTCCACAGCGACTCACCGGACTCGGAGGTGAAGGGCCGCGGGGAGCGCAGGTGCACGACCCGTCCGGGCTTCAGTTCGTCCAGCCGCAGCTTCACGGTGCGCTTGTCCTTCGACAGCTCGGCCGACCGCACGGGGAGTACCTCTTCGGCGATCTTCGGGCCGCCGTAGTCGCTGGTCGGCGTGTAGCGCCACTGCTCGGCCTTGTAGTGCTTGGCCAGTTCCTCCGCCGTCTTCGCGGACACGGGCTGCGTGTAGGTCAGGTCGAAACCGCCCGGCACGGCACGCATCGTCTTGATGTCGAAGGTGTTGCCGCCGTTCGGGGTGAGCTTCTGCAGGCCGAACTTGAGCTTGCCCTCCTGGCCCCAGTTGCCGTCGGCGCCCAGACCACCGGCGTAGATCGAGCCGTCGGGACCGTAGCTGAGGCGGTTGACGCCGGCCTCGAGGCCCTGCGTGTAGCGGAAGACGGCGCCCTGGTACTGCCCCTTGACCTTCTCCAGGTACGCGCGCTGCAGACCGCCGTAGGTCACGTCGCCGATCAGCATCTGCCCCTTGAACTGGCCCTTCTTCACATACAGCGGTGTGGAGGGCGAGTTGGCTATCTCGTTCTGCGGCAGCCACAGCACCGGCGCGGTCGGGGTGGCCGCGTCGAAGCGGCCGGACGGCTCGGTGTAGTGGTTGAAGAAGCGGTCCTGCTTGACGTGGACGAGCTTCGACGAAGGCAGCCAGCCGCCCTGGTTGTCCGTGGCGAAGAGCTCGCCCTCAGGACCCCAGCCGATACCGTTCGGCGTGCGCAGGCCTCCTGCGATCGGGCTGATCCTGCCGGTCTTCTTGCTGACCTTGTACGTGGTCCCGCGGCCCGGAGCCGGCTGCGGAACCGTGGTCGCGCCGCCGAGGTCGATGGCGACGGACAGGTTCACGTAGAAGTAGCCGTCACGGTAGAGGAGGCCGAAGGCGAACTCGTGGAAGTTGCCGCCGTACGGCCAGGTCGCGACCTGGCGGTACTCGTCGGTGACGTCGTCGTGGTTCTTGTCGACGAGCCGGGTCAGCTGGTGCTTCTGCGAGACGTACAGCGAACCGTCGACGTACTTGATGCCCATGGGCTCGCGCAGTCCGCTCGCCACCTTCTTGACGGTGACCTCGTCCCGGCTGGTCTCGCCGGTGACGTTGTCCAGCAGGTACACCTCACCGGCAACGTTGTCGGAACCGCCCCAGGTGCTGATGGCCAGCCGTCCGTCGGGCAGCCAGTCCATGCCGGTGACCTGCGGTTCGAAACCGTCGGGGCGCAGGTCGGTGAGCGTCAGGTCGGGGCGTACCTCCGTCAGCGGGAGGCCGTCGCCGGGGGTGTCGCCGCTCTCCTCGCACTCCTTGCGCCCGGGGGCCGTGACCCGGACGACACCGGCGTCCGTGCTCAGCGCCTCGCGCGGCACGGTCGTGAAACCGCTCGCGCCCGGCGGCTGCCAGGCCAGCCGCAGTTCCTGCCCGCCGTCCCGCTCGAAGTGTTCGATGCGCAGGGGGTGCGAGCCCGCGGTGAGCTGGACGGAGGCGTCCTTCGGCTCCGCGCCGTGGAGTCCGTCGTGATCGATGACGGTGGCGCCGTCGATGCTCAGCCGGGAACCGTCGTCACTGGTGAGACGCAGGCCGTAGGTGCCGTCGCTCGGCACGACCAGATAGCCGGTCACCTCCGAGACGAAGCGGTCGGAGAAGCCGCCGAAGTCATCGGTCGTGGACCAGTCCACCGTCGACTTGAGCGCGTCGTGGTTGGGCGTCTGACCGGGTTTGAGGGTGCACAGCTTGCTCAGCGGCGTCTGCACGTCGAACACGCGCAGCGTGACGCCGGGCTCCTGCGGCGGGAGGGCCGCCGCGGCGTCCGCGGCGGCCGAGACCGCGGGGGTGGCGAGAAGGCCGCCGGCCAGGACGGCTCCGGTCAGCAGAGAGGTGAGGAGTCTTCGGGCACGCACGAACTGATGCTGGGACAACGGTCCTCCATGTGGCGGGACCGGACCGTGCCGGACTGCGTTCCGGTCTGCTGTGGCGGGGCTGAGTTGCGCCGCCAACCTAAGGGGCTTTCACTTGGCATGTCCATACTTTGTACTGCGAGTGTTCAAAGTCCTCGGTGTGAACGGGGGACCGAAGTCCCGTTCACACCGGGGACCTTGACCGGGTCTTGTCGGCGGCGAGCGGCCGGGCCGGCTCCGGGTCCGTCGTCGGTGCGACGGCGGCCGCCGGGCCGCTGCCGGGCGAGGGAGGCCGTCGGCCGGTGCGTCATCCCGGCCGGGACACCTGGTAGTACCCGATGTGCCAGTCCTGCGCCGACCGCCGCAGCAGTACGCCGAGGTTGACGGTGAGAGTGGGGCGGTCGGTGAACGAGAAGTCGACGCTCAGATAGCCGAGCACGAGGTCGTCGGCGGGACGCCGGGTCTCGAGGATCCGGTACTCGGCCGTCAGTCCGATGGGCTGGGAGTCGTAGTACGCGGCGATGCCCGGCCTTCCGACACTGTGCGGGCGCAGCCCCTGGAAGATGGCATCCTCGGTGAACTGGGCGGCGGCGAGCTGCGGCCGGTGCGCGTCGACCGCCGCCTTCCACCGGTCGAGAACCCCGCGCAGGATCACTTCGCCGTCCGTCGCTTCACCGTCCGCCGTGTCGCTGTCTGTCGTGTCACCGTCTGTCGTGCTGTCCATCGGAGGTCTCCTGTCGTTGTCCGGCGGGTCAGTGGCCCGCGCTCATACCGCCGTCCACGTGCAGGATCTCGCCGGTCACGAACGGCGCGTTCTCCAGGTACATCACCGCATCGACGATGTCGCTCTCCTCGCCGAGACGGCCGACCGGGTGCAGGGCGGCGAGTGCCGCGTGCGTCTCCACGGGGTGCATGGGGGTCTTGATGGTGCCCGGTGAGACGGCGTTGGCACGGATGCCGCGTGTGGCGTACTCGATGGCGAGGGACTTGGTCGCGGACTGCAGGCCGCCCTTGGTCAGCGAGGCGAGCACGGAGGGCACGTCGGAGTTCGCGTTGTCGACCAGGCTGGTGGTGATGTTGACGAGGTGGCCGCCGCCCTGGACGAGCATGCGCTCGACGGCCAGTTGGGTGATGCGGAAGAAGCCGGCCAGGTTGACGCCGGTCACCGCGGCGTAGTCGTCCGCCGTGTACTGGGTGAAGGGCTTGGCGACGAAGAGGCCCGCGTTGTTGACCAGGGTGTCGATGCGCCCGAACTGCTCGATGCCGGCGGCGATGACGCGCTCGGCGGTGGCGGGGTCGGCGATGTCGCCCCGGACGGTCAGGACGCCCGCGTCGTCGGAGGGGGCGATCGTGCGCGAGGTGGCGACGACGGCGTGACCGAGCTTGCGGTAGGCCTCGACGAGACCGGCGCCGATGCCCTGCGAAGCACCGGTCACGACGGCGACCTTCTGGTGCTGGTGCTGGTGCTGAGAACTCATGGTGAACGACCTGCTTCCGGATGGGACGGGGTTTCCGTTTCCCGGCCGATCGACTACTAGCCGACCGGTCGAATATCTGGAATGTAGGTCCGTGGCGGAAGCGAGTCAAAGGATTGAAGGGCCCGGGCCGGGACCGGCTTCCTCCCTGTTGGTAGGCGTGGCCTCCCAGCGCAGGCCGGAGCCTTCTAGCGGTGCGGGTCGCCCGCCGGGAGCCAGGCGTCCGGGGCGTGGATGCCGAGATCGCCCACGCCGTCGCAGAGGGCGTCCACGAGGGCGAGGACCGCCGGACGGTCCTCGTCCTCGCGGCGGACCAGGGACCAGGTCCAGTGGATCTCCGGCGTGACGACCGGGCGTCGGACCAGGTCGGGCGGCAGCGGAGTGGTCTGCCCCTTGGGGGAGTTGACGACCGGCCGGCCGCCGCGGCGGACATGGTCGAAGAACGCGGGTCCGGTGATGCCTCCGTCGGCGATGCGCACCGCACGCGCCCCGGTGTCCCGGGCCAGCAGTTCGGCGTAGGCGTTCCAGGACGACCACGAGGTGGTGTCGCCGTCGAGGAGGACGTCCGTGTCCCGGGCGGCGACGTCGCTGGTGTCGTCACCCCTCGCCACGGCGTAGAGCCGGTCGGCGCCGATGAGACGGGCGTGCAGACCGCGCTGTCGCAGGTCCTCGTCGCGCACCCAGCACACGGCGAGGTCCAGGCTGCCGTCGGCGACCCGGGCGGCCTGGGTGTGCGAGGGCGCGATCCACGCGTCGATGTGCAGTTGGGCCACCGCGGCGGTGCGGGCGGTCAGGTCGGGCGGCAGCCAGTTGACGTAGCCGAGCCGTACCGGTTCCGATCCGGACAGCCGGCCGGCGCGGCGCCGGAGGTCGGCGGCGCGTTCCAGCAGGTCGCGGGTGTGCGGGAGCAGGGCCGAACCGGCCGGGGTGAGCAATACCGAGCGCCGGTCGCGGTCGAAGAGCCGTACGCCCAGGTCGCGTTCGAGTGCCTTGATCTGCTGGGACAGGGAGGGGCCCGCGATCAGCAGACGCTCGGCCGCCCGGCCGAAGTTCAGTTCCTCGGCGACCGCGACGAAGTACCGCAGTTGGCGCAGCTCCATGCCGGTCATGCTACGTCGGTGAGAGGCCACGCCTCCCAGCGGTGAACACGCGGGTAGTGGCGTGCCCCGTGGCTCGGGCGGACGACGGGGACACCCCCGACCACCGCGGTGTTCCGGTCCCCGCCGGGCACCCCACCGGGTGGAGCAGGACCGTGCGCGAGTTCCTGGTGGAGATCGCCACCACCGTTCCCGAGGGCGCCGGCCAGGACGAGGTCGACCGTCGGCACGCCGCCGAAGCGGTTCGCGTCCGGGAACTGGCCGCGTCCGGGAACTGGCCGCGCCCGGAAGCTGGCCGCGCCCGGGAACTGGCCAGTTCCCGGGAGTTGGCCGCGTCCAGCCACCTGACACGGTTGTGGCGCCCGGTCGGCGAGCTGCGCGGCATCGGTGTCCGGCGTGCCCGCGACGAGGGCGAGCCGCGCGGGAAGGCGCTCGGCACGCTGCCGCTGAGTCCCTGGATGACCTTCACTGTCACCCCGCTCCGGTCCCACCCCGACGGCCCGGGCCGATCCGACGACGCCGTGGCGTAGCCCCGGCTGCCCGGCCGAGCCAGGTCGTAGCGGTGGAAACGGCTTCGGTATCGGGCAGACTCGGTACCCGAAGAACCCGAGACCCGAAGAACCCGGGCCGCGGTCGGCCGACCGTTCGCGACTTCGGCTCCGGACCCCGGTCGAGGGCCCGGCATTGACAGACATGGAGCTCGTCATGACCACACCGCGCGACCTTTTGATCAGCACCATGGATGTCGAGTCCGACCGTCCCACCGGGCAGGGCGATCTGTCGCTGGCCCTCGCCGGAGCCGAGCTGATCGATCTCCGCAAGGCCGGAGCCCTCTCCCTGGACGGCGACCGCATCGTGCCCGCCGACCACTGGCAGGGAGACCTGGGGGACGGCCTGTTGGGCGAGGCGGCGTCGGCGCTCAACCGGCAGGAGCCGTACGAGTCCGTCGAGGACTGGCTGTGGCGCCGGGGCCGGGACCTGTCCGCCACCTACCTCGACGCTCTGCGGGCGGAGGGGCAGATCGCGTCGCCACGCCACCGGTGGAACCCCTTCGGCAGCGGCGTGACGGCACTGACCGACACCCCGGCCCGACGCCACGCGGCCGACCGCTGGACGTCGGGCGAGCCCGTCCTCGCGTTCCTGGCGGCCGCCGTGGGCCTCCACGACGAGCCGAAGGAGGACGTGGCGGGCCTCGTGGACGACGCGGTCGTGACCGTACTGGCCGCCGTCAACGACGCGGTGCGGGAACTGGAAGCCGTACGGCAACGGCGCAGCATCGAGAATGCGGCCTTCGACAACATCTGGCGCGGCCAGTGACGAAGGCGCGCCCCGACGGCGCACCCGCTCCCGCCCCTGCCCTCCGGTAGCGCAAGGAAGTTGGGCCACCGGAACCCGAGGCGGGACGAGGCGGGGCGGGGGCAGGTCGAGCCACCACCGACCGGTCGCCTATCCCTTGCCGGACCGTCGCCCGGTGGCGGTGGCGGTGGCGGTGGCGGTAGCCGCGGCTGTGGTTGCGGCGGTGGGCCGGCCGGAATCGTCCGTACCGCTCCCGCCGCGGTCGACCTGGGCCAGCGGCCGGGCGGCGGGACCCGGCCGCGTACCCGCCTCCCTCGGCCGGAGCGGGCCGTGACCGTCGGCGCAGGTGACCACCGTGCGGAGGGGTTCGCCGCAGTCCGAGTGGTACACGTCGAGCGGCGGTCCCGCCGGGTCGGCGGTGTAGTGGTCCCCCCACTCCTTGAGGGCCAGCATCACGGGCCACAGGTCCCAGCCCTTGCTCGTGAGCCGGTACTCGTTGCGGGTCCGTCGGCCCGACTCCTGGTAGGGGACGGTGTCCAGGATCCCGGCCCCGACCAGCTTGCGCAGCCGGTCCGCGAGCACCGCGTCGGAGAGTCCGATGTGCCGCCGGAAGTCGTCGAAGCGCCGTACTCCGTTCATGGCGTCCCGGAGCACCAGCAGGGACCACTTCTCGCCGACCACATCCAGCGTGCGCCGGACGGTGCAGTTCTCGGTACTGACCTCAAGCCACTCCATGCGACGAGCCTAGGCCCGCTCCGCCATTGACAGCCAGAAGCCGGAGTGTCTAACTTCGATAAACAAAGTCAGGCGGTCGGAGGAGCAGCCATGGACAGGTCGCGCACATTCACGTGGGAGGACCCGTCCGTCTCGGCGGGGGCGGTCGGCGGAGCCACCGGCCTGGACTTCCTGCGTGACATCATCGCCGGCCGCCTCCCCGGACCGCCCATCGCGAGCACCCTGGGCTTCGGCCTGGAGGAGGTCGAGTACGGGCGGGCCGTCTTCACCCTGGCTCCGGGCGAGGAGCACTACAACCCCATCGGCAGCGTGCACGGCGGTGTCTACGCCACGCTCCTCGACTCGGCCGCGGGCTGCGCCGTCCAGTCGGTGCTGCCGCAGGGCATGGCGTACACCTCGCTCGACCTGACCTTGAAGTTCCTGCGCCCGATCACGGTGGACACGGGCAAGGTGCGTGCCGTCGGCACCGTCCTGAACAGCGGCCGCCGCACGGCGCTCGCCCAGGCCGAGCTCCTCGACTCCACCGACCGCCTGCTCGCCCACGCCACCAGCAGCTGCCTGCTCTTCCCCGCCCCGGCGGGGAGCTGACCGGGATCGCCCGCGGGATCCCTTTCCCGAGCCGAGGAATCATGCCCGGCCTCAAGGGAACCCGGCATCTGTACGGCGTACGGCGCACGGCGCACGGCGCGGTGTACCGCGCACAGCGCGATGCCGCGGTGCGCAGCGTCACGAACGGCGCGATCGAGATGCGAGTGGGAGACGGCATGACGCAGAACAGCGAGGACCGGACGACGACGCGGCGCGTCTGCAAGGCATGCGGCAGCAGACCGGCCGAGGGGGCGACGGTGTGTGAGCACTGCAGGACCGTGCTGCACCTTCCGGACCGGTCCGGGCTGGTCGAGGACGAAGGCGCGGCGGTGCGACGGGATTTCGAGGGCCGCGACGCCTGATGAATGCCCTGTGAATCATCGGTCATCAGGGGTACACGGGTCGGCATGGCACCGAAAAAAGACCACACCACGTCCCTGCGGGCCGTACGGCAGCTGCACCGCATGCGCACCTTCTACACGGCGGCCGTGCTGCTGTGGGCGGCATCGGCCGCCTGGATCGGGTACGAGCATCCCGGGAGCCGGCAGATGTGGGTGTCCGCGCTCTTCCTGCTGGTCTTCGCCGGTCTCCTGACCGTGACGTCCCTGTGGCTGCGACGTCTGCAGAACGCGGGCGCGAACACACCGGCGCACCACGCCGCACCGCGCAGGACACCGGTCCGCCGCCATGTGAACGCGTGAACCCCGGCACCTACCGCCCCCGAACGCACCTGTCGTGTCCTCACGCGACGGGTGCGTTCTCGTATGACGCCGGCCCCGCAGCCGGTTCAGAAGGACCGCCGGCTCAGAAGGACCGGTAGATGCGCTCGGGGTCGGCGGCGGCGACTTCCGCGAACTCCGCGAAGTCCATGTTGGCGATCGCCAGGTTCGCGTGTATGTCGTGGACACCTATGGGGAGGGTACGGAACTCGCGGGGCGACGGCTGGTCGACGAGTTCCTGGTAGTGCTCCGGGTCGAGGTCTTCCTCCTCGAAGATGTCCAGAGCCAGCAGAGCGCGGTGGGCTGATCGCATCGTCACCCGGTCGGCGAGGAACACCACGGACAGGTTCTCGTCCCTTCGCACCTCGTCGAGGATCTCGTCGGGCATCGAGCCGGCCCAGGCGGGATCGTCGACGAGGTGGACGGACGACTCGAACTCGCCTTCGTCCCCCCATGGTCGGGCCAGGTCCGCCGTCACCGCCTGCCATGCGGTCTCGTTGTCGTAGTCGGTCCTGATGACCAAGGCGTCGAACTCGTCGCGACCGACGATCTCACGCAGCGCCTTCACGCGTTTCCTCCCACAATGCCCATTGCCATGCTCAGCTTCCGTGACCTTCTCATGGGCCACTGACAGTGGACATGTGAGCCCGGGACACGCAGTGCCTGCGGATCCATCGCGGTGATCAGGAGCCGCCGCGGTTCAGCCGGCCCGTCGTCGGTCGGCCGTGGTGCGGTGGGTCAAGGGCTCTCTCAGACCCAGGTGCTCGCGCAGGGTCGCTCCCGTGTACTCGGTGCGGTAGACGCCCCGTTCCTGGAGGGCGGGGACGAGCAGGTCGACGATGTCGTCCAGGCCGTCGGGGATCAGGTACGGCGTGACGTTGAAACCGTCGACGGCACCGTGCCGGACGTAGTGGGCGAACTTGTCGGCGAGACCGGCCGGCGTACCGACGTGACCGCGCTGCGGACCGAGCGCGATGACGGTCTCCCGCAGTGACCAGCCATGTGCCTCCGCCTTTCCACGCCACTCGGCGACCACCTCGCGCGGATCGTTGACCCGTCTGGAGCCGAAGGAGCCGTCGTTCTCCGCGACGACCGGCTCCTCCGCGGGCAGCGGCCCGTCGGCGTCACGGTCGGACAGGTCCAGGCCCCACAGGAGTCCGGCGATACCCAACGCGGTGGCCGGAGTGACCTGTTGGAGACGGATCCACCGCTTCTTCTCCAGCGCCTCCTCCTCGGTGGCGCCGATGATGATCTCCGTACCCGGCAGGATGCGCAGATCGTCGTCGGGTCGGCCGACGGCGCGCAGACGGCGCCGGAGGTCGTCGGCGAAGGCGAGTGCGTCGTCGAAGTCGTTGCCGTGCGCGGAGAAGACGACGTCGGCGTTGCGTGCGGCGAAGTCACGTCCCTCGCCGGAGTCCCCGGCCTGGAAGATCACCGGGTGGCCCTGGGCGCTCCTCGGCAGCGTGGGAGCGAGGTCCACGTCGAACTGCGCCCCCTGGTGCCGGACATGGCGTACGCCGCCGGGTGCCGCCCAGGCCGGAGCGCCGGGGGAGCCGGAGACCGCGCCGTCCTTCCAGCCGTCCCAGATGGCGCGGGCCACGGTGAGGAACTCCTCGGCACGCCGGTAGCGGTCGGCGTGGTCGAGGTACCCGCCACGGCGGAAGTTGGCACCGGTCCAGGCGTTGTCGGTGGTCACCACGTTCCAGCCGGCGCGGCCCCCGGAGAGCAGGTCGAGACCGGAGAGGCGGCGGGCGAGATCAGAGGGCTCGTTGAAGGTGGTGTTGGACGTGCTGACCAGGCCGATCCTGTCGGTGACGGCGGCCAGCGCGGCCAGCTGGGTGAGGGCGTCCGGGCGTCCGGCGATGTCCAGGTCGTGGATGCGGCCGTCGACCTCGCGCAGCCTCAGCCCCTCACCCAGGAAGAAGGCGTCGAACAGGCCGCGTTCGGCGGTCTGGGCGACACGCCGGTAGCCGGCGGGGTCGATCTGGCTGGCACTGGCCGGGTCCGACCAGATCGTCCAGTGGTTGACTCCCTGGAAGAAGACTCCGAAGTGGAGCTGTGCGTCGGGTCGGGGGACGTCGAAAGGATCGGTACGGGTCATCGGGTCTCCTCCGAGTCCGACGCAGAACCGGAACCGGAACCGGAACCGGAACGAGAACCGGAAGCTGATGCTGATGCCGGGACTTGGCCCTGGGCTCGGCCCTGGCCCTGGGCTTGGATTTGGACTTGGGCCGAGACCGAGAGCCCGGTCCCTGTCCCGACCCCGGTCCTGACATCGGTCCCAACCCCGGTCCCGGCATCGGCCGCGTACCGATTGGCCGGCCGTTCCAGACCCAGCCGACCCCGCAGAGTCGTGCCGGGCAGCGGGCGAACGGCGTGGCGCTGCTCGAAGAGATACGGCAGGACCAGCCGGGACAGAACCTCCAGGTCCTCGTCGACGACCAGCGGATGCAGCCGTACACCGTCCACGACACCCCTCAACCGCCCCAGCAGCGCAGCGAGTCCGGTGGCGGAGCCGACATGCCGCAGGCGTCCGCGGTCGGCCCAGGGCGCATGCCGTTCGAGATCCGCGACGCGCTCCCCGGCGCTGGCGTCCGAGGTGTCCAGGGCGACCTCGATCTCGGCGAACGTCCGCGCCGTCCCCGCGGCGGCCGCAGCCGTCGCGACTTCCGCGAGACCGCGGCCGGCGACGAGACCCACGTCGAGCAGGCCGGCCGGTACGAGGTCCGGGCTGCCGAGGACGACGAGCTGCCCCTGCGGCGGACGCGGCACGATCGCCGGTCCCTTCACCGTGAAGGTGTCACCCGTGAAGTCGACGTAGTGCAGCCGGTCCCGGTCCAGGTAGCGGCTGGTGGCCACCGAGCGGATGACCGCGTCGTCCTCCCAGGAGTCCCACAGGGCACGGACCACCTCGACGCCGTCGCGGGACTCACGGGCCCGGGCGGCGGCGCCGTCGACGAGCGGACGGTCCCAGGCGCGGGCCGCCGCGGGACGTGTCTCCTCGCTCACCACCCAGCCTGCCCGCCCGGTCGACACGTGGTCCAGGGACGCCAACTGGCTGGACACGTGGAAGGGTTCGGCATATGTCACCGGGACGACCGGCGCGACGCCGATGACGCTCGTCGACGCCGCGATGAACGCCGCACGCTCCACCGCGCCGATACGGCCCGCCACCCCGGACGGGTTGTCGGGTGAACCACCGGGCGGCAGCGCGCTGTCCTCCAGGGTGATCAGGGTGAATCCGGCGTTCTCCGCGGCGGCGGCGACGCGGGACACCCGGCGCGAAGTCAGCAGGTGGTCGGGGGAGTGGGCGGCACGGCGCCAGGCCGCGGGGTGAGCGCCTTCGCCGTCCAGTTCGACGGCGAGCCGCAGGGCGGGGCCGGACATGGTGTTCCTTCCGGGCACGAGGAGACCGCCGGCCGACGGGCCGACAGGGGTCAGAGGCGTGCGGAAGGACAGACGGCGGAGGCGGTGCGGCAGTAGTCCACATGCCGGCGGGTGATCAGCCGCGTCCCCGTGGGGGCACCGCGCAGGGCCGTACGACGTACGCGCATCACGGCCTCCACCTGTTCGGGACCGGTCGCTGCCAGTCGTCGCCACCGGTCGCGTCAACTTATGCCGTGGGCTCCAGAGGGTGTCAAGAACATCCGTCGTACGCGGGAGCGGCGGCGGTCCGCCTCGCCCGTGGGGGCAGTCGGTCCCAGGAAGTGGGACAGCTCTTGGTGAAGAGCCGTGGCTGCGGTAGAAATGGGCCCCATGAATCACGAACCGCTGGTGCGACGCCTGGTCATCGACCTGTGCCGCCGCCCTCAGCCGTTCGTCTTCCGGCGCACATGAGCAACGCTGTCGTGTCAGCCACCATGGATGTCCGTTCCCTCGACGCGGTGGGCCGTGCCCGTCCGTGCGGGAGGAAGGCGGGGCCGTGTGAAGGCGAGGGGTTGCTGCCTCGTTCGCCTCGTGGCCAGTCCGGCTCGGTGATCTGCCGGTCGGTATGCGTCAGGTGACTGCATCCGTGGCCGGGCGTGCCGTCAGTCCCGGTGGTCGGCTGTCGCCAGGGGGCCCTCGATGAGGTCGCGCAGTTGGGCGCGGGCGGTGACGCCGAGCTTGGGGAAGCTGCGGTAGAGGTGCGAGCCGACCGTGCGCGGCGAGAGGAAGAGCTTCTCGCCGATCTCTCGGTTGGTCAGTCCGCGGGCGGCGAGCCCGATGATCTGCTGCTGTTGCGGGGAGAGTTCGGCGAGCGCGTCGGGGGCGGCGTCGGTGACGTCGAGGCCGGCGGCGCGCGATTCGGCCCGGGCCCGCTCGATCCACGGGCGCGCGCCCAGGCGCCGGAAGGTCTCCAGGGCCTCGGTCAGCGGCACTCGCGCCTCCGCGATGCGCCGACGGCGCCGTAGCCACTCGGCGAGGTCCAGCAGGGTCTGGGCGCGTTCGAAGGGCCAGTGTTCCAGCACAGGGTCGCCCAGGGCCGCCCGGAAGTGCGGCTCGGCGTCCTCGGGGTCGGCCAGCAGGCCACGGGCACGGTTGATCAGTGCGCGCAGGCGGGGTGAGGCGTTGTCGGCGAGGGTGCGTGCGGCACGTTCGACGATCGCGTCGGCCTCCGCGTGCTGGTCGGCGCGCACCGCGGCGGCGGCCAGATCCGCGAGGGCCGGGTAGGCGGCGTGGTAGTGCACGGGGCCGCCATCTGCCGTGAAGACCGTGCGGAGTTGGCCGTACGCCGTCTCGTAGGCGCCCTCCGCGAGGGCCGCGGCGCCGAGTGCGCGACGGGCGAAGACGTACACCGAGCGGCTCTCCAGCGGATCGATCAGGGCAAGTGCCTCGTAGGCCCGGGCACGGGCTGCCGTCGGGTCCCCCTGGTAGGCCAGCACGGTGGCGTCCACCGCGGCCGCGCACGCCACCGCGTGGTCCAGGCCGGCCGTCGAACCGACCGCGCTGCTGCGGGCGCAGGCCTCCCGGGCCCGTCCCCACCTGCCTCGTTCCACATAGCTCCAGGCGGCCGCGCCGCCCAGGCCCTCCGGCAGCGCTCCGCGCAACCCCCAGCGGTCGAAGGCCTCGTCGAAGGCGCGGACGGCCTGCGGGGTCTCGTCCAGCAGCCAGGCCATGACCGCGTAGGCGGTGAGCCGGTCGGGGCGGCGTCGCGCCTCGGCGGCGACCTGTGGGAGCAGGGCGAGGAGTTCGGCCCGGTCGCCGAAGGGGTCGGACACGGCCCGCACCCAGGTGCGCAGCCATGTGTGTGAGGCGTCCTCGTGCAGGCCGCGCAGGGCGGCCTCGATGCGGTACTGCTGGGCGTCCTGTCCGCAGTAGTAGCGGACCACGGCGGCGCCGGCCAGGACGTCCAGCGCGGTGGACGGCCGGGCCGGCGCCAACTCCTCGGCCACGTCCGCCAGCTGGGGGAAGACCACGCTGTGGCGCACGGTCAGTACCGCCAGCCGTCCGACCTGGGCTGCGACTTCGGCGAGGAGGGACGCGTCGTCGGTGCGCGCTCGTACCGCGGTCGCCAGTTCCTCGACCCAGGCGAGATCACCGGTGAGCGCGGCCTCCGCGGCGGCTTCGACGAGCAGCCGGGCGGTGTCCTCGGGTCGCGGCGCGAGGTCGGCGGCGCGTTGCAGGGCCTGGGCCGCGGCCGCGTGGCCGCCACGGCGACGGGCCCGGTCGGCGGTCCGCTCCAGCTCCGCCGACACGTCCCCGTCCGGGCGCGTGGCCGCGGCGGCGAGGTGCCAGGCACGCCGGTCGGGCTCGTCCCGCAGCAGCTCGGCGAGCATCAGGTGGGCCTCGCGCCGGGCGTCGAGGGACGCGGCGTGGTACACGGCGGAGCGGACGAGAGGATGGCCGAACCGCAGGTCGCGGCCGGTGCGCCGGATCAGCCCGGCCCGCTCGGCAGGCGGCCATGCCTCGTTCTCGGCGTTCGGCACTGCGGTGGGGACGGCGATCGCGGAGTCGACGGTGTCCATGGCTGCCAGGAGCAGCAGGGCCCGCGTGGTGGAGGCCGGCAGGTCGTCCAGGCGGGCGGCGAAGATCCGCTCCAGGTGGGCGGTGAGCGGGAGCGGACCCGCGGACGGCGACCTCGCGGCCGGCCCGGGTGCGGCGGCCGCCCTCGCCAGTTCGGTCAGCGCGAGGGGGTTGCCCTCGGCCTGGTCGAGGATCTGCGTCCTGGTCCGGCCGGTGGGGCTGTGGGGCTGCAGGTCCAGCAGCCGCCCGGCCCCGGCGTCGTCGAGCGGTCCCAGGGCGAGCGTCGGCACGTGTCGGTCGAAGCCCGGCAGGTGATCGCCGACGCGGGCTGCGACCAGCATCGTGACCGGTTCGCCTGCCAGGCGTCTGGCGGCGAAGGAGAGGACGTCCACGGACGCGCGGTCGATCCACTGCGCGTCGTCGAGCACCACGAGCACGGGCCCGCGTTCCCCCAGGGCCGAGAGCACGCTCAGGACGGCGACACCGATCATCAGCATGAGGTCGCCGTCCGCCGGGACCGGCCCCGCGCCGAAGGCGCCGTGCAGCGCCGCACGCTGCCGCTCCGGCAGATCGTCCACGTCGGCCGACACCGGCCGCAGCAACTGGTGCAGGGCGGAGAACGCCAGGCTCGACTCCGACTCGCTGCCCTCGGCACGCAGGACACGGGTGCCGCCCGCTTCGCCCCGCCGCACCACGCGGTCGAGCAGCGCGCTCTTTCCCATGCCCACGTCGCCGAGAAGCAGCAGAACCGGGTCGGCCGTCGCCGAATCCACGGCACGGAAAAGGCGTGCCAGTTCCGCGTCCCGGCCGACGATCGGCTCTCTCTCGTGCGCTTCCATGAGGTCAGGCTACAAGCGGCGGGACGCGGCGTGCGGCGGGTGCGCGTAGGTGCAGTCACGTGACGGATACCGCCGTATCGGGGCTGCTCTTACCGTTCCTGGAAAGCTCCGAATTTCGAGGAATTCACATGGAACAGATCAAGCTCGGCAATGTCACCATTACCCGCGTCTGGGAATACTATGGCTCCGTCGAAATGACGCCCGAAACCTTTATCCCGGAAAGCCCGAAGAAGGTCTGGGAAGACGGCACGCCCTGGCTGGCACCGCATTTCCTGGATTCCGAGACCAATATCGTGAATTCCGCGATCCAGACCTGGCTGCTGCGCAGCGAGGGCAAGACCATCCTCGTCGACACGGGCGTGGGCAATCACAAGGAGCGCCCGTACGCACCGGTCTGGAGCCATCTCAAGACCGGCTTCCTGGACAACCTCGCCCGGGCCGGCGTCAAGCCCGAGGACGTGGACATCGTGATCAACACACATCTCCACGTCGACCATGTCGGCTGGAACACCTACCTGGACGGGCGGCAGTGGGTGCCGACCTTCCCCAACGCCACCTATCTGATGCCGAAGGACGACTTCGACTTCTGGAACCCGGCCAACGGCCACAAGCCGCTGCTCGGCCGCGGCAACCAGAACGTGTTCGAGGACAGTGTGGCCCCGGTGCACCAGGCCGGCCAGACACTGCTGTGGGAGAACAGCCACCGGATCGACGGCGACCTGCGCCTGGACGCGGCTCCCGGACACACCCCCGGCTCCTCCGTGCTGACCCTCGCCTCCGGAACGGACCGCGCGGTGTTCGTCGGCGACATGCTGCACAACCCGGTGCAGATCCTTGAACCGGACGCCAACAGCTGCTTCTGCGAGGACCCCGCCGGCGCCCGCGCCACCCGCCGCAAGGTGCTGGGCTGGGCGGCCGACAACGACGCCCTCGTCATCCCCGCGCACCTGGGCGGCCACGGCGCCGCCGAGATCGAGCGTGCCGGAAGCAAGTTCGCCATCAAGGGCTGGGCGCCCTTCGACCCGTACACCGAGCAGGCCTGAGTCCCGCGGAAAGGCATCACCGTGAACCACCATCCCGACCCCGTCGTGACCACCGCGCAGGGAGCCGTCCGCGGCCTGCGCCAGGACGACGGCACCGCCGCTTACCTGAACATCCCCTACGCCGCCCCGCCCCGCGCCGCCGGCCGATTCGCCCCGCCGCAGCCGCACCAGCCCTGGGACGGTGTACGGGACGCCAGCGCGCCCGGACCCAACGCGCCGCAGTCCGAGCGCAAGCTCGGCAGCGTGGACATGTCCCCCTACTTCGGCGCCGGTTGGAGCCGCGGGGCCGACTACCTCACCGTCAACGTGTGGACGCCCGCAGGCGCGAGCGGCGACCTGCCCGTCATGGTGTTCGTCCACGGCGGCGGATTCGTCGCCGGCTCGACGCGCTCCGCGCTGTACGACGGCTCCGCCTTCGCCCGCGACGGTGTCGTCCTGGTCACCCTCAACTACCGGCTGGGCATCACCGGGTTCCTCGACATCCCCGGGGCACCCGCCAACCGCGGCCTGCTCGACGTCGTCGCCGCGCTGCGCTGGGTGCGGGAGAACGTCGCCGCCTTCGGGGGCGACCCCGCCAACGTCACCCTCTTCGGCCAGTCGGCCGGGGCGACCATCGTCGGCGGCGTCCTCGCCACCTCCGACGCCGCGGGTCTCTTCCGCCGGACGATCGTGCAGAGCGGCAGCGGCCTGGGTGCGTTCACCACCGAGCAGGCCGCCCGCGTCACCGAGGCGGCGGCCGCGAACCTGGGCGTCGAGCCGCACGCGGACGCGTTCGCGGACGTCTCCGACGAGCGTCTGGTCGAGGCCGCCTCCCGTCTCGCCGGGCTCGACCTGCAGACCGCCACCCACCACGACCCGCTGATCGGTCTCAGTCCCTTCAGCCTGGTCCTCGACACCCAGCCCGCCGAGGCCGTTGGCGCCGGACTCGGCGCCGACGTCGACCTGCTCGTCGGGACCAACACCGAGGAGGGAAACCTCTACCTGGTGCCCGTGGACAAGTACGACACCTCGACCGCCGAGGACGTCGACGACACGGCCGCGCGCTCGCACCCGGACCCGGCGCGGCTCGTCGAGACGTACCGCAAGGCGCGCCCCGAGGCGTCCTACGGCGAGCTGCGGTCCGCCATCATGGGCGACGCGCTGTTCGGCGCGGGCAGCCGGGCCCTGGTCGGCGCACACGCCGCCCACCCCGAATCCGCCACCTACGCCTACGAGTTCGCCTGGCGCTCCCAGGCCCTGAACGGACAGCTCGGCGCCACCCACACGGTGGAGCTCCCGTTCGTCTTTGATCTCGCGCAACTGCCCCGGTTGCGGGGTGCGGACGCCCTGCTAGGCCCCGACAAGCCCCCCGCGGAACTCGCCTCCCGCATGCACGAGACCTGGATCCGCTTCGCCACGACCGGCAACCCCGGCTGGGACCCGTACGACACCGAGCACCGGGCCACGATGCGCGTCGACGCCGAGTGGAACCAGGTCAACGACCCGCGCAGCCAGGAACGACAGGCCTGGACCTGACTACCACCCCTTCGGACCTCCCTCAAGGACACACTGCGACCAGAACCGTTGTCACCACCGAGAACGCACCCGCCCTGCCGGCTCCGCCGTCCCGGGGCATCCGCAAGGACCCCGTCCTGCAGGTCTCCGGGCGGCTCCCGCTCGCCGAGCAGATCGCACAGACCCTGCGCAACGTCACAGCCGTGCTCAAGGCGGGCGGCGCGGGGCCGGAGGACGTCGTGATGCTGCGCGTCCACCTCACCGATCCCGCACACCTGGCCGAGATGAACGAGGCGTACACAGCGACCGTCCGCGACGAGCCGCGATTCCGGGGGTCGCCGACACGATCTCCCTCCTCCGGCATCCCCGGATCGTGTGTGCGGGCGCGAGGGTGGTACTGGTCTTCCTACCGTCCAAGCGTCCCTGGCCCGCCTCCGTCGGCGGGGGCAGTATCGAACGCATGACGATCACTTTCATCACCGGAGCAAACAAGGGTCTCGGCCGCGAGACCGCCCGCCGCCTGATCGAGCAGGGCCACACCGTGCTCGTCGGAGCCCGCAACCGCGAGCAGGGCGAGGAGGCCGCCGCCGCGCTCGGCGCCCGCTACGTCCCCATCGACGTGACCGACGACGCGTCCGTGGCCGCCGCGGCTGCGAACGTCGCCGAACACGAAGGCAGGATCGACGTCCTGATCAACAACGCCGGGGTGCCCGGTCCGCTCGGCGATCCCAGCGACCTCACCGGCGCCGACGCCTTGGCCGTCCTCGACGTCAACGTCATCGGTGTCGTCCGCACCATCACCGCGTTCCTGCCGCTGCTGCGCCGCTCGGCTGACCCCGTCATCGTCAACGTCAGCAGCGGCATGGGCTCCCTCGCTCTCACCCACGACCCCGACCGGCCCGAGTCGCACGCCTTGGCGCCGCTGTACACGTCCTCGAAGGCGGCGCTGACGATGCTGACCACGCAGTACGCCAAGGGGCTCAAGGACATCCGCGTCAACGCGGCCGACCCCGGCTACACCGCGACCGACTTCAACGCTCACAGCGGCTTCCAGACCGTCACCGAGGGCACGGACGCGATCATCGCCCTCGCCACCGAGGAACCCGGTGCCGGCACCGGACGCTTCGTCTCCCGCCATGGCGAGATCGCCTGGTCCTGACACCGGCCGTACCGGATCAGCCATTTCAGGTGCCGAGGAACCCATGAAGTCGTTGCAGTGTTTCGGAGTGGCTCCAGGGCGCAGATCACATCGTGATCAATCTGCGCGGGTCGCCCTCCCGGCTGGCCCGGACCGGTAGATGTCCTTGCGTGACACGCGTGCAACTGACGGACGAGGAGCAGGAGTTCATCGGACCGTACCTGCCGATCGGCGCGTACGGCCCGTACCCTGAGCGGCTGCGGGAGGGCTGAAGCCGAGCCGGTGCTCGGCCTCGTCGCGCCCGAGACGCTGTAAGACCCGAGACGCTGTGAGAGACGTGAAACTTCCTGCCGATCAGCGTGGCCACCCTCGCCGCGGTCCACACCTGGTCCTCCGTCCAGCCGTGCGCGGCCGGACCCTGCTCAAGATGCCTGGCGAGCTTTTCCCCACAGCGTGGCGACAGGAGACAGGAGACAGGAGACAGGCGACACCGGCCCCCGCTCGGTCCTCGCGAAAGCAGCTCGTCGGTACCGCCTTGGCGCCACAACTGCTGCCACGAGTGAGCCGACTTCAGACTCACGCGCAGCTGCCGGGCCACCTCGGGCGGTTTGACCTGCTGCGCGAACAGCTCCGCCCCCTGTATCCGCACCGCTTCCCGACGCCGCCGTGCTGCAGGCGTCACCCCGCCCCCATCCGCGTATCTCACACGCCATGGACTACCGACAACACCGCACCCGCATCGGCAAGTTCAGCAGACATCACCCTGACGAGCCGAGATCAGTAACGTGGCCGGCATGGCTATCGCTCGCTTACCCCTCGTCGTCATCGACTGTCCGGACCCTGGCACACTCGCCAGGTTCTACGGCGCGATGCTGGACTGGAAGATCGACGTCTCTACCGACCGGGCTGCGGCCTGTGCTGGAGACGGCCGGTGTATTTCCTTTCATAAGGTGGCTGGTTACACCCCGCCGACGTGGCCCGGTCAGGACCGGCCCCAGCAGATGCACCTCGATGTGATCGTCGATGACCTTGATGCCGCCGAGGCGGCAGTAACTGATCTTGGTGCGACCAAACACCAGGAGCAGCCCGGTACGTCCTACCGAGTCTTCCTGGACCCGGCAGGTCACCCTTTCTGTCTCTGCCTGAACTGAGGAGGCCGGCCTTCTGACGTACGTGACCTTGCGCTCTTGCGGTAGCAGCTCGATCCCGGTGCTCCGGCACGACCTGGCGGCACAGGGCCGCGAGCACTTCGTCGGCCGGTCCTTGCACCGGCGTCGGGCATCGAAGCTGCGCCGGGCGCAGACGCGTGCGGAGCGGTTGGTTGCTGAGGGCGGTCGTAGTGCGGAGCCGGTGCGCGAGGTGGTGGAGCGGACCGTGATCCGCCACGTCCCGGCCGTGAGCCCGGCGGTGCCGCGTCCTGCGCGGCGGTTGGGCGGTCGGCCCTGCACGCTGCCCGAGGGCGCGGAGGAGCGGATCGAGGCACTGGCTGCGCTGTAGCGGGAAGCACAGACCAACCCCCGGGTCCCCCTTTCCTCGAGTGCATCGCCCGCGCCTGCGAGCGGACCGCCCACGCCCTGCGCGATAGCGCCGGACCCCCGGCGCCTGAAGCGGACCCGGCCGGGAAGTGATCACACCGGCTGGGGCTGTGAGTGATCACACCGGCGGGGGCTGTGGTCGCCCCGGCCGTCTGGGCTCCAGCGGTCGTTGCAACCCAAGGCGTATCCGCCGATCAACGCACCCGTCGACGGGCCGACTGGACCCTCGCGCCATCTGCGCGAAGCAGACCGTTTCCACCTTGTCCGAGTGCGCGACGACCAGGACCCCGACCAGGACCCCGTCCAGGTCCGCGGTCGCCTGCCCGGCGGCATCCGGGGCCCGCCCGCCGGCCAACTCCCATACTCTTTTGCGGACGTCAGAACGTACGGCGCGGATCGCGGGCAGCGCCTTCTCGCCGGAGGCGGCGAGGGTGCCGATCGAACGGGAGACCGCCGGATCCGAGGCGACCGGGCCGAACACACCTGGCTCGGCCCGCAGTATGGCGACGTCGGCCAGGCAGTCGCCGCCGAGTGCGACCGCCGGTGCCAGGTCCACGAGCATCCTGCCGGGGTCGTGGACGGCTCGCGGTCTCCGCCACGGGGGCGGGGCTGCGGATAGCTTCACCTGGGAAGTGCGCACCTGCTCCCGTATCAACGGCCCGGCAGGGGAACGACTGTGCCCGCCGTGTTGCACCGCACGGTCCATTCCGTCGCGTAGCCCGTCTCATGCACCCGTACGTCCACGGCGGAGGGCTGCTCGGCGCCGGGTACTTCGGCGTTGGCCGCCGTGCAGATGATCTGGCTGAGGCCGAGGCCGCCGCCGGTCATGTTCGCCACAGGCACCGGGAGGTACACGTCCACGGCGCCGTCGGTGGCGCGCGCCGTCAGCCGTCCTTGGAGCGGAGGCACCTCGGTGATCAGCCCACGGGCCCGTTCGGCCTTGTCGGGGCCTTTGCGGAGGAGGTCGAGTGCCTGCTGCGGGGTCACGGGGGCGTCCCGTTCGCGGGACACGGCCTGGACACCGTACGGGCCGACGAAGTACAGGTGGGCGTAGTGAGCTCCGGAGTCCGCCTGCAGTCCGGAGGCCGGGGCGCCGGCCGGGACCGGGCCGGTGGAACCGACCCCACAGCCCGTCGGCAGAACCGCCGACAGAGCCGCGATCAGGATGATTCGACGCTTCATGACGGATCTTCCTTTGAGGGCCGGTACGAGAGGGTCACGGTGAACACCGCTCCCTCGCCGGGAAGGTTGGTGGCAGTGAGGGTGCCGTGGTGCAGACGTACGTTCTCCATCGCGATGGCGAGTCCGAGGCCGCTGCCTGCGGAGCGGGCCCGCGAGGCGTCCGCCTTGTAGAAGCGGTCGAAGACATGTGGCAGGACGTCGTCCGGGATGCCGGGGCCGCAGTCGGCGACCCTGATCACGACGGCCCCCTTCGTGGCAGTTGCCCGGACGGTGACGGGCGGGGTGCCGTGCCGCAGCGCGTTGCCGATCAGGTTGGCGAGGACGACGTCGATGCGGCGTGCGTCGACTCGGATGCGCGCATCGTCCTCGGGCAGCTCGGTGATCACCTCGTCCGGTTCCCGCCAGCCGCGCAACTGGAGCGTCTTGCGGATGACGGTGCGCAGGCTCACGTCGTCCAGGTGCAGGACCACCGCGCCCGCATCGAAGCGGGAGATCTCCATCAGGTCCTCCACCATGCCCGCCAGCTTGCGGGTCTCGTCGCTGATGAGAAGGACCGCGTCGGCGGTGTCCGGAGGCAGCGTGCCGGAGCGGGCGTCCTCGTCGAGGGCATCGGTGACGGCGACCATCGCGGCGAGCGGGGTGCGCAACTCGTGTGAGACATCGGCGGCGAACCGGCGGGCGTTCGCCTCCATACGTCGCAGTTCGGCGGCGTCCCGCTCCAACGCGGCTGCCATGGTGTTGAACGTGCCGCTCAGCGCAGCCAGTTCGTCCCTGCCGACGACGGCCAGGCGTGTGTCCAGGGCACCCGACGTGATCTTCTCGGCCGCCGTACGCAACTGCCGCACCGGACGCAGGACTCGGCGGGCCGCGAACAGGGCGGGAACGACGCCGAGGACAAGTGCGGGGACGGCGCCTGCCCAGGCCGCGGTGATCAGCGCGGAGATGTCGGCCCGTTCACCGTCCAGCGAGAGAACCGCGTAGACGACGAGCCCTGATGGCTTCCCCGCGTCTTCACCGCGGCCCGTGTAGTTGACCGGCATGCCGATGAGCAGTTGGGGTCCACCGGTGTGCTCCACGCGCTCGTAGAAGGTGGTGTCGCCACTCTTTGCCGCGCTGCGCAGGGCGCTGCTGCCGATGCGCGCGGTGCCGATGAGGGGGCCGCCGTCGTGGGAGACGGCTGTGCGCCAGTCGCGCGAGCCCGAGGCACGGTCCAGTTGGCGCGCGAAGACGCGCAGATCCGTGGCCATGGGATCGGGCGGCAAGTCGGGGACGAGCGAGTCGACCTGTAGACGCAGATCGTCGACGGCGCTGTGCTGGGTACGGGCCAGGATCGCGCCTCGAGCTTGGCGGAAGGTGAGCGCGGCGGTGATGAGCGCGCTGAGCGCGGCGACGAGGAGGAAGACGACGACCAGGCGCGGGCGCAGGCCGCGGGGGAACACGTGGCTCATGCCGGCAGCGGGCCGAAGCGGTAACCGAAGCCGCGTACGGTCTGGACGTACACCGGGCGGCGCGGGTCCTCCTCGATCTTGGCGCGCAGCCGCATCACGCAGGCGTCCACCAGACGGGCGTCCCCGTAGTAGCTGTGCTCCCAGACGTCCTCGAGCAACTGCTGGCGGGCGAAGGTCCGTTCCGGTGCGGCACTGAGAAACAGCAGCAGCTTCAACTCGGAAGGGGCGAGTTGCAGTTCATCGCCACGCCTGCGGACGATGAGCGCGCTGCGGTCGATCTCCAGATCGCCCACAGTGATGGGCCCGGTATCCGTGCCGGTGTCGGCCTGGGCGGGTGCGACGCGGCGCAGCACCGCACGCATACGGGCCTCGATGAGCGCGGCGCTCGCGGGCTTGACGACGTAGTCGTCGGCGCCCGTCTCCAGACCGATCACGACGTCGATGTCGTCACCGCGCGCGGACAGAATCACGATCGGCAGGCGACTGGTCTCACGGATGCGGCGGCACACCTCCAGGCCGCTCATGCCCGGCAACATCAGATCGAGGAGTACGAGGTCGGGTTTGCCGGCGGCCAGTGCCTCCAGACCGTCCTCACCGGTACCGACCGCTTCGGTCTCGTGTCCGTTGCGGGACAGGCCCAGGACGACACCGCGGCGCACGGCCGGATCGTCCTCGATCAGCAGGACGCGAGGCATGAACAGGGTCCCTTCGGCGGAGGATGCAGGTTTCGTGAAGTATCAGGCACCGGACGGCCACGCGGCCGTCCGGTGCGTGGCTCACCGCAACTGGCTGATGTCGACGGTCCCCGCACCCGGCACAGGCGCGGGGACCGTTACGCACAGCGTGACCCCGGTAAGGGCCAGTGCCGCCACCGCGACCGGGCCGCGTCGGCCGCGCGCCCAACCCGAACGGAATCGTACGGGGTCCTCGACCAGCCGCTTCGTCACCGCAGCGGCCACCAGCGACACCCCGATGGCGACGGCGGCGCCGCCCCGGTCACCGAGCCCGGTGAGCCGAGGCAACAGCAGCAGATACACCGGCCAGTGCCACAGATACAGGCTGTAGGAGACGTCACCCAGACGCCGTGGCAGGCGGGTTCCGGTGATCCGGGCCGCGCGGGTGTCCGGCACCTCGGCCAACAGGACGACCAGTGCTGCCGCAGCCAGGGAGTGCAGGAAGAGACCGCCCTCGAAAAGCAGCGGCGCTCTCTCGCCCTCGGTCACGGCCCAGGCCACCGCGAGCCCGCCCGCCAGCAGGAGACACACCGGGTCGGCCGCACCGCGCGGGAGCCGGCGCGCCAGACGGCGTACGGGCATGGTGGCCGCGAGCGCTCCGAGCAGCAGTGCGGTCGCGCGGGTGTCGGTGCCCTCGTAGGCGCGGGTGGTGTCCACCGCAGCACCGAACGCAACGGTCAGGGCGAGGGAGAGCAGAGCACCCGAACCGGCGAGCAGGGCCACGATCCGCTCGCCGTGGCGACCAGGAGCTGTCACGGCCACCACCAACGGCCAGGCCAGATAGAACTGCCACTCCACGCCGATGCTCCACAGGTGGGCGAAGACCCGGGTGTCGGAGGCGTTCCAGTATCCGATCTGTCCGGCGATGTAATGCCAGTTGACCGCCTGGGCCCCGACCCATGGCATGTCGTCGAGCGCGAACCGCAGTTGGGCAGGCGTGCCCCAGGCCCATGTCGCCGCCGTGCTCACGACCACGACACAAGTCAGCGCGGGCAGCAGACGACGGGCCCGGCGGCGCCAGAAGGAAGCCAGGCCGATACGGCCGCGTTCCACCGCCTCGCCGAGCAACAGCCCGGTGATCAGGAACCCGGACAGCACGAAGAACAGGTCGACACCGAGGAATCCGCCGCGTAGCTGCCCAGCGTGATAAAGGAGCACGGCAGCGACCGCGAGTCCACGCAGTCCATCGAGCGCGGCGATATGCACACGACGCCCAGTCATGAGACGTACCGCTCCCTCAGCTGTCGCACTTGAGGTTGGCGTACCGCTCGTCACTGGTCCACGAGCCTTTGGCCCAGATGTCGACGGCCGCGGGCGTGAAGTCCTCCTTCTCGCCGAGTTCCTTGCTGAACCAGGCAGCAAAGGCGGCTGCCCCCTGCTGGCAGTTGTGGATTCCGTCGCCAGCACGCTGAGCCTTCTGCGCCGCGGCATCGGTGCCCCACAGCCGTGAGGCGTCGAGAAACACCGCTGCACCGCCACTGTTCTCGGCGACCTCCCTGGCGACCCGTGGAGCGGTACGCATCTGCGGCGTGTGCTGCTTGTAGAAGTCGTCCACCTTGACGGGCGGGGCCGGAACGAACACCGCCCTGGCCCCGACTTTCTGGGCGGTCCTGACAAGCTTTTCGTAAGCCATGCGCTGTTGGTCCCGGCTTCCCCAGTCGTACGTCGTGATCTGGTAAGCGACGACAGTGGGCCGCAACGACCCGACGCCCTTGGCCAGTCGCTTCCAGGTGTCGGCAGCGATCATCTTCGTGATCTTCTCGCTGCCGGCGACGACCGTGCCCCCGCCGTCGGACGATGCGTCCTCGAACTCCACGCCACCCGCTTCGAGGGCTGCATTCACAGCAGGGGCCTCCGCTCCTGCGATGGAGTCGCCGATCCACAGCACCTTCGTACCGGTGCTCCGCACCTCGTTCGTCGTCCCGCTCGTTCCCTCCGCCCGCGTGCCGGTGCCCTGATCAGCGCATCCGGCCAGAGCGGCACAGAGTGTGACGCCGGCCAGCGTCGGCAGGGCATAGCGGGAGGGCCGGCAGAACATCTGCCGGTGGGGGAAAGCGGACCTGTGGTTGTTGTTCATGCGTCCAGCAGAGCAGCTCGGACGCCGCCTGCTGCCCGCCGTCATCATCTGCTCACACAGCGGGAACCGAGTGCTCATGAAGAAGTGGAGCCGACGCATCCGCAGGTGAATCCGTCAAACGAACGACTCTGCTACGCAAGGGCTTGCCGGAAAACGAGTCGTGGCTTCCAGTTGTCGGGCTCGTTGGTCTGGTACGGGGAGACCGGAGTGGGCCTCGATCCGGGGCTGCGCCGACACGGTCGCCGGCCTGCTGCGGGAGGAAGGCTTCAGTCTCCAGGCCAACGCCAAGACCATCGAGGGTGCTCAGCACCCGGACCGGGACACCCAGTTCCGCTACCTCAACGAACAGGCACGCGACCACAGGGATGCCGGTGACCCGGTGACCCGGTGATCAGCGTGGACAGCGAGAAGAAGGAGCTGATCGGCGACTGCAAGAACGCCGGGCACGAATGGCGGCCCGCAGGGCAACCTGTGAGGGTCGAGACCCACGACTTCCCCGGCCGGGCCGGGAAGGCGATCACAGACTGTTCTCCCACATCACCATGAACTGGCGCGGCGGACCCCTGACCAGCCATGAAGTCATGTTCCAGACCATCGCCGCGACCGCCGGCAGCACACCGGATGAGGCCCTGGCGGATCGACTGACTCTCGCTTCACGCGGCGTTCGCTCCAGGACCCGGAACCGACCGGGATGACCCGTCGGCAGCTCAGCGAACTCATCGACTCGTTGCCTCCAGCGATGGAGGTCCAACGCGAGGAAGTGCTCCGCACGTGTCGAGGCCACGAACGCCCGGTGACCCCTGGTGCAGGAGCCAAAGCCAAGCTCACCTCAGCCGACCGGGTCCTGGTTACCGTGCTCCACCTGCGGAAACTCGCGACCATGGACCTCCTGGGCCAGCTCTTCAACACCACCGGCATGACCATCAGCCGCGCAGCGAAAGACGTCCGCCCGCTCCTGGAAGCCCACAGCATCCGCCGCAGTATGGGACACGTCTGGAGGTGTTCCGCTGGCTGGCCTACCGCAACCGGCGTTGCCGGCACTCCGCCCCCGGCCACCTCACACCAGTTGAGTTCGAACGACAACTGATCTCGTCCCGTAAGTTGTCACTTGTCGCATGAGACCCGGTGTCCACTCCCGAGGTTGAACCTCAGTGTGCTCAGCCGCAGCTCAAAGGACCGGGTCTGATTGCTGAAAACTTGGGCGTCGGTCTCTCCTCGTGACGCGCATGGATAGGTCTTTGGGACGCAGGGTGGCGGCGGCTGCTGCTTGGGGGCGTTGTGCTGGAGCAGTGAAGTCCCAGGCGTCGGTGAGGGTAGCCAGGGTGAGGACTGCTTCGGTGACGGCGAAGTCGGCGGCCATGCATTTGCGGGCGCCCGCCATGAACGGGATGAAGGCATCCAGCGGTCTGCTGGGATCGGGGTCGGTCCACCGGCCGGGGTCGAAGCGGTCGGGATCCGGATAGATCTCGGGACGGTGCTGCAGCAGGTAGGGGCTGATGAGCAGGTGGGACCCGCTCGGGATGAGGTGTTCGCCCAGTTTCGTGTCCGCGGTGGCGACCCGGGTGGTGACCCACAGCCCGGGATACATGCGCAGGGTCTCGCTGATGATCGAGGTGGTCAGTTTCAGATCCGGCAGGTGTTCCCACTGCGCCGGCGCCCCGGCGAGGACTTCGGCAGTCTCGGCGCGCAGCCGTGCCATGACCTCGGGGTGCTGTACTGCCAGGCACAGCGCCCAGGCCATGGCTTCGGCCGTCGTCTCCATACCGGCCAGAAGGAACGATGTCGCCTGGTCGAGGATGTCGGCGTCGGACAGGGGCCCGTCGGCCCAGTCGTCGGCTGTCAGGATGCCGAGCAGGGTCTCGGAGCCGGAGGCGCCGGTGGGCCGGCTGCGGTCCTCGTCGATGAGCCGTTGGACGATTTCCCGGATGGTGGAGTTAGCCCGGTGGTATCGGACGTTGCGGGGTGTGGGCAGCTTGTCCAGCGGAGCCGGCAGGAACATGCGGGCATGCATGCCCGCGGTGAGGTCGTCGATGCCGTGGCTGATCTGCTCGATCTCCCGATCGGACAGGTCGGTCCCGAAGATCGACCTGGTCAGGACCCGGACCGTGATCTTCTTGGTCTCCGCCATGACGTCGATGCTCTGGCCGTCGCGCCAGGTGCGGGTGACCACACCGATCTGATCGGTCATCGTCCGCGTGTACTGCGGGAGTTTCGTGGCATGGAACGCGGGCTGCAGACGTCGACGCTGCTGGCGGTGCCGGCTGTGCGGGCAGGTCGAGAGGCTGTCGCCCAGGAACTCGCGCGCCCGCTCGTAGGTGGGCCCGCCCTTGTCGAACAGCCGGTCGTTGAGCAGGACCTGCCGGACCAGCGCGGGGTCGCAGAGCACCAGGGCCGTGATCGGTCCGAGCCGGACCCTGACGATGTCTCCGTACGGTGCCAGGGTGCGGAGGAAACCGAGGGGGTTACGGATGATGGAGTGGGCGTGGCCTGCCAGGGGCAGCGCTCCGGGTGCCAGGGGGATCATGCGCCCAGTTCCTCCAGGTAGCCGAGGCGTCCGGCCGCAATCGCGTACTCGGACGAGTAGCGTCCGGAGCGCCGGTGCCAGTCGTAGGCTCCGCGGATGAGCGCGCGGATCCCGTCGTTGAGATATGTGTCCGCAATGACGCGTTCGGCGGCGGGCAGGCCGTAGGAGTCGTAGACCTTCGGCAGGCAGTCCTCCAGCATCAAGAACTGTTCGAGGCGGGTGCGCACCTCGTCCTGCAGGTGGGCGATGCAGCGCGAAACGGGCCAGCCTCTCTCTCGCTGGACGACCAGGACGATGTTGTTCCGCTCCCCACGGGCCTCTTCCTTCTCCAGCGAGGCGATGTCGTTGTCGATCAGGTTGGTGTCGATGGCGATCCGCAGCATCGCGGCGATGACGGCGCTGTCGAAGAGGCCCTGGTGCACTTCGTAATGGCCTACTCGTTCGGCGAGGTCGACGGTCGGCTGCGCCCCGATGGTGTGGCGGCGCACGGCCAGGTATTCGGCCATCGAGGCACAGGGCGCATGGCGGTGGCGGCTTGCGGCTTCGTCCACGTAGCCCGCAAGGTATCCGTGCCACGTCAGGGCGGCCCTCGCACACCACGCCGGTGACATTCCCTGGCGGGTCCGCCTCCAGACGTCGGAGAATCCGTGCGCGATGGCCGGGGCCTCGGCGGGCAGTGGCCCGTCGAGTGCGGCGGCCACGGCGTCGGTGAGGGCGCGTGCTGCCGTGGGATCTTCACCGCGCGGGCCGTCGAACAGGTCGTCGAACAGGAAGAAGAACGTCATCAGGTCAACGCCCAGATCCGCGTCCGGTCCGGTGGCGGATGGGTAGAAGCGGGCAGCCAGGTCGGCGTAGTCGGCCTGGAGGTGACGTTGCTCGGCAGCTTCGGAGTTGATGAGGCCAAGCGTCCGGGGCCAGGACAGGTGGTGAGCTTGGGTTCGTTCGTAATCCCGGCTGCGGCGGGACGGGATCGGCATGAAGAACTCGATGTCTTGAGGCACGCCTTGCTCCCTTCCTGGATGGGTCCGACGGCATGTGCCCGTCGCTCGGGCCATGGCCCGAGGTGAGTGCGGTCCAGCACAGTCGTGCCGGGTCGATCACGCGAGGCCGGCCGAAGCGGTCCTTTGGCGGACGGCCGTGCCCGCATCGGGCGGTGCGGGTGTGAAGGCGATCGGGAGCCTCGTGAGATTGCGGGTGAAGATGCCCTTCTCGTCCAGGACGGCGCCTTCGGCGAGACGGAGGTCAGCGAGCGCGTCGAGCAGTTGGGTGACGGCGGTGGAGACGGTGATCCGGGCGATGTGTGCGCCCAGGCAGTAATGCCGCCCCTTGCCGAAGTGCACGATGGAGCCGCCCGGCGTGAAGTCCCGGACCGGATCGATCTCCGCACGGTAGGGGTTGAAGACGTCGGGCTCGTGGAACCGGGCGGGGTCCCGTTGGGCAGCAGCCACGACACAGGCGACGGTCGCCCCGGCGGGGATGTGCCCACCGGGCAGGTCCACGTCCTGGGCGGCGAACCGCAGAAGCATGTGGACCGGCGGATTCAGCCGGGTCGCCTCCAGGTGCATCCGATCGATCAGGCTTCTGTCGTGCAGTGCGGCCTGGAGGTGCTCAGGATGCAGGAGCAGCTCTTTCAGCGTGTAGATGATCGTGGCGCTCGTCCCGTCCCCGTTCGCCGCGATGAGGGTCGAACAGTGCGCCTGGATCTGCTCCTCGTTGAGGGGGATGCCGTCGATCTCCGCATGGCAGAAGGCCGACAGGAGGTCGTCGCGGGGACGTGCCCGCCGGTCCTTGACGAGGGGGCGCAGGTACTCGGTCATCTCCGTCCTGGCGGCCAGCCCGGCTGCGGTAACGGCGGGGTCCTTCCCGAAGTTGGACATGAACGCGTTGATGTTGATGAACCAGCGCCGGAACGTCGATCGGTCCTCCGCGGGCAGGCCGAGCAGAGTGGACACCACGTCACAGGGCAGCAAGTCCGTATAGTCCGCACGCAGGTCTGCCCAGCCACGCTCCCGGAACGCCTCGATGAGCCCGGCCGACATGCGCTCGATCTCGGGGACGATCCACTCACGGAAGTTCGATCCGCGCAGTGGCGCGCTCATCAGCCGCCGATAGTAGGCGTGTTCCTCCCCGTCCATCTGCACGATGGTCTGCCCGCCTGCCACCGGTTCGAGCTGCCAGGTGTAGATCTCGTTGGTGAACGGCGCCTTCTGTAAGACCCGGGTCACCTCGGCATGACGGCTGACCAGGTAGAACCCGGTCTCCGGATGACGGTAGAGAGGGAAGGAGGTGAGCATCTGCCGGTAGTGCGGATAGGGATCAGCCGCGTACTTCGCGGAGAGGATGTCGGGGCCGGTCATCTGCGTCACCTCGGGTACTCGGCATGGACGACTGCCGCCGGCCACCTAGGCTTCCGGCGGAATGCGGTTTCCGCTGTTTGTTTCCGCACTGCCGCCGGCACCGTCATGCACTGCGGTGGCAGCGCGTGCCGGAACCGCACGGCGGCCCGACGCCCACCCTGCCCGAACCTCAGAGACACCAGCTCACTCGAAGGGACCGAACAGCCAGTTGCCACGGGCCTCAGGATCGTTGCTCGTCCAGTATTCGAGCGACGCGGCGCGGATCTCCTCATGGCTGATCACACCGTTTCCGTCGCGGTCCATCTTCGCGAAACCGGTGGCGAGTTCCTCCGCAGTGAGAAGAGGGAACAGCGATCCGTACATCTTGGTGTACTCGTCCCGCTGGATGACGTGATCGCCGTTGGTGTCGGCCATGGCGTACCAGCACCGGGAGACGTTGCCGATGTCGGCCAGGAACGCCTCCCGGTCAGTATCGAGGGCGGAGGCGATCGCGGACGAGAACCCCTCGCCGGTGAGCGTTCCGTCAGCGGCCGACCGCTGCGCGAGATAGCGATCCCAGAACGTGGTGAACGAATCCTCCAGATCCTCGATTTTCGAGGCGGGAGCGCCCGGGAAAGTGCCCGCCTGATGGTGGGCGAGGCCGGCGAAGTAACTCCGGCCGATCGGAGTGGACTTGTCTTCCCCCTGGAAAAGGGTGAAAGCCTTCTTCAATTTGCGGTCCAGGACGTCGGGCATACGGTTCCTCCTTCTTCGCGGATACTTGGTGCTACTGGCTCCGGATGCCCCAGCGTCTGTGGAACCCTGAAGGATCCTGAGCTGTCACGTGATTCCAAGAGGCGAAAGCGGTAGCGAGCGCGGGCGAGTCCGGGCCCCCCGGGCGGAGCCTATGAGCGTCACCAATGGTGTTGACACGTCGCCAACGCTCACGCTGCACCTCGCGCTCCTCACGGTTGTCCCGCGTCTTGGGGCGCGGGGTGCCGAGATGCGGAGACAGACGCCCGCCGCACCACGAACCGGCACGTGCACCGTCACACCCCGGGGACACAACACGCCAGCAAGTGGCTCAATGATCACCAATGCGGGTGATATCGGCACTTCCCGTGCATGAACGGGGTCAGCTCACCACAGGGGAAATCCGGCACAGCCGTGCTGGGCTGCCAGTCGGGCGATCTGCTCAGCCGTCATCCAAGCGACGGCTGACGAGCAGCAAAGAGAGCCGGAGGTACCAGGTCTTCACCCGTGGTGATGTACTCCAGCCGAAACGGGATATCCCGGCCACCTGGCGTCTCTGGCGTTCCCGCGAGACGCTGCGCCCCCGTACGGCGGGCGGCCCGTGATTTCTTCGCGTCCCAGCGGGGAGGGTCACCGGTGGTGAAGGTGCGGGGCTTCGGCGTAGTCGCGTGACGCCCCGTTCGTGGTGGCCTGCCGGCTTGATGAGGGCTGGAAGCAGTCCAGGCACGGGCTTCCAAGATCATGGAGTTCTCTACGTCCCGTGATCCGAGTGGAAGACCGTGCCTGCCGACGCGTCTTCGCTGATCCCGCCTGCCCTTGACCAGCTCCGGGAGCATCCCGAGGTCGCATCGCAGGAGGTCCCAGGCCTGTTGAACGCCGTCGCCGCCCGGCCGGAACTGTGGTGACCAGCGACGCGATGCACACACAGCGCTTGCCAGGTCCCGAGGCTGATGCGTTGTCGTGTGATCACCTCTGTCCGCGGGGGTGTTCCGGCATGGTCAGGGGAAATGCGGTGCGGGTCAATTCTTCGGAGAGGGTCCAGAGGCGGCGGGCGAGTTCGGGGTCCTGGGCGGCCTTGGAGCGGCCGGCGGTCTCGGGGAGGCCGCGGGCCTCCAGGAAGCCGCTCGGGGAGATGTAGCTGTTGCCCGGGATGTCGGCGGTGGCCGCGTGGAGCGTGGTCTGTGCGCCGCCGTCCTCGTCCTGCGACAGGGGACGCAGAAGGGCGTTCATGATGCGGATACGTGTGCTGCTGGCGTGGCTGATCAGGTTCGTGGCGGCCAGGCCGGGGTTGGCGACGGTGGCGATGACATCGGAGTCGGCCGCGGTGAGGCGGCGCTGGAGTTCGGCGGTGAAGAGCATGTTGGCTAGCTTTGATTGCGCATAGCCGGCGAACGGCTTGTACGGCCGGTGCTCCCAGTTGGGGTCGTCCAGGTCCAGCGTTCCGGCCCGGTGGCCGCCGGCTGCGACGGTGACGACTCGCCCCCTGATCTGTGGCAGGAGCAGGTTGGTGAGCGCGAAGTGCCCCAGGTGGTTGATACCGAAATGGAGTTCGAAGCCGTCGGCCGTACGCCCCAGCGGCTGCATCATGACGCCCGCGTTGTTGATCAGCAGGTCGACAGGAGCGGTGAATGTTTCGGCGAAGTCTCGCACCGAGGACAGGTCGGCGAGGTCGAGTCGGCGCACCTCGGTCGGGCCGTGCATCTGCGCTGCGGCGGCGCGGCCCTTGTCGAGGTCGCGGACCGCGAGGATGACGCGGACACCCTGCTCGGCGAGGGAGCGGGCGGTGGCACGGCCGATTCCGCTGTTGGATCCGGTGATGACGGCGGTGTGGCCGGCAAGAGGGTTCGTCATACGACAAGGTTCGTCAGGCCGGAGCAGGGTAGCCAGTACCCGCCGATACCGTAGGAATGGCGTTACCAGGTAAACCGGCGGTGCCGCGCCCATCATGGATGCATGTCGTCTGCGGAGAATGATCTGGGTGGCCTGCTGCGTGCCTGGCGTGACCGGTGCTCACCCACCGACGTCGGCCTGACCGCACACGGCAGGCGACGGGCCCGTGGACTGCGTCGTGAGGAACTGGCGGGCCTGGCCGGGGTCAGCGCCGACTATCTCGTACGCCTGGAGCAGGGCCGGTCCCGGCGTCCCAGTCCGGCGGTCACGGCCGCGCTGGCCAGAGCCCTGCAACTCGACGAGCAGGAAACCGCCGTCCTCCACCAGGCTGCCGGGCTCCCCGTGCCGTCCGGCCGCGCCGTACCGTTGCATGTTCCCCCTGGTGTCCAGCGCCTCGTCACCCGCATGGTCGACTACCCGGTGGCCGTCTTCGCGGCGGACTGGACCCTCATCACGTGGAATGCGCTCTGGAGCGCCCTGAACGGCGACCCGGCGGGACGGCCGGCGACCGACCTCAACGTGATCCGGGCCACCTTCTGCCAGGCACCGGCATGGGCGACCATGCATGGCACCGACGAGGGCAACGAGCGCGCCCTCGTCGCCGACCTGCGCCAGGCCGTGACCGCCTATCCGGAGGACGAGAACCTTCGCTCCCTCATCGCGGAGGTCGGCGACGCCAGCCCGCGGTTTCGCGACCTGTGGAATTCAGGAGCAGCAGGGCGGCACGTCACCTCTCGCAAGGTGATGCACCACCGACTCGTCGGTGAACTCACCCTGGACTGCGACGTCCTGACCGTTCCCGGCTCCGACTTGAAGATCACCGTGTATACCGCCGCGGCAGGCAGCCCCGACGCCGAACGCCTGGAGTTCCTGCGGGTCAGCGCCGTCCACACGGTCACCCCATGACGTCCGGCACTCGTCGGTGCCGTCCGCGTGAGCGGCGTCGCGCCTGGATGCATGAACACTCTGACTCTCAACAACGGCGTTGTGAAAGAGGTTTCCAGCTCCGCAAAGAGGTTTCCAGCTCTGCCCCCGCCCCCGCCGTACTCCTTCCGCGCCCTGGGCCGGTGGCTTCTCCCATCCGTAACAGGCCACGGGCCTGTGCATTCGCCTCGCTGCTCCACTGCTCCACTGCTCGCGAGATGTTCGATCTCCCGCGTCCGCTCGGGCAGTCGGTGCTGTCCCGGCCGGCTTTGTTCACCTGCCTCCGGCCGTACTCGTCCAGCATGTCGGAAGGCGCCCGCACCGCGGCATGTTCGATGTTCACGACGAGCGACAACACAAGACGAGCCCGGCCGGCGTCGGCGCACGGCACCGCGAGCGGTGAGGAAACCGTTGTCGTGACATCGCTGCAGGCCGCATGTTCCAGAGCGTGACCGCTGAGGACGAGCTCATCGGCGCCACCGATGGGGTGCCTGTCCGCGTGTGTGATCTGCTGCCCCGGGATCTGCCGGTGTGTACCGGGCCCGGCCCTGCTGTCCGCCTGCGCCACGTGGGGCGGGAGCTGGTAGGCGCTGCGTCGGATGTCAGTCGGTCAGGGCGATGTGGGCGGTGACGCGTTTGCCGCAGGGCTCGAGACGGACTTGGAATGCCTTGGCGACCGCTTTGACGATCTCCAGGCCGTGCTGACCTACCCGCTCAGGGTCGACCGGGTGGGAGGCAGGCTGCGCCCGGATGCTGTCCTGCACACTGACCTCCACCGTGGCGTCCGCGCCGATGCGCAGTTCCAGCCTCAGGGGGCCGGGGGCATGCTTGACGGCATTGGTGACCAGTTCGCTGACCACCAGCTGGGTGAGGTCCAGCGCGCGTGCGGACACGGCCACGCCCCGGGTGCGGGCGCGGGTGAGGAAGTCGGCTGCGTGGTGACGTGCCCGGCCGATGCAGGAGCTGTCACCACTCAGCGGCATCGCGGTCGACAGGGCAGGAGCATCCGGCCTGCCTGCACCGGCACGGCCGTCAAACTCCACAGTTTTGTCCACCTCCGTACTTGCTTGCCTGCTCGGGTACCCGGTGCGGTGGGGCTCATGTGATTCTTATCCGATGGGTCCGATTTTTCGGGCATGCCCTCCGGCGTTTTCGGGGCATGCTTTCGTACGTGCTCGGGCCCGAGCCGCATCGGCGAACGCAGTCGAGGACACGGTGACCGAGCCTCGTCCAGAACCGAGCCTCATCCAGAACAGTCCGGCTTTTTGTCGGCCGGCTGCAGCACGGCGGACGGCGTGTACGTCGTGACCCTGGCCGACGAGCTGGACGACGGTGCGCGCCCACATGGGGACGGTCCTGGTTCCGCCGGCCGTTGACGGGCCGTCCTGGACGGTGGCCGACCTCACGGGCGTGACCTTCATGGACTCCAGCGGCGTCAACATGCTCATCGCCGCCTGTAAGGCTGCCACCGTCACCGACGGCTGGGTCCGCGTGGCTGGCGCGCAGGCGCCCGTACGGCGCGTGATGTAGCTGGTCGGTCTCCATGCGGTCATCGCCTGCTGTCCCACCGTGGACCAGGCCCTGGAAAAGCACTGACGCCGCTCAGCTGTGGGCCGCGGGGCATCTCTTTCCACTGCCGGCCATGGGCAGCCGTGCCTTCCCGCGTCCGCTCCATCCCGCGCCTGCTGTCCGCGGGTCGGTGCTCAGGTGCAGATGTCCTGCTTGCGGGTCGGCTGAAGCGCTCAGTCACAATCCCCTGTCGAGCCGAAGCGCGATAAGTGTCACAAAGGCAGATTTGTTGTCACCGAGGTCGGCGGCTATGTCCTCTACCGAGGGTCTTGTCCGCCGACCCCGGAGTCGTACCCCTCGACGGGCCGATGTGGTCGGCGCTCCGGAAGCCGTGTGATCGTGGCACTCACTGCCGACCCGAGCGTGACACCGACAGCGGCGGCGACGCTCTGCGCCCAGGCATCGTCGAGGGAGGCGGGCAGGACGGCGCTGGTGAGCCGGCTGGCGCCCCACAGGACTGCTACCGCGGCCAGTGCGGCCGGCCAGCGGTGCGGTACCCCCTCGCTGATGTCGTCGACGATATAGAAGAAGAGCAGCAGCGCCATGAGGAAGCTGCCGTCGAAATCATCCCAACCGAGCGCGGTGAACCCGGCCCCGAAGGCAAGCACGAACAGCCAGAACCCCACCAGGCGCCGGACGGACGTGGGCGGCTGTCGCCTCTCATCAGGCGGGGGCCAGAGGAACCGTGCGATGTGCTGGACGATCGCGTACTTCTGCATGACTCGCGCCCCGATCCCTCGAGGTAGCCGACTCGTGCCGGCGCTCAGTAGTAGGACGCACAGGAGCAGGACGCGGTTGTGGTGAAGTGCCGCCGCACGCAATCGCCTCCGGGAGCCAGAAGCTGTCGATCTTCGCTCCTGGCGACAGAAGGGCTGCCGAATGAACATGTGCGACAAGCCGCATGCCTCGTATGTGACAACCAGATCGCTTCGACCGGTCCTGTACACCGGTTCTTCTGGCTCCCTTGGTGACACCCTTCATGCGTCGACTCGCCTGCCGAGCCGAAGCAGAATATTTGCCAGAAAGGCATACTAGTTATATCTAGTATTACAATAAGTTCATTAGATTAATAAAATATTGCCATTGTGCATGTTTTGCTGCCTTATATACGGCGCATTGTATGTGGGTATGAGCGCCGATAGACACTCTGCGCGCCCTACCAGTTCCCGTGGGTGACGGGAATGATGAGCACACCGCCCATGAACCAGATAATCCGCGGTCCCCTGTCCCTTGGCCGGGCGGACTGGCGGCGGAAGGAGTTCACGGTGTTGCTTCTCATCTCCCCGGACGGTGTGGAGGAGGCTCTCGACTGTGCGAAGGCGGCGGAGCATCTCGACATCGTCGACGTCAAGAAGCCTGACGAGGGCTCTCTCGGTGCGAACTTCCCCTGGGTGATCCGGGAGATCCGCGACGCGGTGCCGGCGGACAAGCCGGTGTCCGCGACCGTGGGGGATGTCCCGTACAAGCCCGGCACGGTGGCGCAGGCCGCGCTCGGCGCGGTCGTTTCCGGCGCCACGTACATCAAGGTCGGCCTTTACGGATGCACGACGCCCGACCAGGGCATCGAGGTCATGCGCGCGGTCGTCCGCGCGGTGAAGGACCACCGCTCCGACGCGCTCGTCGTCGCCTCCGGCTACGCCGACGCCCACCGGATCGGCTGCGTCAACCCGCTCGCCCTGCCCGACATCGCCGCCCGCTCCGGCGCCGACGCCGCCATGCTCGACACCGCGATCAAGGACGGGACGCGGTTGTTCGACCACGTTCCGCCGGACGCCTGCGCCGAGTTCGTCCGCCTGGCCCACGCCGCCGGCCTGCTTGCCGCCCTCGCGGGCAGTGTCAAGCAAGCCGACCTCGGCCCGCTGACCCGCATCGGCACGGACATCGTCGGGGTGCGCGGAGCGGTCTGCGAGGGCGGCGACCGCAATGCCGGACGGATCCGACCGCGCCTGGTGGCCGCCTTCCGGACGGAGATGGACCGGCAGGCCCGGGAGCACGCGGTCGGCGTCACCGCCGTGAGCTGACCGCGGGCATGCCGACCTCCGAGCCCGACCACGTCCCCGGGCACCGGGCCTCGCCTCTGGCCGTCGTCGATCCGGCCACCGAGGAGATCTTCGACGAGATCCCCGACCAGCAGCCGGACGCACTGGACGCCGTCGTCGACCGGTCCCGCCGGGCCTGGCACGGCTGGCGCGCCGATCCCGCCGCCCGCACCACTGCTCTGCGCGCGGCGGCCGACGCCGTGGAGGCGGCCGCCGACGACCTCGCCCGGCTGCTCACCCGGGAACAGGGCAAGCCCCTGGGCGAGTCACACGCGGAGATCGCCCGTACGGCGGCCCGCCTGCGCTACTTCGCCGACCTGGCCCCCAGGACCCGACACATCACCGACGGTCGTCCCGTGCACAGCGAGATCCGCTGGCGCCCCCTCGGACCCGTCGCCGCGATCGTGCCGTGGAACTTCCCCCTCCAGCTCGCGGCGGCGAAGTTCGCGCCCGCCCTCGCGGCGGGCAACACCGTGATCCTCAAACCGTCTCCCTTCACCCCGCTCGCCACCCGGCTGCTCGGCTCCGTCCTCGCCACCGTCCTGCCCGAGGACGTGCTGACCGTCGTCACCGGCCGCGAACCGCTCGGCGCCCGCCTCGCCTCCCACCCCGGCATCCGCCACGTCACCTTCACGGGCTCGGTGCCCACCGGGCGGGCCGTCGCCGAAGCGGCGGCGGCCTCGCTCGCCCGAGTCACCCTGGAACTGGGCGGCAACGACGCCGCTGTTCTGCTGGACGACGTCGAGGTGGAGCGGATCGCGGACCGGCTGTTCTGGGCCGCCTTCCGCAACTGCGGGCAGGTCTGCATGGCAGTCAAACGCGTCTACGTCCCGGCCCGCCTCCACGCCCAAGTCGTCGAAGCCCTCGCCGAGCGCGCCAGGACCGTCGCCGTCGGGCACGGCCTCGACCCGGACACTCGGCTGGGACCGGTCAATAACGCCCCACAGCTGGCCCGGGTCGAGCAGATCACGCAGCGAGCCCTGGCGGACGGCGCCCGGGCGGCGGCCGGCGGTCACCGGCTGGCCGGGCGGGGCTACTTCTTCGCCCCCACGATCCTCACCGACGTCCCGCCCGACAGCCCGGTGGTGACCGAGGAGCAGTTCGGGCCGGTCCTGCCGGTGCTGCCGTACCGGAGCCTCGGCGAAGCCGTCGACGCCGCCAACGGCACCGGCTTCGGACTGGGCGGCTCCGTGTGGGGCACCGACCCCGACCGGGCCGAGGCGGTGGCCGACCGGCTCGAATGCGGCACGGCCTGGATCAACCACCACGCCGAACTGTCCCTCGCCCAGCCCTTCGCGGGCGTCAAGGACAGCGGCGTCGGCGTGGCGGGCGGACCATGGGGGCTGTACGGCAACCTGCGGCCATTCGTCGTCCACCGCCCGGAGGAGGGAGAGGGATCACGGTGAGGTTCCAGGCGGCCGTACTGCGCTCCTACGAGGATCCGTTCACGGTCGAGGAGGTGGCCCTGCGAACGGAACCCGCCGTCGGCGAGATCCTGGTCGAGATCGCCGGCTGCGGGATGTGCCGGACCGATCTCGCGGTCCGGCGATCGGCCGGCAACAGCCCGCTGCCGGCAGTGCTCGGCCACGAAGGGTCGGGGGTCGTGGTGCGGACGGGCGACGGCCCGGACGCCACGATCGGCGTCGGCGACCACGTCGTACTGAGCTTCGACTCCTGCGGCCATTGTCGCAACTGTCGTGGCGCGGCCCCCGCCTACTGCGACTCCTTCGCCTCCCTCAACCTCTTCGGGGGACGCAAGGAGGACACGCGGCAGCTCACCGACGCGACCGGGGGAGCGCTGGCCCCCCGGTGGTTCGGCCAGTCCTCCTTCGCCGAGTACGCGCTCGTTCCGGCTCGCAACGCCGTCCGGGTCGACCCCGCACTGCCCGTCGAACTGCTCGGGCCCCTCGGCTGCGGCTTCCTCACCGGCGCCGGAGCCGTGCTGAACACCTTCGCCGCCAGCCCGGGTGACACCCTCGTCGTTTTCGGCGCGGGAGCCGTGGGGCTCGCCGCAGTGATGGCGGCCACCGCCGCAGGTGCGCTGACCGTGGCTGTCGACCGGCATCCCCGGCGGCTGGCCCTGGCCGAACGGTTCGGCGCGATCCCGCTGCACGCCAAAACGGCCGGACGGGCCGAACGGATCCGGCGGCTCACCGGCGGCGGCGCACAGTACGCGCTCGACACCACGGCCTCCGCACCGCTCATCAACGACGCGCTCCGGGCACTGCGCCCGACCGGCAGCCTCGGCCTGGTGGCACGGCTCCACACCGCGCTGCCGCTCGAACCGGGCACACTCGACCGGGGCCGCAGCATCCGCCACATCTGCGAAGGGGACGCCGTCCCCGGACTGCTCGTACCGCTGCTCACCCGGCTCTGGCAGGCCGGACGCTTCCCCTTCGACCAGCTCATCCGCACCTACCCGCTGACCGACATCAACGAGGCCGAACGCGACTGCGACGCCGGCCGCGTAGTCAAACCCGTCCTGCTCCCGGAGAGGACAAGCCGGTGAACGAGGCACGCGGCACCGAGAACTCATCTCGTCCGGCATCTGGACAACTCCCCCCCCGCAACGGAGGCAGCATGACCGGCACGGCGCCGCAACATACGGATGTGGAAGGCGTGGACGGCGGCGTGGGTTTGACCGCCCTCCTGGTCGCCGCGGCACGGACGATCGAGACCCACCGCGACGACAGCCTGGCCCGGGACGCCTACGCGGAACACTTCGTCCGCGCCGCCCCGGCGTGCGCGGACTGGCCGGTGCGCATCGAGCAGGTCCCGGACGGGGACGGCGACCCGCTGTGGGGGCGGTTCGCCCGCTACTTCGGCCTGCGTACCAGGGTCCTCGACGACTTCCTGCTCCGCTCGGTCCGGACGGGCCCCCGGCAGGTTGTCCTGCTGGGGGCGGGGCTGGACACCCGCGCCCTCCGGCTGAACTGGCCATCCGGCTGCACCGTCTTCGAGATCGACCGGGCGGGTGTGTTGGAGTTCAAGCACCGGGTGCTCACCGACCTGGCGGCCATCCCGAAAGCGAAGCGTGTCGCCGTACCGGCCGACCTGCGCACGGACTGGGTCAGCGCGTTGACCGGCGCCGGCTTCGACCTGGCCGCACCGAGCGTCTGGCTGGCCGAGGGACTCCTCTTCTACCTGCCGGGCCCTGCCGAGACGCACGTCATCGACACGGTGGACAAGCTGACCGCCAAAGGCAGCGCTCTGGCCTTCGAGGCCAAGCTGGAAAAGGACCTGCTGGCGTACCACGACAGCCCGATCTACACGGCGACGCGAGAACAGATCGGCATCGACCTGCTCCACCTCTTCGACAAGGGGCCACGACCCGACTCCGCAGGCGCCCTGAGAGCCAAGGGCTGGTCCACCTCGATGTACACGCCTTTCGACTTCACCCGTCGGCACGGACATGGCCCCCTTCCCGAGCCGAACGACGCGCTGGAGGGAAACCGGTGGGTGTTCGCGCACAAGCCCCGGCCATGACCGCCGCAGCGCTCACTGTGACGTCTGCACAGGAGCCGAGAGCGGGGCCTGCCGCAGGCCCCGCTCGATGGGACGCGTCCCGAATGGAGGCGGCAGCGCGGTTGCGTCGCAGCAGTTACCGCTCCCGCCCGGCTACCGCTCCCGCCCGGCTATGCCGCTGACGGGCGGTGTCAGAGGGCCCGGGCAGCCACGAGCTGGTCGCCCGGGATCCCGGCCATGTCCGGCGCGTAGTAGTCCTCGATGCCCACGGCCCACGAAGCCACGGTGATGCGGTCCTCGGCGTCCGGCCCGAAGGCGTCGAAGAGGGCGTGGATGTTCGCCTCCTCAAAGCCGATCGCCGTCATCAGCGACACGAAGAGAGCGCGCTCGATCAGGCCGTCCCCGTCGGGATCGCCGAGTGCGGCGAGCGCCTCGGCGAACTCAGTGATCGTGGGACCGAAACGCTCGGGGTCGAGCACGAACGGACGGAACTCATCCAGGGTGATCACCCCGTCGCCGTTGGTGTCCAGTTCAGTGGCCAACGTCGTCCAGTAGCGGCGGAACGCAGCCCGGATGGCGGCCTTGGCGCCGTCGTCCGACGCGGCCGCCGCCTCCAGAACACGGCCCGTCATCAGGTCGAAGTCTTCGGAGTCGATGACTCCGTTGCCATTGGCGTCGAATAGGGAGAAGACCAGTTCGACCCGCTTGGCGGCCTCAGTTCGCATTTCCATCACCTGTCTTCTGCGGCCCGACGATTCCGGGCCTGCCCGATGAGTGCCTCTACCTAACCGGGTTGGGACACACGCCCAGCCCGGCGCGTGTAGCGGCCATGACCCACAGAACCATCATGAAGAGCTACGAAATCTCGATCTTCGCTTGTGGTAGCAGAAGGACTGCTGAATGAGCGTGTGTGACAAGTCGGATGCCTCGTCTGTGACAACCGGACTGTTTCGAGCAAACCCATTTGTCCGCTCATACGACTCCGCTGGTGAAAACTCCTGAGCTTCGGCTCACGCCCATCGACCCCGACAAGAGCCCGCTGCTCGAAACCGACCACGACGTCGTCCGTATCGCCGACGCGCTGCGCAACAGCCCGCACATCCGTTTCGTCGCCCCAGCCGAGCTCGGTGACTAAACGGTCTGGTTCGCGGACGCAGACGGCACTGGCTACGGATGTCGCCCAGCACGTGGGCGGGCTGGACCCGGGGTCGGCCCGGGGCAGTCACCGGGCCCGATCCCAAGCCAGTCACTACCGACGACAAGCCACTCAGGAATGAAGATCACGAACTACGGCTGGAGTACTAGGCCGCACGCCTACCGATCAAGCCGCAACACGCCGCCGCTGGCAACCGTCGGCACCACTCGACACAGCCCCGCAGCAGCTCAGGCCTGGGGAACTCCTGGAGCCCACGTCATGGGAGTGCGACACGAGTAGCCACCGGCGAAGTAACACGGCCCAAGGGGAAGCCGTAGAAGTGCCCGTCAGTTCATGTGCTCCTGGAACCAGGCCAGCATCGGCTCCGGGCGGCGCTGGAATTCGAGATAGCCGTCCCAGCGCACCGTGGTCCCTTCCACCCAGTGCAGCTTCTTGTCGGCGACGGGGATGTTGTCGAACATCGTCTGCACGTCCTCCGGTTCGGTGAGGACGTCGTCGTGCACCTGGTAAAGGAACGTGGGCGTGGTGACAGCTTTGGCCCATTCACGGTTGTCACGCTCGGCCAGCGATATCCCGGTGCGCAGGACGATACGTTCGTCGAGGGCGCCTATATGGGCGCGGGAGACGCCGGCGAGCTCCAGTTGGTGCTGCAGGATGATGCTGGTGGTGACCGGCTGCGGAGCGACCAGGCAGCGGACACTGTCGAAAGCGCGCGGCTGTCGGGTCATCGCCGCGAACGTCGAGTTGGCTCCGAGGCAGCGGCTGAAGAGCTCGACCGTCATCGCGCGGGTGTCCGCCCGCTCACGCGCATAGTTCAGCGAGCCCAGCACGTCGCGGGCCTCCAGCCATCCGCTGCCGATGATGCCCCCGTGCGCTGCTCCGGACAGGCCGTGGTTGCGCAGGTCGTAGGCCAGCACGTTGTAACCGGCGTCGTGGAGGATCCGGTAGTCGCGGACGAAGTCGACTTCCACGGTGTTGCCGCTGGGGCCCCATATCTAGAGCCAGGGTTCGCGGTGAGTCGCGGAGCGCAAGCGGGTGCTCCACCCGCAACTCGGTGAGCTGCTCCTCGACTGCGATGTCCTGCGGTCCCCGGAGCCGACCGTCAACATCCTCGCCTACTCCGCGCCACCGGGCTCGACCGACGCCGCGTTGCTCGACCGGGTCATGGATGTCTCTGCCGACGCCGGACCTCAAGAAGGCTCGCGCCATCGCATTGACAGCTGAACCCATGACGGGGGAAAGAGGAAACAAGAACGAAGGCCAGCGGGAAGCAGGGGTTTCCACCTCCACTGGGCGAAAGTCCGTGTACGTACACGGACAGCACGGGGTCGGCCGACGCTGTCGAACTGTCGCCCGCCCCATCGCCACCCGGGGCCCGCGGCATCATGAAGCATGAGCACTTCACTGGCACAAGGCGGCCGGCACGGTGAGACGCCACGTACCGTCTCCTCACCGGGGCGGGACAGGGCCATGTCCTGCTCGGCGAGTACGTAACGAGCTCGTGCACGACAAGCGGTGAGACGTCGGAAGCCTCGGTGGGGCCTGTGTTCACGTTTGCCGTGTCGAGTGCAGGCCTGCGGTCTGCTGGTGAGAGAGCAGGCCGGCAACGGCCTGGACGGTGTCGCTCATGTGCTCGCGGCGGCCGAGGTGGCGGGCCAGGGCCCGCCAGTTCTTCAGATGGGCGATGCCGTGCTCGACCCGGATACGGCGCGAGGAGTGCGCCTTGCGCTGGCGCTCGTACATCTCCTCGTACCAGTCGGGGGCGTTCTTCTTGAACTTGCGATGCGGGGGCGTCACCACCCGGCCGCCGGTCTGCGCGCCCAGGCCCTGGTAGCCGGCGTCGGCGAGGATCTCAAGCGCGGGCGCGTCGGCCAGGAGCGTGACCAGCCCCAACTGGCGGGCGTGGGTGATGTCCGCACAGCTCGCGGGACGAGTGGGGCTGCACCACAGCACGCGGCCTTCGCCGTCCGTCACCACCATGGACTTGACGGCATTCTGCTTGTTCTTGCCGGAGATGAACCTGTCCCGGTCCTTGCGCCCTGCGGCGGGTCGCCGGACGCGGATCTCGGTGCCGTCGATGATGCCGGTCGTCCCGCTCGAGCCGAGGTGGTCGACGACCTCGGCCAGGGTTCGCAGCCGCACGTCGGGGCTGATCGTGCAGCCCCGCTCGGCGAGCAGGGGCCGCACCTCGTTGACGGCTCGTGTGATGGTCGAGCGGTCAACGCCGAACCAGCAGGCCAGTACGTCGTGAGTGGCTCCGTGACGAAGATGGACGAGGGTGGCCAGCAAGCGGTCGACGAACACCAGGCGGTGTTTCGGTCCCCCGCCCACGGCCCGCTTCCGCGGCCGGGAGGTCAGCTTGGCCTGGTGACGCTCATGCCACAACGGGCCTACCTCGACTACGAGTTCAGCGATCACATCGCCTGTCAGACCCGTGATGCGACGGTTGCTGGTGATCACTGCGCGAGCCCTGTTCTCCACCACCCGACCATGATCAACCATCACGGGCCCGACGTCTCACCGCTTGTCGTGCACGAGCTCGTAAGGGCTGTCCCGTAACCCCCGGCAGGGGTCGCACGACGAACGACAGCCCCCTGATCGGGGGGGGGGCGTCGAGTAGCCCGCTCGCCGCCGGCCCCACCGCCTCGGTCTGTGCCCGGTGCCGGTGCTGTGTGCGGAGGTGGTGCCGATCAGCCGACGCACCCGGGTACGGCGGGGACGCTGGTGGTGCAGTTGTTGGGCGTATTGGCCGAGATGGGTGAGGTGGTGACCGTCATGGTCCCGGACTGACGGTAGACGCCGCCCGCGTTCACGGTCGCGGCGTTCGCCGTGACCGGGGTGCTGGTGACGGAGAGGATGCCGTTGGCCGAGGCGATGCCCCCACCGTGGCCGGCCTTGTTGCCGCCGTTGACGAAACTGCTGGTGAGTGTGGCGGTGGCGGCGTTGTACAGGGCGCCGCCGTTGCCGACCGCGGTGTTGCCGGACAAGGTGCTGCCCGTGAAGGTCGCCGCCGCGCCACTGCCACTGTTGTGGACGCCGCCGCCGGTGCCGGTGGCCTTGCTGTTCGTCACGGCGCTGTTGGTGAGCGTCAGCGCGCCGAAGTTGAGGATGCCGCCTCCGTTGGCGGGAAGCAGGCCCAGGAGCCCCTGGGCGGAGCCGTTGTTCACGGTTACGCCCTTGAGGGTGGCGCTGCCGGTGGCTGAGACCCGGAGGATGCGGAAGGCAGCGGTTCCCGAACGGGTGATGACGTTGTTGTCGCCCTCGAAGGTGATCGCGGTGGTGATGTGCGGCAGGCCGTCGGCCCCGTTGGCGAGGTCGCTCGCGTGCGCCGAGGTCAGGGTGTAGGTGCAGCCCCCGGCCAGGGTGATGACACCGCCGCCGGCGTTGTCGGTGGTGGTGACCGCAGTGACGAGTGCGCTTTCGGTGCAGGCCACCGCATCGGCACTCGCCTGCGCGCCGGTGGGCAGGAGCATGCCTGAGCCCGCGGCCAGAAAAACTGCCGCAGAGATCAGGGAGGGGGTGCGGGTATTACGCATGAAGACCTCTTACCGAGTAGCCGGTGAAAACCCGGTCGCGAGCCAGGGAATTTCCGCAGGAACGGTCACCGGCGGCCGACTGGCAGCCGGTGCTCACGATACTGCAGAAAAACCGGCGATCGAGGCGATGGACGCGAATTCTGCGATGTGGCGCGATCCGACCAGCGGCAGTCGGTATTCCAGCCATCCGAAAGGCCGCATTTTCTCCCGTCGTCGCGCATGTCGATGTCGGCGCGGCGGGTGCGCCGATTCCCCGGAGGGCGGTGTGCGGTACCGAACAGGCCGCTCCCTGCAGGTCGATCTTCCGGTGGAGCGCTCGCGTCGCCCCTGGTCACCACGCCCGGCGAACTCCCGGACTTTCGCCGCCGTCTTCTTCGTGGAGGGGAATCCAGGCGCGGGGCTGCCTATCGCGTGAAGAGCGAGAGCAATGATTCAGGGCTGCGACGTTTCCCCGAAAGAAGGCTGGAAACGTGAGAATTTCACGGGATATTCAATGGATGCATGACTTTGCGGCCAAACTTTGATCGAACCTGCCATTCCGGAACGTCGAGTGTCCCTACCGGTTGAGGGTCGCCCTATTACGGCATACGCTGCCGGCCTGGCGGTCGGAGAATTTCTTCGACTGCGCAAATTGAAAGGCATACCTCATGCGCTTCACGCGCACAACCACCGCTCCGTGGATCGTCGCAGTCGCCGCCATCGCCGTGGTCGGCCTCACCGCCACCCCCGCCCTCGCCTCCGCGTCGGGCCGGGCCGGCGCTGAACGAGCCTGGACCACCGTCGGCGCCCTCGGCCTCCCCGGCGCCAACGGTGCCAACGGCGTGGGGACCAGTGGCGGACTCGGTGGGCTCGGTGGCACCGGCGGCGCGGCGGGCGCCAACGGCGACGGCGGCACCGGTGGCACGGGCGGCAACGCCGACGGCAGCGGAAGCACCGGTGGCGCAGGCGGTGCGGGAGGCGCGGGAGGCGCCAACGGCAACGGCGGCGGTGGCGGAGCAGGCGGCGCCGCCACTCTCGGCGGCATCGGCGGCAAAGGCGGTGTGGGCGGTGTGGGCAATGCCGGTACCGGCGTTGACGGCGGCAAGGGCGGAAGCGGTGGCGCCTCCACGGCCGGAGGCGGGCACGAGGGAGGCACAGGAGGGGCTGGCGGCGCTGCCAGCCCGGTGTGTCCCGGCGAGCCCGGCGGCGACGGCACCGCCGCGACGTTCGGTGCGGACGGCACCACCGGCGCCACCGGGGCTGCGGGCAACTCCACTCTCCCCTGCTGAACGGGCCTCCGGACGAGAACCCGGTAGAAGGTCGATGACGTCTCCGCATGCCGGCTCCGCCGCTCGAGCGGCGGAGCCGGCATGCGTCCCGCGCCGAGGCGCTTCGCACAAGGTGCCGACGGAGCCGTCCCAAGGAGAGCGAAGGGCTCCCGAGGGGCTCGTCCTTCTCCCGGCAGGCCGGGAGCCGGTGTGGCACTTATGAGATCGGGGACGGGACGCGCCGTTGACGACTCGGCCACGGGACTTCGGCCGGCAGCGCACATCCCTGAGGTCATCGCCAGGCCGCGGACATGCCGATCCACCCGGGGCAGTCGCGACTCGGGGGCAGCCGGTGCCCGGCGGTACGCGGGCCGACAGGGTCGCGAGGAGCTTCCCGCGCCGGCGGACGGATGGCGGTTCCCGCGAGCTGAAGGGTGTTGCAGAAGGCCGTGATCACGCAGGCTGAAGCGGTGTCTGGGCGTGTGCGCTCATGCGGCGAGGATCGTGCCCCTTGCCGTGGTGCAGCCGATCAAGATGCGCTCGACGCGGGTGCGGACCTTACGGTGCTGCGCGTTGTCCTCTTCCTCGCCTTTCGGCAGGGGCCGTCCGGGCGTTTGCGGTGCGGCCCGATCAGCCCGATAGTCGCTCCGGACAAGATGGGCGCTCCAGGCAAGATGGGCGCTCCAGGCAAGATGGGCACCGGCCCAGGTCGGCAGCAGCGCCGTAAGTACGGACGCCGGGACTTCCATGCGCAGGGCAGCCAGAAGAGCTCCTACGGTGCCCACGACCAGCAGCGCCAGGTATACGGTCCCGGCACGCCGCACGCCGCACGCCGCACGCCGCACACCTGCTCCGGGGACGGCGCCGTTCGTGCGACTCGGAGTGGTGGACGGGCGTGGCGGCGGACGTCCTTCCCGACCATTTCCACACCAGAGGGTGAATCCCCCTTTGGCACATCCACGGAGGCCTCGGGTGCTCCCGCATGTCCTGGCTACGGCTCAAGGGCTGTGAGACGGGAGATCCGAAGGCGACGCCCTGTCGAGCGCCGTGCGGGAACGCGGCCCGTGCGGTTCGCGTCGTCCGGTGCGGTGAACGGGACATCGGCCATCCGTGGTCGTGATGAGTCGGCCCTGGGAAGTGCCTGTGGCCAGTGGGTCAGGACGCGTGTCCACGTCGTTCGTCGCACGGCCGGAAGCCGCCCCCGAGTCAGCGCGCTCCACGACGCGGGCGGCCGCCTCGCGACTTCGAGTGATTGACAAGGCTGCTGACCAGGTACGCCCCCGGGACGCCACTTCACCGGGATACCGGACCCACCATGGTGACCCGTCAACGGGCGGGTCGCGTTGCCATCCCTTGAGGTCGTTTGGTCGGCCATTGTCCGATCATGCGCACGCAGGCCGCGAACACTGGGGGCAGGTGGCGCGGGGCCACCGGGCAGGGGGGAGGCGGCATGGCTGAGGGCACGGTTCTGGTGGCGGTGACGGAACATCCGGAAGACAGGTGCGTTACTGCTGGGCAGTTGACTCGCATCGCCGAGGGGATTCGGGCGAGCGGCCTTCAGGTCCGGTGGGTGGTGAGCGTCTCGGACGCCGAGGCGGTGCTCAGGACGGAGGCCGGTCTGGCCGCCGCGGTGGTGGCCTGGGATCTTCTGCCCGGGACCGAGGATGGGCCAGGTGGCGCGACCGTCCTGCACATGATCGGACGCCGGTTCCGGAATCTGCCGGTGTTCCTGGTCATGGCGGACGAGGGGCTGGGCGAGCTGCCGCTGTGGGTGTCGCAGTCGGTGGTGGGCTACGTGTGGCCGCTGGAGGACACGCCTACGTTCATCGCGGGGCGGATCACCACCGCCGCGCGTGCCTACCAGGACGCCCTGCTCCCGCCGTTCTTCAAAGCGTTGCGGCGTTTCGACGACGCGCACGAGTACTCATGGCACACCCCGGCACACTCCGGCGGCGTCGCCTTTCTCAAGTCGCCCGTGGGTCGGGCCTTCCACGACTACTTCGGGGAGCGGCTGCTGCGCAGTGACCTGTCGATCTCGGTGGGGGAGCTCGGCTCCCTGTTCGAGCACACCGGTCCGATCGGTGAGGCCGAACGCAACGCCGCGCGGGTCTTCGGCTCCGACCGTACGTACTTCGTCCTGCACGGCGATTCCACCTGCAATCGTCTGGTCGGCCACTTCAGTGTGACGCGTGACGAGATCGCCCTGGTGGACCGTAACTGTCACAAGTCGGTCCTGCACGGCCTGGTCGTCTCCGGCGCCCGGCCGGTGTACCTGGTCCCGACCCGCAACGGCTATGGGCTCGCCGGACCGCTGCCGCCAGCCGAGATCGCGGCGGACTCGGTTGCGGCGAGGATTGCGAGAAGCCCTCTCTCGGCGGGCGCGGTGTCGTCGCGTGCCCAGTACGCGGTGTTCACCAACTCCACGTACGACGGTCTGTGTTACGACGCGTCGGCGGCGGCCCGGGCCTTCGCGGCCAGCACTCCCCGGCTGCACTTCGACGAGGCGTGGTTCGCGTACGCCCGCTTCCATCGGCTCTACGCGGGGCGCTACGGCATGTCCGTGGGCGAGGAGACGTTCCCCGGCCCCGATCGGCCGACGGTCTTCGCGACCCAGTCCACGCACAAGTTGCTGGCGGCGCTGTCGCAGGGAGCCATGGTGCACGTCCGCCCTGCCCCGCGGGCGCCGGTGGAGCACGACCGGTTCAACGAGGCCTTGATGATGCACGGCACGACATCGCCGTCGTATCCGATGATCGCCTCGCTGGACGTGGCCACGGCGATGATGGATGGTCCGCAAGGGCAGTGGCTGGTCGACGAGGCGGTCACGGAAGCAGTCCGGTTCCGCCAGGAGATGGTGCGAATCGGGCGGCGGATCGAGGCCGCCGGGGACCGGCCGCCCTGGTTCTTCGGGGTGTGGCAGCCGGATGAGGTGACCGACCCCGCGAACGGGACGCGGCTTCCGTTCGACGAGGCCCCGGCGAAGTTGCTGCGGACCGAGGCGTCCTGCTGGCACCTTGCACCCAACGCGGACTGGCACGGCTTCCCCGGCTTGGCCGATGGCTACTGCATGCTCGACCCGGTCAAGGTCACCTTGACCTGTCCGGGAGTGGACGCGACCGGCGTGATGTCCGACTGGGGCATCCCGGCACGGATCCTCACCGCCTATCTGAGTACGCGCGGCATCGTCGTGGAGAAGACTGACAGCTACACCACGCTGGTGCTGTTCTCCATGGGCATCACCAAGGGCAAGTGGGGCACGCTGCTGGACGCCTTGATGGACTTCAAGGACCTTTACGACGGTGATGTCCCGCTGGAGCGGATGCTGCCGGCTCTGGTTGCCGAGTACCCGCGACGCTACGCAGGGCGGAGCCTGCGCGACCTGTGCCAGGAGATGCACGCCCACTTGCGCGACGCCCGCCTGGTCGAACTGCTCGACACGGCCTTCCAACAACTCCCGGAGCCGGTCACCCCGCCCCAGCTGTGCTACGAGCGCCTGATCCGCGGCGGCACGGACCGTATCCCCCTGGCGGACGCGCCGGGCCGGATCGCCGCGGCGATGGTCACGGTGACGCCGCCGGGTATCCCGGTCCTCATGCCGGGCGAGAGCGTCGGAAAGGAAGACGGCCCCCTGCTCCGCTACCTCGGCGCCCTGGAGTGCTTCGACCGTCACTTCCCCGGCTTCGGCAGCGAGACGCACGGGGTGACCCGTGCCCCCGGCACCGGCGACTATCTGATCGAGTGCCTGCGCCCGGACGAGCAGGACGGACCCCTCGGCGCCACGGCGCCGGCGCAGCGGCGGGGGAACGCACGGGCGGCGGAGCCCGACCGGCACTGAAAGGCGACGACAGACTCCTGTCGGCGCGGTGCTTTTTGCATGGTCCGAAGGCGTTGGGCACCCCCACGGCCGCTTGCGTGCGCGGGGGACGCCGGTCCTGATGGAAACGAGTGGTGCGCGGGCCGCCCGGGGTGGGCGGGATCCACTCCGGTCTCGAACCGGCCGGTAAAGACGGCGGGCGGGCTGGAGACGGGGCGCAGGTGACCTTCGCGGGCATGGAACTGGCAGGCGGCCGCGAGGTTGGTGTTCCAGCGTTCGTCCTGCGACCGGCGCACCGGCACCGGCACCGTTACGTCGTCCGCGGGCGCCTCGATGCCGAGGTTCTCCAGCCGGTACTGCTGCGCGGGCATCGGCCGATCCCAGCCCGCCTTCTGCGCGGTGATCCAGGCTCCGAGATCTCTGCCCTGCACCACCAGCTCACCCCCGCCCGCCCCGGCGGAAAAGCCACGAGATGTCGCACATCCCCGGGCTTTCCCGGGGCGGGTGCGGCGAAGCGCCGACCGGACGGCCGTACACCCGAGACAGGAGGCCGGACGCGCCCTCGCCCCGGCAGGACTCGGCGAGTCTGCCGGGGCGAGCCGGACCACCGGCGGTTCCTGTGCGGTCGTCGGGCCGTACGTCCCACCCCGACGACCGCACGGCGGCACGGAACGTCGCGGTCAGGAGGATCTCGGGTCAGCGGACCTCGGTGACCCGGTGCTCCTTGCGCGCGTCGCAGTTGGAGTTGTACACCTGCACGTGCACGTTGCTGATGCCTCCGCCCCAGTCGACGCAGTGGCCCTTGCCGTACACGTAGGCCGGGCCCGCGTACGACGTGTACCGGCCGTAGTCCTCGCCACGCTCCGAGGTTTCGGGGACTTCGATCCACAGGGCCATGTCCACGGCCGTACCCGGGGTGTTGCGGATGGTCGCGACGCAGTTCTCGCCGTTCGCCGCGTTGTACGTCAGGTAGACGGTGCCCAGCGAGCCGACGGAGGCCGAGTTCACGGTCTTGTAGGAGCTTCCGCAGACCTTCTGCGGCGTGGTGTTGGGCGCGGCCAAGGCGGGCGCCGCCAGCGCGGTCGTGGCTCCCAGGGCCAAGGCGGCGAATGCGGTGGTGGTCAGGACGGAACGGGTGAATCTCATGTTTCCCCCTTGTGGTCATGGGAGTTGGTCGCTCCCGCATGGTGTGACATGCGGGACGGGGGAACGGTTGTGCATCGTCCGTGAAAGATGTGACCGCGCCGCCTCACCACCTTGTCCGCTGGCAGACGCACGGCCTGCGACGGCCGCGCGCGGGGAGCCGCACCTGGTTGCGGCGCACGTCACCAACGCCCTGTCGAGCCGTCCGCAGGCCGAGGTGCGCCGCGAGGGGGTCCGGCGGGTCCAGGAGTACGTCCAAGGTGTCGCGCTCGCCCCGCCGCGGTGGTGGGGCCGGCGACCGGAAGCGGGAGCGGGACCGCGATCGCGATCGCCTTCTGGCCCGACCCCGGCGTCTTCAAGACGGTGGAGTGCTCGTTCGCCGTGCTGGCGGAACGTTTTCAGGGAGTCGGCTTTCCTGAACAGGACCCCGGAGATCACGCTGACGGACGAGCGCCCCACAGCAGGGCTTCAGTCGGAGCGTGCTCGATTCCCGGGCGGTACAGGGGATTCCGTCCCTCTCCTCGACGGCCGGCTGGAGGCGTCCTCTCTGTCGGCCGTCATCGGTCACCGCGTACGCGCGCAGACGCTCGCCGCTGACGGCGGCCGTTCCCGACCTCGCTGCCGACCGGTCGGGTACGGGCCTGACGGCGGTCGTCTCGGTGAACCTGGACCGCTCCGAGTTCCACGGGTCCACACGCGGCAGACTGGGCGGCGACACGGTACGCGCCTGCGTGGCGGAGGCCGTCCAGGAACACCTCGGCACCTGGCTGGAGAAACACCCGGAACGGGCCGCGATGATCGTCACCGGCATCGTCCGGAACGCGACCCGCCACTGACGGTGCAACACCTCGGCAGCCAAGAGATCTTGGTACGGGCGGGGTCGCCCACCGGGACCGACAGCCGGAAGGCCTTGCGCGTCGAACCGGTCGATGACTTGCGTCATCGGGCGCAGCCTCTGGGCGAGTTCGGCGAGTACGACATCAGGGTCGGCCAACCGCCCCGCCGCGCGCTCAGCCGTCCCGCCGCGCGTTCAACCGGGCCGCCTGGCGGGTCAGGTGGTTGCGTTCGGCGAGGTTGGGGGCCTTGTGGGCCGCCTCCGTGTACAGGCGGGCCGCCTTCGGCAGGTCGCCGTCCCGCTCGTGGAGGTAGGCGGCCACCGCGGTGTGGCGGGGCAAGGAGTCGTCCAGGGGCGCCAGCGCCGCCAGGCCCGCTCGTGGACCGTCCGCCTCGCCCACGGCCACCGCGCGGTTGAGGCGGACGACCGGGTTGTCGGTCAGGCCCGCCAACTCGTCGTACCACTCCACGATCTGCACCCAGTCGGTCTCCCCGGCCGTGGGCGCGTCGGCGTGCAGGGCCGCGATGGCGGCCTGCGCCTGGAACTCGCCCAGCCGGTCGCGGGCCAGGGCCGCCTGCAGGATCTCGACACCCTCGGCGATCACCTCGGTGTCCCACCGGGCACGGTCCTGCTCCGCGAGCGGCACCAGGCTGCCGTCGGGCGCGGTCCGCGCGGCCCGGCGGGCGTGGTGCAGCAGCATGAGGGCGAGCAGCCCCGCCACCTCCGGGTGGTCGATCGCTGCCGCCAGCTGCCGGGTGAGGCGGACGGCCTCGGCGGCCAGGTCGACGTCACCGGAGTAGCCCTCGTTGAAGACCAGGTAGAGGACGCGCAGCACTGTCGCGACATCGCCCGGCCGGTCGAACCGCACGCCGGAGACGGTGCGCTTGGCCCGGCTGATGCGCTGTGCCATCGTCGCCTCCGGCACCAGGTACGCCTGCGCGATCTGGCGGGTGGTCAGCCCGCCGACCGCGCGCAGCGTGAGCGCGACCGCCGACGACGGGGTCAGCGACGGGTGCGCGCACAGGAAGTACAGCTGGAGCGTGTCGTCGGTTGCGGGCACGGGACCCGCCGCCGGCTCCTCGTCGGCGAGGTCCTCACGACGGCGGCGGGCGGTGTCCGACCGGGTCGCGTCGAGGAACCGCCGCCAGGCCACGGTGACCAGCCAGCCCTTCATGTCCCGCGGCGGGTCGGCCGGCCAGACGCGGACCGCCTCCACCAGCGCGTCCTGCACGGCGTCCTCGGCCGCCGCGAAGTCGGCTCCGCGGCGGACGAGGATCCCCAGCACGCCCGGCGTGAGGCTCCGGAGCAGTGCCTCGTTCATCGGCGGGGTCACTCCGTGACGGTGGGCGACACACCGTAGAACGGACGCAGTTCGAGCCACTCGTGGATCGGTTTCCCGCCCGCCCCCGGGGCGGCCGACAGCTCACCGGCGAGTTCCAGCGCCCGCTCGTAGCTGTCGACGTCGATCACCATCCAGCCCGCGATGACGTCCTTGGTCTCGGCGAACGGGCCGTCGGTGACCGGCGGGCGCCCCTCGCCGTCGTACCGGACGAACGTGCCCTGCGGAGCGAGCGCCTGACTGTCGACGAACTCCCCGGTCCCCTCGAGCCGGCTCGCGAAGTCGTTCATGTACTGCACATGGGCCGAGATCTCCTCCGGCGTCCACTTCTCCATGGGCACGTCGTTGACCGGGCTGGGGGCGCCGCGATAGTGCTTGAGCAGCAAGTACTTGGCCATCGTCATTCTCCTCGGTACCGGGACGACCCATTCTGGCCGCCTTCACCACGGGGACGGAGCCGGCCACGCGTTCTCGACATCACGGCAGGAACTTTTTCTCCCGAACCTTCGGACACCGGTCCGACGGGCCCGTCAGACTCTCGCCCATGATCTCTTTGGACGACCCCCGCTGGCCCGCCCTCGACCACCGCGGCTGGTCGGGAGGGCAGGGCGCGCCGGACGCCCCCTTCATCCCGGACGAGCTGCGCCACCTGACCGCCGACCCCACGGACGGCGAGCGCTTCACCGACCTGTGGCCGTACCTGTGCTCCGAGGGCACCGCCTGGCCCGCCGCCTACGCCGCCGTACCCCACCTCGTAGCCATCGCGCGCGGCCTTCCCCCGGCCCGGTCGGAGCGCGACGACCACCTCTACGTCGTCGGCCTCGTGGCCATCTGCTCCGGCGAACTCGGAGAGGTCCCCGCCGACCTGCCCGACGACATCGCGGACGCCTACCGCCGAGCCCTTCCCGAGGCCCTGGCCCTCCTGGCGGAAACACTGGCCGCCGGTGAGCACGACCAGAGCACGACAGGCTACCTGCTCGCCGCCGTGGCCGCCCTCAAGGGCCACCCCGAGTACGCCGAGATACTCAACGACCTCGACGTGTACGCCGAATGCCAGTCCTGCGGCGAGCCCATGCTCGAACCTCCCGAGTAGTCCTCGAACAACTCCCGAGCAGCTCCGGCGAGCGGCCCTGCGGGCACCGGCCTCGTCGCGCCAGGCCGTTCCGGAAGATTACGGGACGCGAACGGACGCCCCCATACGGCGCGGGCCGTACGGGGGGAGGAGGCCGGCGAGTCGAGCGGGAGACGCGCGCCCACCGCAGTACGCGGGACCGCGCACCATGGACTGGTGCCGGGTGCCGCCGGACTCGACGTGCTGCTCGCCGCCACCGTCCTGGCCGCGCTCGCGGCGCTCACCGAGGAGGCCGTCGAGGGCAGGTCGGCGCCGACGACTCCTACCTCGGCGCGGGCCGCGCCCCCCACATCGCCGAGCGGCCGACCCGGGTGCCCGGCGTGCGCGGAACCGTCGGCGTACGGCAGTTGCGCGTCGACCCGACGAGCGCGACCACCGGCGACCGGTACGGCATCGCGAGCCCCGTCGGTGTCGGCGTCGACGGCGACGGTGACGGCGCCCGGCTGCGTGCGGCGGCGCCGGACCCGTCCGCGGCGCGTGCGCTCGACACCGCCGGACTCACCGCAATGGCGGGGGACAGCGGGGACCTCCGGGTCCTGGCCACCGGGGCCCGCGCGGGCGACCTGCTCACCATCACCTCGCACGGCAGGAAACTGCGTCTGCACGTCGTCGGCGCCCTTCCGGAGGACGTGGTCCACGCCGCGCGGCCCCGGCTGCCGACGGAAACTCGGGTGCGGGTGACGGCCGTGCACCCCTATGCTCCGGCGCGAGGGCTGACGTCGGTGTCCGGCCGAAAGTCGATAGTGGTCAGCCGGTGGATCGGAGATGGGCCAGGTCATGGGTTGTCAACTGTTCGCGCTCTGCTTCCATGCGAACCAGCCACGGAGTCTGGCGCGGTTCTGGTCAGGGTTCCTGGGTTGGGAGATGACCGATGATTCGCGGGACGGTCTGGTGCTCCTGCCCGGTGACGACACCGGGTTCCGACTCCGTTTCACGGCGACCCAGGAGCGGAAGGTCGACCAGAACCGGATGCACTTCGATCTGACGAGCACCTCGCTCGAGGACCAGCGGCGTACGGTGGACCGGGCACTGGAACTGGGCGCACGGCACATCGACATCGGTCAGCTCCCGGAAGAGGGCCATGTGGTGCTGGCCGACCCCGAGGGCAACGAGTTCTGCGTCATCGGGCCGGGCAACAACTTCCTCGCCGACTGCGGCTTCGTCGGAGCGCTGGCCTGCGACGGCTCGCAGGAGGTCGGATATTTCTGGAGCAAGGCGCTCGGCTTCCCGCTGGTCTGGGACCAGGACCAGGAGACCGCGATCCGCTCGCCGCACGGTGGTCCGAAGATCACGTGGGGCGGTCCGCCGCTGATGCCGAGGACGGGCAAGGACCGACTGACCTTCGACCTCGCGCCCTCTGCCGACGGCGACCCGAAGGATGCGCGACAGGCGGAGATCGACCGTCTGCTCTCCCTCGGCGCGACACGTGTCGACACGGGCCACGACGAGGCGGACCGACTGCTGATGGCCGATCCCGACGGCAACGAGTTCTCTGTCCTGACACCTCGGTAACGCCCCCCCCCGGATTCCTACACGCAAGTGCTTACACGCAAGTCCCTGCGCGTAAGCCCTTGTACGCAAGAACGCAGCGGGTCTCAGTCGGTGAGGCGCCAGCGTCGGCGCGACAGTATCGCGAGGGTGCTGGTGCCCACGGCGCGGTGCCAGTCGCCGCTGTGGCGCAGCATCGCGTGGTCACCGTCCGCCATACCGACGAACGTTGCCCGGGCTCCCGCGGCACGGGCGCGCTGCACGAAGGCCAGGGACGAACGAGGGTCGGTGACCCGGTCACGGTCTCCATGCAGCACGGCGACCTCCTTGTCCCGCAAGTGCGCCACCGGCTCGCCGGCGGGGCACCAAGGAGCCAGCGCCACGACGCCGCGGACCCGCGGCGCACTCGCGGCACGCAGAGCCGCCCGGCCGCCCATCGAGTGACCGACCAGGACGACCGGAACGTCTCCGACGAGGCCGCTGAGTTCATCGAGCGCCCGTCGCGCGTCCAGGAGCGAGTCGGCGTCCTTCCCGTTCCATCCCCGTACGCGGTAGCGCACTTCCGCCAGGAGGACGTCGTCCGGTACCGCACGAGCGACGGCCCGTACGAAGGGCTTCATGCGCAGGGCGGCGAGGTGCCAGGACCGGGACGGCGCACGGCTGTCGGCCGTCCCGCCGTGCAGGAACAGCACGGCGGCACGGGCCGAGCGAGGTATGTGTCGCGTCACCAGCGCGGGAGCGTACGAGCCTGTCGATCCGGCTGTGGACGCCGCGTCGTGCACTGTCATCCTGCTCCTTGTCCGACGGATTTCGCGCTCGCAGGGATCGACCGCCGCGCACCGGTCGGCAACGGCAGAGCCCGAACCAACCGCGGCACGCGCGTACGCATGCACCATCACGACGCAGAGTTCATGACGCCGACCTCACGACGTGAACGTCCCGACGGCCATATCCTGACGCACAACCTCAAACCCGCCCGGTGACAGTCACCGTGACGTGCGCGGGAGCGGCTGTGGGAGCTGCTTCCGCCGACAGCACGGACAGCAGGTACGCCTCGACGCTGCGCCGGGCGGCGCGGGCGACGTCCAGTGCCCGTGCCCCTCTGAGCGCGACGAGATGGATCTCGACGTGCCAACGTCCGGCACTGCCCGTCCGGCTCAACCGTACGCCGGCTGTCGGCGTCCGGTCCCTGCCCTCCTGAGGTCTGGGCAGGGTGGAGCGCAGACGTCCGGCCAGTCCGGGCCTGAGGAAGGCCACACCCGGCACGGCCTCCACCGTTCGGGCGATCTCCTCGGTCAGGGCGCCGGGCGCGGCGTCGGCGGTCATCGCGTACCCCCTTCCTGGCTGTCGGACACGGTGTCGATCAGGTCGGTGACGCGGATGTCCACCGCCGCTATGGCCAGGCCCAACTCCCGGTCCGCGGCCTCCCGCACCCGGCCGCGCACCTGTTCGGCGAGCTCCGGCAGCGGTACCTGGGCCGGGGCGTGCAGAGCGAGGCTGACCTCGACCGCCGGCCCGGCGACGGTGCTGTCGGAGATGTGCAGCGGAAGCAGACGGCAGGAGCCGGCCCGCACCCCGGACACGGACTCGGCAGCCGCACGCAGGGTACGTGCGGCCACCGACTCCATGATCCACAGGTCCTCGGCCGGTTCACCCAGAGGCAGGGGTCGGCCAGGATGCAGTTCGAGCCGCACGACGTCCATGACGCGCCGGGTCAGAGGCGTCGTGTCGTACGCGGAGACGTCCGTCGTCTCGTCACGCAGGTCGCGGACCGCGGACTCCAGCTCGTCGAGGCCGTGGACGGACTGCCGGCAGTGCGGGCAGGTCCGCAGGTGCGGGTCGGTGGTGTCGCCGGGCCCGCGCTCCCAGTCGTCCCAGACCTGGGACAGCAACCTGCCGCACGGCAGCCGCTCGTCGTCGTGCGCACCCTGGGCGTACGCGCCGTCGGCCTGGCTGTCGCCGGTGTGCGTGCCGCCGGAGTGCGCGGCGGGCGGGTCGGTGTGAGCGGTCATCGCCAGGCCCCCATTGCTTGTGTCAGGCAGCGTCGTGCACGGAAGACGCGGGCGCGCACAGCCTCCTGGCTGATGCCGACCGCCTCCGCGATGAATTCGTAGGACTGACCGTCCAATTCTCGCAGCACCCAGCAGGCGCGCTGTTCGACCGAGAGCAGGTCGAGGGCTTCGCGCAGCTCCCGCACCGCGTCACGGGCCTCCGCGATCCGGGCCGGGGAAGCCGAGTGCTCCGGTGCCGGTACGTCTCTGGCGGCCTCCAGAGTCGCCACCGGCTTGCGGGCACGCAGCACATTGAGACAGCGGTTGGTGGTGATCCGGTACATCCACGTGCCGAAGGACGACCGGTTGTGGAACTCCGGGAGGCGCCGCCAGGCATTGATGAACGCGTCCTGCACGGCGTCCTCGGCCTCCGCCCGGTTGCCGAGCAGGCGGGTGGCGAGCCGTATCAGCGCGGGGGCGTGACACTGCACGAGCACGGCGAAGGCGTCCTCGTCGCCTTCCGCGGCCCGTACCGTCAGCAGGGCGTCTTCGACCTCGCCCTGGACGTCCGGTGGTGCATTCTGACTGCAGGCCCCCGCCACTGGGTGGCTCCTCTCGTCCGGTTCCGAGCGTTCGGTTCCGAGGGTTGGACACATCGGCGCCGCCTCCCGTTACGCAGCACTACGCGCCACTTCGAGATGCGCACCCGGTACGGATGCCGCACAGCGGACTCTCCTCCCCGAGCGCCCCCAACCGCTCCCCAACCGCTCCTTGAACGCCCGCGGAGCCTCCGCGGGTGCGGCCGGCGGCAGCTGAGCGGAGATTTTGCGGGTATCCGCGTCACAGACGCGGCCGCGGCGGGTCTATCGCAGTGAGAGCAATTCGCCGGCCACAGGAAGAAGGACAAGCCATGACCACGCAGACCGCACCGACCAGCAAGGACGTATCGGTCGCGCAGGGCAGCCCGGGAGCGCAGACGACGGCGTTGTCCGGCGGTGTCACCGGGGTCGGCCAGCCCGCTCCGGACCGCGGCAGGACGTCCATCGCGGATGTCGTCGTGGTGAAGGTGGCGGGCATCGCGGCCCGGGAGATCCCGGGGGTGTACGACATGGGCGGCGGCCTGTCGCGCACCATCGGCGCCGTTCGCGACCGGGTGCCGGGCGGTCGGCCGAACGTCGGGCGTGGAGTGAAGGTCGAGGTCGGCGAGCGGCAGACGGCCATCGACCTGGACCTGGTCGTGGAGTACGGCGTCCCGATCACGGACGTGGCGCGCGACGTCCGTGAGAACGTGATCTCCGCGGTGGAGCGCATCACCGGCCTGGACGTGGTGGAGGTGAACGTCACGGTGAATGACGTCCATCTGCCCGAGGAGGACGGCGAGGGACAGGTGACGGACTCCCGCGTGGAGTGACGGGCTGTCGCACGCCGAGGGGCTCGAGACCGGTGGAACAGGACAGGGAGTGGACGTGACCAGAGGTTTCGTCGGGATGATCGCCGGGATGGCGCTGGCCTTCGCCGGTTTCTTCGGAGGCTTCGGAGCGTTCCTGCTCGTGGCCGCCCTGGGCGGCCTGGGGTGGGCTGCGGGCCGTTGGTTCGACGGCGGGGGCCGGATCCAGGATCTGCGTGACGGCTTCGAGCGGAGCCGTCGATGACCGGGGCGGGCCTGCGCGGCACGTTGACCGTCTCGGACAAGGCCGTCCGCAAGATCGCCGAGCGGGCGGCCACCGAGGCGGCCGCGAGCCCGGGGACCGGAGCCGTGAAGGGGTCGGCCGGCGTGAACGGTCGCCGGGCGGACGTGAGTGTCGACGTGACCCTGCCCTACCCCGCCCCGCTGCCGGAGGCGGTGCGCCGACTCCAGCAGCATGTCACCGCTCGTACCCACCAGTTGACCGGTCTCGACATCAGTACGGCGCGCGTCGGTGTCACCGCCCTGGTGCCGGTGCCTGCCATGGCCGCGACCGTGCCCTTGGACAACGCGACCGTGCCTTTGGACAACGCGACCGTGCCTTTGGACAAGGTGTCCCTGGACAGGCTGTCCAGGTCCCAGGTGTTCGCGGACGAGCCGTCCGTGGACGGCAACATCCGGTCGCCCGGCGCAGTGCGTACGCCCCGGCGGTGGTGGTCGCAACGACGGCTGCCGACGATGCTGGTGACCCTGGCGGCCACCGTGGTCTGCGGTGCGCTGGCGGTCGACCTGCTCCTGGTGCATGCCGCGCACCGCTCGCCCGCCACCTGGCGTACGGGGACGCTGGACTGGCTCTCGCAGCGAGGCCCCGGCGATCCGACCGTCATGGCCTGCGTAGCGGCGGTGGCCGTCCTCGGTCTGCTGCTGATCGTCCTGGCCCTCGCCCCGGGCCACCGCGGGCTTCTCACCGTCACCGCTCCCGATCCCCGCCTGCGGACCGCCCTGGACCGCACGGCGGTGGCCTCCCTGATCAGGGACAGCGTGGGGGCGACGCGGGGGATCGGCCCGGTGAAGGTGCGGGTGGGTCGCCACCGCGTCACCGTCCGCGCCGGCCTGGCCTTCGGTGACCGGTCCCTCGCGCACGACGAGGTGCGGCGTGCGGCCCATCGGGCCCTGGCGGGCTGCGAGCTGCGTCGGGTACCGCGGCTGCGCGTCAAGGTCCGGCCGGATCCCGCCTGGGATCCCGGAGTGACGACGACCGAGGAGAGCGGGGGACAGGAACCGTTCCCGACCAGTGCCGACACCACGACCCCGTCGGGTCCCGAGGGGGCGAACCATTAATGGAACGATCTCGCACGGTCCTCAATCGGATGACTCTCGCCACGGTCGGCCTGGTGTTCCTGCTCGGCGGTGCCTGGCTGGCCGTCACCCAGGCGTCCTGGGCCACGGGGCTTCCGGCCTGGTGGCCCGACCCCGGCCCGCGCACCGCGCTGGTCGACCGGCAGGGGCTCGCGGAACTGCGCACGACGGACTGGTGGACACCCTCGGTCCTGGCAGGGGCGATCGCCGCGACCGCACTGTTCGGCGTGTGGTCCGCCCGTCAGCTGCGCAGCGGAGTGCGTCCGTCGGTCCCGCTGCCCGCACCCGGCAGCACCCTGCGGACCCGGGCCCTGGAGGATGCGGTGACCCGGCAGGCCCTTGCGATCGAGGGTGTCGCCCGCTGCCGGACACGGGCCCTCGCCCGGAAGAAGCGGCTGGGCGTACGCCTGCATGTCCGGCTTCAGCCGGACGTCACCCCGGCCGCCGTGCTGCCTGCCCTCGTCCGGCTCGCCGCCCAGACGGAGGCCGCCCTCACTCCGTACGAGGTGGGCACCCGCGTCCGCTTCTCCACGCGCCCGCACAGTAGGCGACATGTCCGCTGAACCGCGTCCGGCCGTCACGGCCCCCGCCGCCGTCACAGGTCCCGCCGTCACCGGGCCCGGTTCGCACGTCCTGCGTCCGAGTCCACGGGGCAATCGAGTCCCCGCGGCCTGGGGAATCGCCCTGCGGCGTACACCTGTGTCGATGTGGCGGGACGACGTCTCCGACTACGCGGCCGCGCTCACCTACTACTCCATCCTGGCGGTCCTGCCCTCCCTGCTCGTCACCGTCATCGCCTTCAGCCTCATCAGCCCGGACACGGCCGAGAACTTCATCGCGCACGTGACCGCCTACGCCCCCGACCAGTCGGGCACCCAGCTGCACGACGTGCTGTCACGGATGCTCCAGGACGGTTCGGCCGCCTGGACGTTGCTGTGCGGCGGCACCGTGAGCGCGCTGTGGTCCGCCTCCAGCTATCTCGCCGTCTTCCGCCGCGCCCTGCACCGTATGCACCACGTGCCGGACCACCGCTCCCCGTGGCACACGGCCCACCGCATTCTGCTGACCGCCCTCGCCCTCCTGGGCCTGCTCCTCGTCAGCGCCCTCGTCCTGCTGCTGACCGGGCCGCTCGCCGAGACCTTCGGCCACCTCCTCGGCCTCGACGCGGTGGCCGCCCGGGTCTGGAACCTGCTGCGCTGGCCGGTCCTGATGTGCCTGGTGCTGCTGCTGGTGATCATCGTGTTCCACACCGGACCCGCGCCGGCCAAGCGCCGCAGACACAGCCTGCCCGGCGGGCTGCTGGCGGCCGGTCTGTGGCTCACCGTCTCCGCGGGCTTCGCCCTGTACGCCTCCGCGCTCGGTACCTACAGCAAGCTGTACGGGTCTCTCGCGGGTGCGGTGGTCTTCCTCATCTGGCTGTGGCTGTCCAACCTCGCGCTGCTCGCGGGAGCGCAGTTCACCGCCGAGCTGAACGCCCTGAGCAAGAAGGAGGAACCGGCCGAGCCGCGGTGAGCGGACGGCGGAGCCGGCGCGTTCGGTGTGCGGCTGGACGGCGGAGCCGCCGTCGGCGAACAGCACTCCCTGACCCCCGACCACGACGCCCTACGGCTCCTGCCCCCGGGCCGCCACTGCCATCACTGCTGTCACCGTCACCGCCACCGCCGTCGCCGCCACCGAGGAAACCGGAGCGCGCGACCTGCTCCGTAACACTTAGCCCTTGCGTTAACTATCCGCGTCCCCGATAGTTAGCCGTATGGCACAGTATTCGGCACAGCTGGACGGTGTGTTCGTCGCCCTGTCGGACCCGACCCGGCGCGCTGTCGTCCGGCGTCTCGGCCGTGGGCCCACGAGCGTCGGCGACCTCGCCCGTGAGTTCCCGATGACCCTGCCGTCGTTCATGAAGCACGTGCGGACGCTCGAATCGAACGGGCTGATCCGGACCGTCAAGTCCGGCCGGGTGCGCACCTGCGTGCTCAACCGCGAGCGGCTCACCCTTGTCGACGACTGGCTCTCCGAGCAGCGTCGCACCTGGGAGGAGCGCACCGACCGCCTCGAGCAGTTCGTCACCGACCCGGAGGAGAAGACGCAGTGAATCCCGACCTCGACCTCGGCCTGGAGCGGATCATCCGTGCCCCGCGCGCGACCGTGTGGAGCGCCTGGACCGACCCGTCCCGGCTCGAGCGCTGGTGGGTCCCCGCTCCGACCCGCTGCCGGGTGGACCACCTGGAACTGCGGCCCGGCGGCGCGTTCGTGACGCGGCTGAGCGACGACGGAACCGAGTTCGTGCCGCACCTCGACGCCTGCTTCCTGGCGGTCGACGAGCTGGAGCGCATCGTGTTCACCAACGCCATCGACAGCACCTGGCGACCCGCGCAGCCCGCCCCGGCCGCGATGACCGCCACGATCACACTGCTCGACCACCCGGACGGCACGGACTACCGGATGGTCGTCAGGCACGGCGACCCGGCAGCCCGCGACCTGCACGACAAGCTCGGCTTCGCCGACGGCTGGGGCACGGTCGCCGGCCAGCTGGCCGCGTTCGCCGAAGGGACGGCCGCACGATGAAGATCGCTCTCATCGAGTTCGTCACGCTCGACGGTGTCAGCCAGGGGCCCGGCTCACCGGACGAGGACACCGGCGACGGGTTCACCCGCGGCGGCTGGCTCGTCCCGCACATCGACGGGACATTCGTCCAGCGGGCCTCGGACTGGCTCGACCTCGCCGACGGCCTGCTGCTGGGCCGGCGCACCTACGAGGCGTTCGCACGCGACTGGCCGAAGATCACCGACCCGGACGACCCGTTCACCGGGCGGATGAACTCGCTCCCGAAGTACGTCGTGTCGAACACCCTCACCGAGGGCACCTGGCACCCCACGACCGTGCTCAAAGGCGACCCGCTGCGGACGGTCGCCGAGCTGAAATCGCGACCGGGACGGGAGCTGCAGATCCACGGCAGCGCCCGTCTCGGTGAAGCGCTCCTGTCGGCAGGCCTGGTCGACACGCTGCGCCTGGTGGTGGCGCCCACGGTGCTCCGTACCGGCCGCCGCCTCCTGGCCGGCCCGGGCGGCCCGTCCGGCCTCCGGCTGATCCACCACGAAGCGACCCCGAACGGCCTGCTGCTCCTCGAGTACGAGACGACAGGGCAGGCGGCGGTGGGGGAGTACCAGGGAGTCACCGACTTCGTCCAGCGGTGACGGAGCCGGTTCACGACTCGTCCCGCACAAGCGTCGTCCCGCACGAGCGTCCTCCCGCACGAGCGTCCTCCCGCTCGGTCCAGCGCACCCGTAAGCGCGCCCGAGGGCACATCCGGCTAGGACGGAGTGTCCGGGCTGTCGGGGCGGGCGGAGTGGTCGGGGTGGCCCCGGGTGCGGCGGTCCTCCTTCATCTCGGCCTCGTAGAGGTGGTCGCGGCCGTCCGCGAGGTCGCGCAGGGCACTTCGTTCGAGGTCCCTGAACGCCTCGTAGTAGGTCTCGTTGTAGGCCTCGACGATCTGGAACGTCCAGTGGCCGGGGATGACGTTGCGGCCCAAGACCTCCTTCTGTACCCGGTCGGCGTACGAGAAGTGGCCGGCCTCGCGCAGGAGTTCGACGGCGCGGTCCAGTTCCAGGTCGGCCGTTCCGGTCAGCTGGTGGAACGAGTACAGGTGCCCCCTGGCCCGTTCGGTGGTCTCCAGCGCCTTGGACAGCGCACCGAGCGCCTCCACGGTCTTGTCACTGACGCCCCGGGGGCGCTGATGGTCGAGGTCGGGCCCGTCGTTCAGTTCGTTCATGCTCTGGCAGGTGCCCACGCCGAGCGCGGATATATGCCGGTTCTGCCGACCGGGCGCCCGGATGGCGCACCGGCGTTCGTTGAAGACCGGTGATTCTGCTGATGGCGGCACCCCGTGCCGGGACCGACAGTGGCACGGCCGGCCACTGGTCGGCGCCGTCGGCAGAGCTGCCGGACGTGCCGCACGGGTCCTCCGTGTGCCACGTCCGGTCCGGCGGTTCGACACGACCGAGAGGACGACCCCGTCGTGCAGCAGTACTCGCAGAACAGCTCGCCCGCCCCCGGAACGGTCCCGCCCGGAGCCACCACCGACCGCACACGGCACCGCGGGCGGGCCGCACAGCGGTTCACCGGCGCCCTCGCGGCGCTCACCGCCGTCGTGGGGCTCAGCTCCCTGGTGAGCCCTGGGGCGCACGCCGCGGAGAACCCCTACGAGCGCGGCCCGGCCCCCACCACGTCGAGCATCGAGGCGGCCCGCGGTTCGTACAGCGTGTCCCAGACGACCGTCTCGTCGCTGTCGGTCACCGGCTTCGGCGGCGGCACCGTCTACTACCCCACGAGCACCAGCGACGGGACGTTCGGTGCCGTGGCGATCTCACCCGGGTACACCGGCACCCAGTCCTCGATCTCCTGGCTGGGCCCGCGGCTGGCCTCCCAGGGCTTCGTCGTCTTCACCATCGACACCCTGACGACCCTGGACCAGCCCGACTCGCGCGGCCGGCAGCTGCTCGCCGCGCTGGACTACCTCACCCAGCGCAGCAGCGTCCGCACCCGGATCGACAGCAGCCGGCTCTCGGTGGCGGGGCACTCGATGGGAGGCGGCGGCAGCCTCGAGGCCGCCAAGTCCCGCCCGTCCCTCCAGGCGGCGATCCCGCTGACACCCTGGAACACCGACAAGACCTGGCCCGAGGTCAGCACACCCACCCTGATCTTCGGAGCCGACGGCGACACGATCGCGCCCGTCGCCTCGCACGCGGAGCCGTTCTACGGAAGCCTGCCGTCGTCCACCGACAAGGCCTACCTGGAGCTCAACGGCGCGACGCACTTCACACCTAACTCGTCCAACACGACGATCGCGAAGTACAGCATTTCGTGGCTCAAGCGGTTCGTGGACAACGACACCCGCTACGAGCAGTTCCTCTGCCCGCTGCCGCGGCCGAGCCTGACCATCGAGGAGTACCGGGGCAACTGCCCGCACACCTCCTGAGACAGGCACGGCACATAGGCACGGCGAAGAGCAGCCGGTGGGCGGGCGTGTGGGGAACGCGCCCGCCCACCGGCGCTGTGCGGTCGCACAGAACTGCGGCGGCGTCGCTGGGCGGGCTCACACGCTGACGCCCGGTGCCAGGGCGTCGTCGCAGGTGGGAAGGGTGCTCCGGATGACCTGAGGCGACGGACGGACTGCTTCCGCTCCTTGTCACTCGCCAGTAACGTCACAGGGATGACCGGACGGACGAACGTGCGCCAGTCTCCCCCACAGCGGCACGGCCCCTCCGCACCACAGGGCCCGCCCCCACACCATGGCTCCCCCTCACACGACGGACTTCCCCCACACGACGGACTTCCCGCACTGCACGGCCGCGGCGCCGAACTCGCGGCGCTGACGGCCGTGTCGGACCGGCCCGGTGCGGACGGTGGCCCGGTGCTCGTACTGAGCGGCGATCCGGGGCTCGGCCGTACCGCGCTGATGGAACACGCGGCCCGCTCCTTCGAAGCCGGGCCGGTGCTGCGGGTGCGGGCCAGCCGTGCGGAATCCGGTGTCGCCCTCGGTGGAGCGCACGCTCTGCGGTGCGCCGTGGCCGGCCTGCCGGGAGGACAGGCCGTCGGCGTCTCAGACACCGACGCGGCCCCGTTGCGGCTGCTCCAGCTGCTGACCACCGCCGCCGCGGGCTCGCCCCTGCTGGTGTGCGTCGACGACGTACACCTGTGGGACGCTCCCTCGCGGGCCGCCCTGGGCTTCGCCGCCCGCCGGCTGCACCCGGCCGGCCCGGTGCGTCTGCTCCTCACGGTCGCCAGGCATCACGCGGCCGACCCCGACCTCGCCGCGCTGCCCGTGCGCACCCTCGCGCCGCTGAGTCCGTCCGCCGCGGGCGCGCTCCTCGACGACACGGTCCGCGCTCCCGTCGACCCGGCCGTACGCGGGGAGCTGCTGGAGGAGGCCCAGGGAAACCCTGCGCTGCTGCGTGCGCTGGTGGCCCGGCTGTCGCCCGCCGAACTGTCCGGCGAGCACCGGCTGCCCCGGCCGCTGGTGGACGCCGAGACGCTGAGAGGTGTGGCCGGCACGCACCTGGCGGGACTGTCCGCGGACGCGGGTGACCTGCTCCTGCTGGTGGCGGCCGCGCACGAACACGATCCCGACGGTGCCGACGCCGAGTTGGTCCGCGGGGCGGCCGTACGACTCGGCGACAAGCCGGACGTGCCCACCTCGGACCGGGCTCCGGCCCACGGAGCGGACGAGGCCGCGAACCGCACCCCGGACCGCATCCCGAAGCACACCCCGGACCAGATCCCGGGCCGGATCCCGGACATGCTCGTACTGTCCGACGGCCGGTTCCGGTTCACCAGTCCCGTGCTGCGCAGAGCCGTGCACCTCTGTGCTCCGCCCGAGCGGCGGCGGGCCGCCCACCGGGCGCTCGCCGCCGTCCTGGAGGGACAGGGGTACGGGCTCGTCGCGCTGCTCCACCGCGCCTGGTCGGTCGCCGGGCACGACCCGCCCTTGGCGGACCGGTTGTCCGCCGCCGCGGGCGACCCGGGTGCCACCGCTTCCCGAAGACAGCGTTCGGCGGCGTACGCCCGCGCCGCGGAGCTGACGGCGGACGGGCGCGAGCGGGTGCAGCGGCTCACCGCGGCGGCCGAACAGGCACTGCTCGCGGGCCGGGCACGGGCGGCCCACCGGCTGACCGGCCTCACCGGCGACAGCGCCCTGCCCCCCGTCGTCCGGGGCCGCGCCGCCTGGGTGCGGGGGATCCTGACCCTGCGCGACGGGCCCGCTGCCGACGCCGCCGAGACCCTGCTGCTCGCCCGGTCGCTGCTCGCTGCCGACGACCCCGAACGCGCCCTGCTCGCGGGGCTCGCCGCCGCGGAGGCCGCCTGGGCCACGGGCGACAGTGTCGGCTGCCTGCGTGCGTTGAACGCGGCGGACCGTGCCCCCGTAACGGCCGTGACCGCCATGACCCCCGCGCCCGCCACCACGGACCCGCGCCCGGAAGCCCCCGGCCCGGTGTCCGGCCCGGCGTCCGTCCCCGTGTCCGGCCCGGCGTCCGTCCCCGTGTCCGGCCCGGCGCGCGACTACCTGAACGGCATGCGGGCGATGCTGGAACGCGACCCCGGCCGGGCGGTCCCGTGCCTGCGGCGCGTGGTCGCGCGGGCCTGGGACGAGGACGGTCCGGAGCGGTTGCTGTGGTCGGGCGCGGCGGCCCTCCTCCTGGGGGACGTCCCCGCCGCCTGCCGGATCGGCGCCCGGACGCTCGCGGCGGCCCGCTCCCGTGGGCCGGAGGCATCCGTACCACGGGCCCTGGAACTGCTGGCGTACGCGGAGTTGCGGACCGGGCAGCACGCGCTCGCCCGGGCGCACGCCGAGGAGGGACTGCGTACCGCGCACCTGTACGGGCAGGGCAACGTGGCCGCCCACCACCACGCCGTGCTGGCCCTGGTGGCGTCGATCGCGGACGAGCCGGCGCAGGTCGCGCACCACGCGGAGGCCGCGCTGGGGACCGCGCGGCGCCACGGGCTCCGGCAGGCCGCGACACTCGCCGAGTGGGCGTCGGGCCGCGCCGAACTGGGGCGCGGACGCCCCTTCGAGGCGGCCGCCCGGCTCGGGCCGCTGGTCCGCCCGGGTCCGGACGACGGCCATTTCGCCGTACGCATGCTGGTCATGCCGTGCTACGTGGAGGCCGCGGCCCTCGCCGGGCAGCGGGAACTCCTCGACGACGCACGCGCCGTCGTCGACGAGTTCGCCCTGTGGGCCCGCTTCGGCGCCGACGCGCAGGCACCCGCCCAACTCGCCCGCTGCCGGGCGCTGGTGGCCGACGCCGACCGGGCCGACGCACTGTACGAGGACGCGCTCACCCTGCACGCCGGGGCGGGCGGCGACTTCGAGCAGGCCCGCACCGGACTGCTGTACGGCAAGTGGCTGCGCAGGCGTCGCAGGCTCCGGGAGGCGCGCACCCGCCTGCGCGACGCGCTGGTCGGCTTCGAACGCTGTGGCGCCCGCATCTGGGCGGACCAGGCGCACGCGGAGCTGCGGGCGAACGGGGCGGCCCCGGCCGCGGCGGGCGCGGGCGCCCTGGACGGCCTGACGCCGCAGCAACTGCGGATAGCCCGCTGTGTGGCGGAGGGCGCCACGAACAGGGAGGTGGCCCTGCACCTGGCCGTCAGCACCCGCACGGTCGACTACCACCTGCGCAAGGTCTTCGCCGTACTGGGCGTGCGCTCCCGCGTGGAACTGTCACGCAGGGTCGAGCAGGCGGAGAAGAACGGCCTACGGCTCTGAAGAACGGCGCACGGCTGCAGGGAGCCGTTGCGCGGTGTGCGGTCCGGCCACCGCTCACAGGTCGACCACCGTCCCCCATCCCGCGCGCACGGCGACCGTGTACGCGACGTGGGCCGCGGCGACGTCCAGCGCCGCGTGGCCCGTGGACTTGAACAGGGTCGGCCCGGACTCGTTCCCGCGGCCGGGGTGGTGGCCGGACAGCACGGAGCCCAGCAGCGTGACGGTCCTTTCCCCGGGCAGGTTCTGCAACTCGTGCGCACCGGACGGCGGCCGGGTGGTCGAGGCGCCGGGCCATTCCGTGAAGAGGGCGGCGTCCCGGACGGTGTCGGCGTCCACCTCGGGACCGTGGGAGCCGCCCACCGAGCTGACGTGGGCGCCGGGGACGAGCCAGGACCGGCTGATCACCGGACGGGCCGCGCCGGTGCAGCAGAACACCACGTCGGCGCCGCGCACGGCCGCTTCGGCGTGCGGGGCCGGTACGGCGGCCGGGTGCAGACCGGCCGCCTCGCGTACGCGTCCCGGGTCGCGGCCCGCCACCGTGACGGGTACGGCAGGCTTGAGCAGGGCCAGCAGTGAGAGCTGGGCCCGCGCCTGGGCGCCGGAACCCAGGACGGCGATACGGCCCGGACCGGGCGGTGCCAGCGCGAGGGCGCTGTGGGTGGCGGACGCCGCCGTACGGATCGCGGTGAGGGATTCCGCGTCGAGCAGGGCCAGGGGACGCCCGTCCTGCGGGTCGAACAGGGCGACGATGCCGCGGTGGGCGCCGCGGCCCGGGTCGGCCGGGTCGGCGAACACGGAGACGAGCTTGGCGGCGAGCCCGAGTCCGGGGACGTAACCGGGCATGACGCCCAGCAGCCCGCCCGGCGCGCGGGCGGCCACGCGCGGCGGCGCGGAGGCCTCGCCCCGGCTGATGGCGATCAGCGCCCGGGCCACGGCCGCCATCACGCGGTGCGGGTCGAGCGCCGCACGGGTCCGGGCGCGGTCGAGAACGAGGACGTCGCTCATACCGGCCGGTCCGTCCGTGGCGAGGCGGGCGCGCCGGGGGCGGTCAGCAACCGTTGCAGGCTGTCGGTGGCTTCGCTCAGGTGCCCCCGCAGTGCGGGCAGCCGGGCGGGCGTGAACTCGGCGTCCAGACCGACGACCGTCACCGCGCAGACGGGCGCGCCGGGCGTCGGGACGACGGCGCGCCCGATCGAGGCGACGGGTTGTTCGTTGCGGCCGTGTTCGACGGCGAAGCCGGTGCGCCCGGCGCGTTCGAGGTCGGCCAGCAGCCCGTCCGGGCCCTCCAGCGGGTGCCCGGCCGCCTCGGCGGGACGCAGGTAGGGGGCACGGGCGGCGGGAGCGAGCGCGGCGACCAGGGCGAGGGGACCCGCGAACCGGTGCACGGGCAGCCCCTCACCGACCAGATCGGTGATCATCGCGAGCCGCTCGGGCCGTACGGCGTCGATCACCCGCGAGCGGTCGTCCTCCAGGACCTGGAGGTTGGCCATCATGCCGGTGCGCGCGGACAGTTCCACGAGGACCGGCCGGGCGAGGGCCGCCAGCGAGTTGCCCGCCGCGGACGACGACAGCCGGAGCACCGCCGCGCCGGGCAGGTAGCGGTCCCCGGCCCGCAGCACCCACCCGCGGCGTACGAGATCCAGGAGCACGCGGTACGCGGTCGCGCGGTGCAGCCCGACCTCCTCGGCGAGGTCGGTGAGGCGGGGCGGGTGCGGTGACCGGGCCACGGCCTCCACCAGGTCCAGGGCCTTGTCCACCGCGGTGCGGGGCGCTTCGGTCACGTCCGACCACTCCTTGTGGCATCGGGGCACGGCGGCGTACGGTGACGCATGTTTCTTCAGACGTTACACATGTTACGTACAGCGTAACAAGCCCGATCACGAGGTGAAGATGACGCACGAGGCCACGGGAGCGCCGACCCCGCACGCCCCGCCACCGCCGGGCACGGTCGCCGTGTACCGCGGCGCCACGCTGTTCGACGGCACCGGGCGGCCGCCCCGGCCGTCGACGTCGGTCGTCGTCGACGGCCCCATGATCCGCGCGGTCGGCGACGACGCCGAGATCGCCGCCACGGTGCCCGCCGACGCGCACGTCTTCGACCTCGGCGGACGCTTCGTCATGCCGGGCCTCATCGACTCCCACCAGCACCTCGCCACCCCGCCCGACCGGCCCGAGGCCGAGGCGGTGCTGGACCGGCTCGTCCACAGCGGCATCACGGCGATCCGCGACATGGCCGACGACCTGCGCCAGGTGGGCGACCTCGCGCGGGCCACCCTCGTCGGCGAGATCCCCGGCCCGGACATCCGCTACGCCGCGCTGATGGCGGGGCCGGGCTTCTTCGACGACCCGCGCACCCATCAGGTGTCCCAGGGCGCCACACCGGGCGCCGTGCCGTGGATGCAGGCCGTCACGCCCGACACGGACCTGCGCGTCGCCGTCGCCCTGGCGCGCGGCACGCACGCCGCCGCCATCAAGGTCTACGCCGACCTCGACCACCGCACGGTCGCCGCGATCACCGCGGAGGCGCACCGCCAGGGCATCCCCGTCTGGGCCCACGCGGCGGTCTTCCCCGCCACGCCCCGGCAGGTCGTCGAGGCCGGCGTCGACAGCGTCTCCCACGTCACGCTGCTCGCCTTCGAGGGCGCCGACGGGCCGTTGACGACGTACAAGGACAAGCCGCGGGTCGATCACGAGAGGTTCGCCGCCGAGGACGATCCGCGCCTCGACGAGCTGTTCGCCCTGATGCGCCGCAACGGGACGGTCCTCGACGCGACCGCCGGCATGTGGGAGAGCGCCGAACTGGCGGGGGACGGGCCCGAGGACGCCGCCCGCGCGCGGGCCCACTCGAAGCTGGCCGCCCACATCACGGCCCAGGCGTACCGTGCCGGGGTGGACCTCTCGACCGGCACCGACTACGAGACTCCGCCGCAGGAGCCCTTCCCCGCGCTGTTCGAGGAGCTGGCGTTCCTGGTGCGCCGCTGCGGCATCCCGCCCGAGGAGGTGCTGCGCTCGGCCACGCTGCTCGGCGCCCGCGCCGCCGGCGCCGAGGCCGGCATGGGCAGCGTCGAGGCGGGCAAACTCGCCAACTTCGTGGTCCTGGAGGAGAGTCCGCTGCTCGACATCGACCACCTGCGCAGCGTCTGCCTGACCGTCAAACGCGGCCACCGCTACGAGCGCGGCGCCTACGACGCGGCGCATCCCCGCACCGTACGCACGGCAGAACCGGGCCGTGCCGGAACCGAGGAAGCCCGATGACCTCCACCCCCATGATCATCAACGCGCTCGGGCAGCTCGACAACCCCAACGCGCCCCGGTCGGCCGCGGCGGCCGCACAGCTCAACCCGACCAGCGACCAGCTCACCATCGACGTGCGCACCTTGGCGGACGCCCACGCCTCGGGCCTGACCGCCGTCAACATCACCCTCGGCTACACCATGGGCGACGAGCCCCCGTACGAGCACACGCTGCACGAGATCTCGGTCTGGGACGGCATCGTCCGGGAGCACGCGGCGGACCTCCTGAAGGTCCGCACGGCGGCCGACCTCCGCCGGGCCCGGGAAGAGGGCCGGATCGGTGTCGTCTACGGCTTCCAGAACGCCGTCGCGGTCGGCGAGGACACCGGGCGCGTGGCCACGTTCGCCGAGCTGGGTGTGCGCGTCGTGCAGCTCACCTACAACCAGGCCAACCACATCGGCGACGGCTCCATGGCGCCGGGCAACCGGGGCCTGAGCGATTTCGGGCGCCGCGTCGTCGAGGCGCTCGACGAGCACCACCTGATGGTCGACCTCTCGCACAGCGGCGAGCGCACCTGCCTGGAGGCCGCGACGTTCTCCCGCGCACCGGTGTCGATCAACCACACCGGCTGCCGGGCGCTCGCCGACCTGCCCCGCAACAAGACCGACGAGGAACTCCGTCTGGTCGCCTCGCGCGGTGGGTTCGTCGGCATCTACTTCATGCCGTTCCTCGACGTGTCCGGCCACGCCACGGCGGCGGATGTCGTCGCGCACATCGACCACGCGGTGAACGTGTGCGGCGAGGACCACGTCGGCATCGGCACCGACGGGCCCGTCACGTCGATCGACGACCTCGACGCCTACCGCGCGGACCTCGTCGAGCACGTCGCGCTGCGCCGGGCGGCCGGGGTCGGCGCGGCGGGGGAGCGCGGTGACACCCTGCCCTTCGTCCTCGACCTGCGCGGGGTGGACCAGTTCCGGGAGCTGATCCGGCTGCTGGAGCGGCGCGGCTACCGTTCCGAGCGCATCGAGAAGATCCTCGGGCGCAACTTCCTCGATTACGCGGACCGCGTCTGGGCGCCGGAGCCCGCCTGACCGCGCCGGTGCCGAGACCGGCGCCGGCCCGCCTCCGGGTGACCGGAGGCGGGCCGGCGGGTTCCGTGTACCGCCCTGGGCGGGCGGAGGGCCCGGGTCAGGACTTCAGGGCCTTCGAGAACAGCGGGACGACCTTCTCCAGCGCGTAGTCGACCGACAGCACGGAATCCATCGCGAAGGCCTGGCTGATGTCCGCGTCGTCGAAGACGACGGAGTGACCCTTCTCCACGGACGGCACGGCCTTGTAGAGAGGATCGGAGCTGATCTTCTTCGCTGTGACGCCGATCGGGGCCATGACGGTGAGATCGGCGTCGAGGAGCTGCAGGTTCTCCTCCGACACGGGCACCGAGAACGCCGCCCCGGCCTCGGCCTCGACGGCCGGGTTGTTGCGGAAACCGAGCCGCTCGACGAAGTCGACCCGGCCGGTGCCGCGGACGTACGCGCCCCAGGCGGAGGCGGTCCGCGAACCGAGGGTGATCGTCCTGTCCTTGAACTCGGGATGCGCCCCGGCGGCGTCCGCGAACTTCTCCTCCGTCTCGGCGATCAGCTTCTTGCCGTCGTCGGGGACGCCCAGCGCCTGGGCGACCATGGTGGTCTGCTTCTCCCAGGAGATCTTGTACTGGTCGCCGCCCTTCGGCACGCCGACGGTCGGCGCGATCTTGCTCAGGGTGTCGTAACGCGTCCGGTCGCCGCTGGACTTGGTGTCCAGGATCAGGTCGGGCCTGAGCGCCGCGATCTTCTCGTACTCGGGCTCCAGCGTGCCGATCTTCTGCGGGCTCTCGTCGTAGAGGTCCTCGGCCCAGGGGCCGACACCGTCGCCGCCGAACGCGAGCCAGTCGCCGGCCCCGACCGGCTGCACCCCGAGCGAGAGCGCCGCCTCGGCGTCACCCCAGCCGAGCGCCACCACGCGCTTGGGCGCCGCGTCCACGGTGACCGTCCCGAACTTGGTGGCGACCTTCGCGGGGAACGCGCCGCCGGGCTCCCGCGCGGCGCTCTCCTGGGTGCCGGAGTCGTCGGACGAGCCGCACGCGGCCGGTGCCCCCATCAGGGTGAGGGCGAGGGCGCCGGTCAGCAGGCGCAGCCGGACCGGACGGCGTCGGGAGCCGGAGTCGGCGGGGCGAGGGGACATGGTGGGTGCTCTTTTCCGAGGTGTTCCAGTGAAGGGCAGAGAGAAGGCAGAGAGAAGGCAGGGAGAGGGCAGGGAGGTTCAGGAGGGCGTCGGCGCCGTGATGTGGTGCCGGCCCATCGGGACGATCAGCGGCGTGGCCGACGCCGGGTCCGGGACGACCGCGCTGCGCAGGCCGAACACCTCGCGGACCAGGGATTCGGTGACGATCGCGGACGGGGTGCCCTCCGCGACGATGCGGCCGTCCTTCATCGCGATGAGGTGGTCGGCGTACCGGCACGCGAGGTTGAGGTCGTGCAGGACGACGGCGAGGGTGGCGCCCCGCTGCCGGTTGAGGTCGGTCAGCAGGTCCAGGACGTCCAGCTGGTGGCTGATGTCGAGGTACGTGGTGGGTTCGTCGAGCAGCAGTACGTCGGTCTCCTGGGCCAGGGCCATGGCGATCCAGACGCGCTGGCGTTGTCCGCCGGAGAGCTCGTCCAAGGGCCGGTCGGCGAGTTCGAGGACATCGGTGGCGAGCATGGCCGCGGCGACGGCCTCGGTGTCGGACGCCGTCCAGCGCCGGAACCAGCCCTGGTGCGGGTACCGGCCGCGGCCGACCAGGTCGGCGACCGTGATGGCCTCCGGCGCCACCGGCGACTGCGGCAGCACGCCCAGGGTCGCGGCCACCTGGCGGGTGGGCAGCTCCTGGATGCTGCGCCCGTCGAGGAGGACGGCGCCCGCCGACGGCACGAGCAGCCGGGCCATCGACCGCAGCAGGGTGGACTTGCCGCAGGCGTTGGGCCCGACGATGCAGGTGATGCGGCCCGGCGGCAGGTCGACGTCGAGCCCGGAGACGACCTCGCGCTCTCCGTAGCCGAGTCGCAGGTCCCGGGCCTGCAGGGTGTGCTGGGAGGTCACCGTCGTCTCCTTGGTGGTGCCGAGCGGTTCGCGGGGCTCGCCGGAACCTTCGTGCGGGGATCTCGTCACGGTCAGCCGCCCTGGCCCACGCGGTTGGCGCGCGCGAGCAGCCACAGCAGGTACGGCGCACCGACGAGGCTGGTCACGATCCCCACCGGCAGCTGCGTACCGGGGATCAGGTGCTGGGCGGCGTAGTCGGCCAGCAGCACCAGGGCGGCCCCGACCAGGGCCGAGGGCACCAGGGCGGCGCCGTGCCCGGGGAGCAGCCGCCGGGCGACGGGCGGGGACACGAAGGCGACGAAGCCGACGGGACCGGCGGCGGCCGTCGCCAGACCGGCGAGGGCGGTCGCGCAGGCCAGCATGGCCAGCCGGCCGGGCTCGACGCGCGCTCCCAGACCGCCGGCGGCCTCGTCGCCCAACTGCAGTGCGGGCAGCGCCCGTGCGCTCAGCAGGGTCAGGGGCACCAGGAGCAGCGCGCCGCCGAACAGAGGCCAGAAGTGTGTCCAGGAACGGCC